>NZ_JBHVOS010000016.1:52088-58894 GCF_042887685.1 Oerskovia sp. NPDC057915 | reverse complement strand
CGACTATACCCCGGGGGGTATAGTCGACCTCGACCACCAGGAGGAAAAGCATGAAGATCGTCATCGTCGGAGGCGTCGCGGCAGGCATGTCCGCGGCGACCCGTCTTCGCCGCCTGTCGGAGGACGCCCAGATCCTCGTCCTCGAGGCCGGCGACCACGTCTCGTTCGCCAACTGCGGCCTGCCCTACTACGCAGGAGGCGTCATCGAGGACCGCGACGCGCTCCTCCTCCAGACCCCCGAGTCGCTCGCCGCCCGCTTCCGGATCGACGTCCGCGTCCGCCACCGCGTCACGAACGTCGACGCCGACGCGCACACCGTCACGGTCCGCGACCTCGCCACGGGCGAGGAGACCGTCGAGACCTACGACCGGCTCGTGCTGAGCCCCGGAGCACGCCCGGTCGTCCCGCCCGCCCCCGGCATGGAGCGAGCCCTCGTCCTGCGCGACGTGGCCGACGTCGACCGGATCGTCGCCGCGATCGAGTGCCGCGCAGCCGACGGCGCCCTCGCGGGCGGCGACGCGCTGCCGGGCACCGACGCCGCGTCCGGCTCCCCGGCGCCCCGGACCGCGCCCCACGGTGCCCCCGCCCGCTCGGCCGTCGTGATCGGCGGCGGGTTCGTCGGGGTCGAGGTCGCGGAGAACCTCGTCCACCGTGGCCTCGACGTCACGCTCGTCGAGCTCGCCGACCAGGTCCTCGCACCCCTCGACCCCGAGATGGCGATCCGCGTCCAGCAGGAGCTCGAGGCCCACGGCGTGCGCGTGCGCACCTCGACGCAGGTCAGCGCGCTCGGCCCCGACACGGCCGACCTGTCCTCGGGCGACGGCTCGCCCCGCGGCACGGTCCCGGCGGACCTCGTCGTCGCCGCGATCGGCGTCCGTCCCGACGTCGAGCTCGCGGTCCTCGCCGGGGCGCAGGTCGGCCCCCGCGGCGGCATCCTCGTCGACCAGGACCTGCGCACCTCGGTCCCCGACGTCTACGCCGTGGGCGACGCCGCGACCAAGCGCGACGCCCTCGCACCGAGCGGCTCCGCTCCCGGGGCGGCGGGCGACGAGCCGACCACCCTCATCCCGCTCGCCAACCTCGCCAACCGGCACGGACGCCACGTGGCCGACGTGATCCTCGGGCGCCGCCACGGCATGCGCCCGTCGGTGGGGACGTCCGTCGTCGGCGTCTTCGGGCTCACCGCGGCGAGCGTCGGGCGCAACGAGAAGCGCCTGCAGGCCGAGGGGCGCCCCTACCGCGCGATCCACACCCACCCCGTCCAGCACGCGGGCTACTACCCCGGTGCGACCCAGATGGCCCTCAAGCTGCTCGTCGACCCGGAGACCGACCTGATCCTGGGTGCGCAGGGCGTCGGGCACGACGGCGTGGACAAGCGCATCGACGTCGTCGCCACCGCCGTCGCGGGCGGGCTCACGGCCTCCGAGCTCGCCGACCTCGAGCTCGCGTACGCCCCGGCGTACGGCTCGGCCAAGGACCCCATCAACATGCTCGGGTACGTGGCCGACAACCTGCGCACGGGCGAGACCCGCACCGTCCAGTGGCACGAGCTCGACGACCTCGTCGCCCAGGGTGCGACCGTCGTCGACGTCCGCACGCCCGGCGAGCACGCGCGCGGGACGGTCGAGGTGGCGGGCGTCGACAGCCCTGACGGCACGGGCTCGCTGCCCGCGCTCAACGTCCCGCTCGACGCGCTGCGCGACCGGGCCGCGGCCGAGATCCCGGCCGGGGCACCCGTCGTCGTGCACTGCCAGGTGGGGCAGCGCGGGCACACCGCCGCGCGCCTGCTCACCCAGCTCGGGTACGACGTGCGCAACCTCGACGGCGGCTACCTCACGTGGCGCGACGGGACGCTCGCCCGCCGCGTAGCCCGCGCCGACGACCTCGCGGCAATCGGCGCCTGACCGGGTCGGGGGCGCCCCGCCCCCGACCTGCCCGGTCGAAAAGGTCTCCACCGGGCAGGACGTCCGATGGGACCATCGGGTCATGACCGACGCCCGCGCTCCCCACCCGCCCACCGACCTCCCGCCCGTCGACACCCCCGCCGGTGACGCGTTCTGGGCCGACTACGCTGCAGCGCACCCGGACGCGGTCGCCCTGTGCGACGAGTACACGGTCGAGCGGTTCGGCGACTCCCCTGCGCTCTCCGACGCCCTGCTGCACGAGGTCACGCACGGCGCCAAGCGCGCGACGGCGGAGCTCGCCTCCGAGTTCGCCGCGCGCGGCGACGCCCTCCCGCGCGTCGGGTCGCACTGGGTCGCGTGCGACGGCGCCGGGCACCCGCGCGTGATCCTGCGCAGCACCGAGCTGCGGCTCGGGACGTTCGCCTCCGTGGACGCCGCCTTCGCGTGGGACGAGGGCGAGGACGACCGGTCGCTCGAGAGCTGGCGGCGCGAGCACACGAAGTACTGGATCCGCACGTGCGCCGCCCGGGGAGCGGAGTGGTCCGAGGACGACGAGATCGTGCTCGAGCGCTTCCAGGTGGTCTGGCCCCCTGCTCTCGCCGACGGTCCGCGCGACGACGCCTGACGGGACCGGCACCGGGAGGGCACCGGGAGGGGCCGCCCCTGCCTACGATGGTCGGGTTCCCTCACCGCGCACGGACGACCGGCGCGGCCCCGACCCGGCAGGAGCCCCATGTCCGTCCGTCCCCGCACCGTCCTGCTGATCTCGGTGGGAGTCGCCGTCGTGCTGCTCGGGTCCCTCGTGGTCTTCCTGTCGATCGTGGGGGTCGACGGCGTCGCCTGACACATCGGGTCGCGGCCCGTCCCGCGAGATGCGGCCAAGCGGGGTCGCACCGAGGTCTAGACCCCAGTTGGCCGCATCTCGCGGCGTTCGGTCCACGGGGCAGGGCAGGGCCCGCGGTCGCTGGCCCGCCCGTCAGGACGCGGTGACGCTCCCCGCCCCGAAGACGCGGCGCCTAGTCTCGTCGAGGGCCGCCGCGAGCGCCCCCTCGACGACGCCGTCACCCTGCGCGGTCGACAGGAGCACCGCGGTCGGCGCCCCGTGCTCTGTGCGCAGCACCGTGGCGACACGTTCCCGTAGGACCTCCCCGCCCGCAGCGGCCACCGCGCCGCCGAGCACCACGGCGTCGGGGTCGAGAACCCCGAGCGCCATGCTCAGCACCGCTGCGAGACGCCGGGCGAGGTCGTCGAGGAAGTCCTCCGCATCACCCGACGGGTCGAGGGACGCCGCCGCGAGCACGTCGGCCGCGGCCTCCCGGACCTGCGGGCTGCGCGCGGCGTCGGACGCCCGACCGTCGCCGGCAGGGTCGATCCGCAACGTGTCGAGGGGCGCGGAGTCGAACGGCGCGAGGCGGTAGGCCTGCGCGAGGCGCGCGACGGCGTCGAGCTGGACGAGGTCGGCGACCGTGCTCCGCCCCTCCGGCGCGCGACCACGACGGGCCGGGTCGGGGACGGGGACGCGGTCGATCTCGCCCGCCCCACCGTGACGACCCCGGCGGATGCGCCGGTCGAGCAGGGTCGCGGCCCCCACCCCCTGGTCGACCCACAGCACGAACACGTCCCGGGCGTCGGCCAGGTCCTCGCGCGCGAGCTGGGCGAGCGCCACGAGATTGACGTCGTTCTCGACCGCGACCCCCACACCGAGCGTCGCGGCGAGCTGCGCCTCGACGTCCTGGTCGTTCCAGACCACGAGGTGCGGGGCGTACGCGAGGCGTCCGGTCGCGGGGTCCACCGACCCGGGGAAGCCGACGACGACCTGGAGGAGGTCGGCGCGGGAGATCCCGGCCCGTGCGCAGGCCTCGTCGACGACGGCCCGGACGACGTCGAGGTGCTCGCCCGGCGGATGCTCGTCGGCGGACCACACGACCGTGCGCACCGACCTGCCGAGCACCCTGTCGGCGAGATCGGCGACCACGACCGAGACCTGGCCGACCGTCACGTCGACACCCGCCGCGTACCCGGAGGCACCACGCAGCGTCCAGACGACGGCACGCGGACCAGGCCGGCCGTCACGGTGCCCCGAGCGCTCGACGAGGCCCGCGGCCTCGAGCCGCGCGACGAGGGTCGCTGTCGCCGGCTTGGACAGGCCCAGCCTCTCCTGGAGGCCCGCAGACGTCATAGGTCCGTGACGGAACAACGCCTCGAGCGCGGCCCCGTCGTTGAGGGCGCGCAGGACCGTCGCGTTGCCGACCCTCCTGGTGCTGTCCGTGCTCACGGCGTCGTCCTCCTGTCCGGCCCCGGCATCCGCGGTGCTCGGGCTCAAGAGTGCCCGAAACCCTGGGCGGCATCGAGAACGGACCACCCCGGGGCACGGGTCGCGCGGCGTTCAGCGCCCGTGACCGTCTGTAAACTTGAATGGCAGTACACACCCCCGTCGGCCCCGCACGAGGTCTCGCCAGACGACGCGACCACCAGCGCCCGGCGACCCCCGGACCCGAGGAACAGCACCACCGTGAGAATCCGGCCCTACGCGCCCCGCGACCTGGACGCGCTGTACGACATCTGCCTGCGCACCGGCGACAACGGCCGCGACGCGACCGCCGCCTACGCCGACCCGCGACAGCTCGGCGAGATCTACGCCGCCCCCTACGCGGCCCACGACCCGTCCCTCGTGACCGTGCTCGTCACCGACGACGACCGCGTCGTCGGCTACGTGATCGGCTGCCGCGACACCGTGGCCTTCGAGGAGTGGCTCGAGCACGAGTGGTGGCCGCCCCTGCGCGAGCGGTACCCGCTGCCGGACCCTGCCGACACCTCGCCCGACGCGCGCCTCGTCCGCCAGATCCACGACCGCACCCCCGCGCCGCCGCGACCCTGGCTCGCCGAGCCGGCCACGCACCCCGCGCACCTGCACATCGACCTGCTCCCCGAGGCGCAGGGCACCGGCTGGGGGCGACGCATGATCGAACACCTCCGGGGCCTGCTCGAGGACCTCGGCATCGCGGGCCTGCACCTCGGCGTCGGCGCCGCGAACCACGGCGCGATCGCGTTCTACTCCCGGCTCGGCTTCGAACCCCTCTCCGCTCCCGACGACGACGGGCTCACCCTGGGGACGACGCTCGACCCCCGGGACGTCTCACGGCCGGAGGCGTCGGACGCCCTGCGCGCCGGGTAGGTCAGCGGGTCAGACGACCTCGTGCGACCCCGTCCACGACGCGACCGTGCGGTCGTCCGAGGCCTGCAACGAGAACGAGGTGAGCGGCAGGTTCCCGCTCCGCTTGCGTGACCGGACGACGTCGAGCGCCGCCTCGTCGGTCTCGGCCTCGAACGGTTCGCCTCGCAGCGCAGCGGTCGCCGTCAGGATCGAGTAGGTGGTCATGACGGACGAGCCTAGGGGCAGAACAGGCTCCAGGACGACCCCCGACTCCGTCACAGTCGCTCCCGGCCAGCCCCGGGCAGCCGCTGCCGCAGGTGCTCCGGCAGCGGCCGTCGCACCCCCGGACGACCCGGCCGCAAGGCGCGACGGACGCCCTGGGGGTGCTCCGCCGTCGGGCCTGGGGGATGCTCGGAACAGCACCCCGACCCCGGAGGACACCATGCCCGAACCCCAGCTCGTGCTCCTGCGGCACGGCGAGACCGAGTGGAGCCTGACCGGTCAGCACACCGGCACGAGCGACATCCCCCTGACCCCGCACGGCGAGGAGCAGGCGCGGGCCGCCGGGGCGTTCCTCGCCGGGCGATCGTTCGCCCTCGTGCTGCGCAGCCCCCTCCTGCGCGCCCGGCGGACCGCCGAGCTCGCCGGCTACCCCGACGCCGTCCCCGAACCGAACCTCGCCGAGTGGGACTACGGCCCCGTCGAGGGCCGCACGGCCGACGACGTGAGCCGGGAGATCGGGCGCGACTGGCTGATCTTCCGCGACGGCGTGCACGTCGTGCCGAGCGCCGACGGCGGGCCGGGCGCCCGGCGCGGCGAGACGCTCGACGACGTCGCCGACCGGGCACGGAGCGTCGTGCGGCGCGTCGACCCCGTGCTGCGCGACGGCGGCGACGTGCTGCTCGTCGCGCACGGTCACCTGCTGCGCGTGCTCGCCGCCGTCTGGCTGGAGCTGGGCCCCGCGACCGCCGCACGGTTCGAGCTCGGCACCGCGAGCGTCAGCCTGCTCGGCCACGGGCACGGGCTGCGCACCGTCGAGGGCTGGAACCTGCCGACGGCCTGACCTGGACACCGTGCCACGACCCCCACCCGGGGTGGCACGATGCTCCCCATGAGCGTCAACAAGAACCTCGCCGAGGGCGAGACCGTCGTCATGGAGCTGCGGACCCACCCCAAGGCCCTGTTCCTGCCGATCCTCGTCCTGGTGCTGATCGTCGCGGCGGCGACGGCGATCCTCTGGTTCTCCCCCGAGCACCCCGTGATCCTGTGGGGGACGCTCGGCGTCGCCGTGGTCGCGGCGTTCGTGTGGGTCGTCGTGCCGCACCTGCGCTGGCTGACCACCCAGTACACCGTGACGACCAAGCGCCTGTCGACGCGCACGGGCATCCTCACGCGCACGGGCCGCGACATCCCGCTCTACCGCATCAACGACGTCACGTACGAGAAGGACCTGATCGACCGCATGTTCGGCTGCGGGACGCTCATCATCTCGGACGCGACGGCCAAGCCCGGCATGACCCTGCCTGACGTCCCGCGCGTCGAGGAGGTCCAGGTCCGGCTCCACGAGCTGCTGTTCGCGGCCGACGACGGCTCGGACGACGGCGAGTGGCCCCCGAGCGAGCCGCGGCGCGCCTGAACGTCCCGGCCCGTCGCTGAGTGCGTGGTCGGGGGGGGGCCACCCCCGGGGGGGGGCGCCGGGCCCCCCCCCCCGCGCGGGGGGGCGGCGCGCGGCGGGGCCCCCCCCCCCC
>NZ_JBHVOS010000016.1:7429-52078 GCF_042887685.1 Oerskovia sp. NPDC057915 | reverse complement strand
TGTGGCCCCCGGGGGGTGGGGGGGGGGCCGCTCCCGGGCGGGGCGGGTGGTGGGGTGGGGGGGGGGGCGCCCACCCCCCGGGCGCCCCCCCGCCGGACCACGCACTCAGCGCTGGCGGACGGCGCGCTCGGCGCCCTCCCGCACCTCCGCCGAGAGGCGGACCTCGCCCGCGGCCTCGGCGTCGAGCAGACGCTGCGACACCTCGACCGACGTCCCCGCGGCCCGCGCCCCGAACCAGTCCGCGATGCTCACGCCGTGCGTCGGGCGGAACACGACCTCGACCGCGTCCCCGGCCCGCACCTCCCCCGGGGTCACGACCCGCAGGTACGCGCCCGTGCGGTTCGCGTCGGTGAACCGCTTGACCCACCGGTCCTCGGCGAGCCGTCGCGCGAACGTCGCGCAGGGCGTGCGCGGGTGCGTGACCTCCAGGACCGCGGTCCCCACCTGCCAGCGCTCGCCGATCAGGGCCCCGCTCGCCGCGACGCCTCGCGTGCGGAAGTTCTCCCCGAACAGCCCGGGCGTCACCTCGTAGCCGAGCTCTGCCGACCAGTGGTCGGCGTCCTCCTGCGAGTACGCGTACACCGCCTGCTCCTCGCCGCCGTGGTGCGCACGGTCCGCCTGGACGTCGGCGTAGAGGCCCAGCGGGCGCACCTTGACGGGGCCGTCCACGGCGCGCTTGTCGATCGCGGTCACGCCGACCGTGCCCGCGTCGGGCAGCAGGCCGTGCACGCGGCACACCGCGAGGAGCTCACCGGTCGCGCCGAGCGGCGCGTGGGGACGGGCAGGTTCCGGGGTGGAGAAGGTCATCGGAGGATTCTCCCAGGTCGCGCCACGGCTCCGGCCCGACGGCGTCGCACCGGCGGGTCCGGCACGTCACCGTCGGGGGCGGGCACGTCACCCTCGGCGTAGCGGCCGGTCACCGTCGGCGGGTGGGCACGTCGCCCTCGGCGGGGTGCACCCCTGGGCGTCCGCGATACGGGCGTCGCTGCGCCGTCGGGCGGTCCACCGCGCGTGATGGCGACCCGCCGGACAGACTGGTGCGATGGCCAGAGGTGTTCTACGACTCAAGTCCGTCGAGGAGTCGCTCGCGGCCCTCGACGACCCGGAACGGTCCCTCAAGCGGGACCTCAACGCCTGGGACCTCGCGGTCATGGGGGTCGCGGTCGCGGTCGGGGCGGGCATCTTCTCGGTCGGCGCGACCGCCGCCGCGAACTTCGCCGGGCCGTCGGTCATCATCTCGTTCGTCATCGCGTCGATCGTGTGCGCGCTCGCCGTCATGTGCTACGCCGAGTTCGCCTCGGCGCTGCCCATCGCGGGCTCGGCCTACACGTTCTCCTACGCGACCATGGGCGAGCTGGTCGCGTGGATCATCGGCTGGGACCTCATCCTGGAGATGCTGCTCGCAGCGTCGGTGATCGCGAAGTTCTGGGGCATCTACCTCGCCGACGCGTTCTCGCTGTTCGGCATCGACCTGCCGCTGACCGTCGCGATCGGTCCCGTGGACCTCGAGTGGGGGCCCGTGTTCATCGTGGCGGTCTTCACGACGCTCCTCGCGATCGGGACCAAGCTCAGCAGCCGCATCAACAGCGTGTTCACGATCATCAAGGTCGCGATCACGCTGTTCGTGATCGTCGTCGGCTTCTTCTACGTCAAGGCCGAGAACTACACGCCGTTCATCCCGCCGTCGCAGCCGGCCCCCGAGAAGTCGGCGCTCGAGCAGCCCCTGTTCGGCTTCCTCACGGGCCTCGAGCCCACGACGTACGGCGTCATGGGCCTGCTCGCGGGTGCGGCGCTCGTGTTCTTCGCGTTCATCGGGTTCGACGTCGTCGCGACCACGGCCGAGGAGGCCAAGAACCCGCAGAAGACCATCCCCAAGGGCATCCTCAGCGGACTCGCGGTCGTCACGGTCCTGTACATCCTGGTGACGCTCGTCGTCACAGGCATGGTCTCCTACACCGACCTCGCGGCCTCCGACGACCCGTCGCTCACCACGGCCTTCATCCTGGTGGGTGCGGACTGGGCCGGGCGCGTCATCTCGGTCGGCATCCTCGTCGGCCTGACGACCGTCATCATGGTGCTGCTCCTGGGCCTCACGCGCGTCATGTTCTCGATGAGCCGCGACGGCCTGCTGCCGCGCGGCGTCTCCAAGACCTCGCACCGCTTCCACACCCCGGTCCGCCTCCAGGTGGGGACCGGCATCGTGGTCGCGCTGATCGCGGGGCTCGCGCAGGTCGAGCTGCTCGAGGAGATGATCAACATCGGGACGTTGTCGGCGTTCGTGCTCGTGAGCTTCGGCATCCCGATCCTGCGCCGCTCGCGCCCTGACATCGAGCGTGGCTTCCGCGTCCCCTGGTCCCCCGTGCTGCCCATCTTCTCGGGCGTCGCGTGCCTGTGGCTCATGACGAACCTGACGACGCTCACGTGGCTGCGTTTCCTCGTCTGGGTCGTGATCGGGCTCGTGATCTACGCGTCGTTCGGGTACCGGCACAGCCTGCTCTCGAAGCGCAACGTCGCGGCGCGGGAGGCGGAGGCGGCCGCGGCGTCGGGTCCGCCGGGGGACCCGGCCCCGCCTGCGTGACCTTCCCGTGCCCGACGGCGCCCCCTCCCCCGGCGAGAGTCTCACCGGAGGAGGGGGCGCCGTCGGGCGTGGCCGCGGTGGAGGGATCGCGTCGAGGGAGAGGGCCAGAACCCTCCACCTCGACGGTGGCCCTCCGTCCCGGCGGCGGGATCAGCAGGTGAGCGCCGCGTAGTCGAGCGTGTACGACTCCTGCGACCCCGCGTCGTCCCAGGCCCTGACCGTCACGGTGCCTGCAGCGAGCGCACCGGTCCGGGTGCTGAACTTCTGCTGCGCGATCTTGCCCGGCGCGACGTCGTCGAACGTCTTGGTGCCGAACGGCGTCGTGATCCGGACGTCGAGCGGGCGGTCCTCGCCGTTGGTCGTGACCACCGAGAGCGTCGCGACGCCCCCCGTGCAGCGCGCCGTCGCGCTGAGGTTCGTCAGCTCGGGGTCGACCGGCGAGACCACACCGTTGATCGCCGACGTGTCCGCCGCGAGCGACGCCGTGGCGTGCGCGATCGCCTTGGACGTGATGTCGAGCGCGACCGGGTCGACGTTGTCGATGTCGTCGTTCGCCGAGTGGTAGTTGGGGTCCTGCCAGATCCCCGCCGTGCCGCCGAACAGCGCGACCTCGGCCTCGGTCTTGACGTCGTCGGCGCCCGTGAACAGACCCGACGCCGGGATGCCGTTCGCGATGAACGCCTGGTAGTCCGAGCGGCCCGAGAACTCCGAGTCGACCCACGCCTGCCCGATCCCGTCGAAGTAGTCCGTGAAGACGTCCTCGGTCTCGGACGAGCCCGGCGGCACCGGCACGGGCGCCGGGTACGTCGACTCGTCGGAGTCGTAGACCCCGATCACGTAGTTCGGCGATCCCACCATGTCGAAGTTCAGGTACGTCGCGATCTGGTCGAGCGCGGCCGGGTCGTTCGCGACCAGGTCGTCGACGTAGTGCGTCGAGCCCAGCAGCCCCACCTCCTCGGCGCCCCACCAGGCGAACCGCACCTGGTTGTCGAGCGGGCCGCCGTGCTCGGCGAGCTGGACCGCGGTCTCGAGGATCGCGGCCGAACCCGACCCGTTGTCGTTGATGCCCGGCCCCTCGGGCACCCCGTCGAGGTGCGCCCCGATCATGACGACGTTGTCCGACCGGCCCGTGCTCGTCTCCGCGATGACGTTGAAGGTCTCGTGCTGGACGATCGAGGTCTGGAGCACGTACGTCGCGCTCGTCTGCCCGCCGGCGACCCCCGCGATGATGGCCTGCCCGTCGGCCTGCGTGATGCCGACCGTGGGCACCCACGCGTCGCTGGGCGCGCCGAGCGTCGGGCTGATCGGGCCCGCCGTGTTGTTGTAGATGATGACGGCCGCGGCCCCCGCGGCGGCCGCGTGCTGGACCTTGAGCGAGAAGTTGCAGGAGCCTCGGCTGACCAGGGCGACGCCCCCCGTCGCCACGACCCCGGCCCACGCGTCGGCCGTGCAGCCCTGCTTGAGGGCGTCAGCCGGCTGGACGACGGGTCCCGTGACGCCGCCCGGCGGGGTGTCGGGTGCGAACTCCGCAGGGAAGATGCTCTGCGTGACCGCTACCCCACCGGCCGTGAGCGACAGCTCGTCGGTGTTCTGGTCCTCGAACGTGAAGTACTGGCGCTCGGGCGTGTACCCGGCGTCGGTCAGGACCTGCTCGACGTACGCGGCGCTCGCCTCGTACCCCGGGGTCTCCAGCGCGCGGTTGCCGCCGTTGGCGTCCGCGATGGCCTGGAGCTGCTCGAGGTGCTCCATGACGGCCGCGCCCGAGACGTGGTCCTCGAGCGGGGCGGGTGGTGCCGGCGGCGCAGCGGCGGCCGGCGGGACGAACACCGCGGCGAGCCCCAGGCTCAGCGCGGCGACGGACGGGACGATCGGACGTGTTCTCACACTCGTTCTCCTCCAGTGGTCCCCCACGCAGCAGACCGCACACTCGACGCGACGCTGCGGGGAGTTCGGTTGTCGCGAGCGTACGGGCAGCGGGCGGGACGCGACACAGGAAGGAGCCCACCCGCCGAGGGTGACGGCCCTGCCCGCCGACGGTGACGGCCCGGCACGCCGACGGCGACGCACCGGGACGCCGAGGGTGACGGCTCAGGACGCCGACGGTGACGCGCCAGCACGCCGACGGTGACGGTCCACCGCGCCGACCACCACCGCGGGCGCGACGACGGACCGCGGCGAGCGACGCCGTCGGGCCCGGTGTGCTGGGTATTGCCTGGCACCGGATGCCCCACGACCGGACCGTGTCCACGACCCAGCGAGGCCGCGCGAGGGCACGCGAGCGCCCCGTCTCGCGGGGTGTCGCGCAGCCCGCTCGCGCCCGGGCACTGGCAGGGTGTGCGCATGGATCCGGACTACTCCCTCGCGGTGCGTGCAGCGTGCGAGTTCATCGGCACGGCGATTCTCATCATCATCGGCAACGGCACGGTCGCGAACGTGCACCTCAAGGGGTCCAAGGGGTACGGCGGCGGCTGGAGCCTCATCGCGATGGGCTACGGGTTCGGCGTGATGATCCCGGCCCTGATGTTCGGCGGGATCAGCGGCAACCACATCAACCCGGCGTTCACGATCGGGCTCGCGACGTGGGGCCTGTTCCCGTGGGCCGACGTCGCACCGTACGTCGTCGCGCAGATGCTCGGCGCCATGGCGGGGCAGCTCGCGATCGTCGCGACCCACAAGCCGTACTACGACCGCACCGAGAACGTCGACGACGTCCTCGCGACCTTCTCGACCGTCAACGCCGCGCACAGCCGCGCCAACGGGTTCGCGAACGAGCTGCTGGGCTCGGTCGTCCTGTTCTCGTGCGCCCTGGCGATCGTCAACTCGCCGCTGACCACGACCGAGCCGGGGCTCGCGCACATGGCCCTCGGCTTCCTCGTGTGGGCGCTCGTCGCGGGTCTCGGCGGACCGACCGGGCCGGCGCTCAACCCCGCGCGCGACCTCGGGCCGCGCATCGTGCACGCGCTCCTGCCCCTCAAGCACAAGGGCCCCTCCGACTGGGGCTACGCGTGGGTGCCGGTCGTCGCGCCGCTGCTCGCGGGGCTCATCGGGGTGGGCTGCTGGAAGCTGCTCCTGGGCTGAGCCGTGCCGGGGCCCGACGGCGGAGCGAGCGTCGCGCCGTCAGGTCACCCTCGGCGGGCGCGTGCGTCACCGTCGGCGGGCGCGTGCGTCACCCTCGGGAGGCGCGTGCGTCACCGTCGGCGGGCGCGTGCGTCGCCCTCGGCGGCGCGGCTCGCGCTCAGAGGCCCGCGACCAGCTCCAGCACCGCGGCCAGCACCTCGTCGAACCCGCGCTCGGGCTGGAACACGAGCCATTCGAGCCCCGCGACGAGCGTGGCCCCGAACACCGACGCCGCGAGCAGCGACACGTCCGCCCCGGGTCGCTCCTCGCGCAGCGCGGCCGCGTAGAACTCGATGACGCGCGCCCGGATGTGACCGACGGTCTCCTGCCACTCGCGCCCGACCCGGAAGACCTCGGCAGCGAGGAGCTTCGCGAAGTCGGGGTGGGCGCTGATCTGCTCGAGCAGCGACGCGATGAGCGCCCCGAGCGCCTCCTTGCCCCGCAGCCCGGCGCGGGCCTCGGAGAGCGTGACGGTCAGCCGTTCGAGCCCGCCGGCGAGCGCGGCCTCGAACACGTCCGACTTGGACCCGAAGTTGTAGTAGACGCTGCCCTTGGCCACGCCCGCGGCCGCGGCGATGTCCTCGACGGACGTGGCGGTGAAGCCCTGGTCGGCGATGAGGCTCACGGCCGCGTCGATGATCTGCTGCCGGGTCCCGGCACGGCGGGCCGCGAAGGCCTGCTCGCGCCGGGTCCCGGCGGGCTCGCCGGCCCCGGCGAACCTGGTGGCACCGGCCTCGACGGGCCCGACGGCGCCCGGTCCGTCCGCCGTCGGGTCCGCCTTGGTCGTCGTCATCGTTCGTCCAGCCTCTTCGTCGTCGTGCGTCGTCGTGCGGTCGCCAGGGGCTCCGGCCGGGCCGGCGTCAGATCTCGAGCGCCGGGTGCAGGCGGTCGAGGGTCCAGGTGCGCATGCGGCCCGCCCGCCAGGCGCTGATCGCCAGCGACGCTAGCAGCAGCACGCCGAGGTAGACCACCGCGAACCAGAGCCGTCCGTCGACCCCGCCCGTGATGGTCTGACGCAGCCCGTCGACCGCGTAGCTCATCGGCAGCAGCGGGTGGATGGCCTGGAAGAACGCGGGTGTCGTCTGCACGGGGTAGGTGCCCCCCGAGGACGCGAGCTGCAGCATGAGCAGCGCGAGGATCGCGACCTTGCCCGCGGCCGGGCCGAGCAGCGCCATGAGGGCCTGCTGGAGCGCGAGGAACGTCGCGGCGACGAGCGTCGTGAACGCGAGCGTCCCGAGCGCGTGCGTCATGTCGAGGCCCACGCCCCAGTGGATGACGGCGAGCATCACGGCGACCTGCGCGAACCCGATGCACAGCGCGGGCAGGAACCCGGCGAGCGTGGTCCGCAGGCCCGACGCGGGCGTCGCGAGGGCCCGCGAGGGCAGCGGACGCATGAGGAGCCACGTGATGAGCGCACCCACGAACAGGGCGAGCGGGATGAAGAACGGCGCGAACCCCTCGCCGAAGCCCTCTGCCTCGGCCAGGTCGTGGTCCGCGACGGTCACGGGGGCCGCGATGACGTCGGCGCGCTGCTCGCGCAGGGCGGTGCCGTCGTCGGGGATGGCTTCGGAGCCCTCGGCGAGCTTGTCCGTCAGGGTCTGTGCGCCGTCGGTGAGCTGCGCCCCGCCGTCGGCGACCTGCGTGGCGCCGTCGGCCAGGGTGCTGGTGCCGTCGGCGAGCGCCCCGGCGCCGGTCGCGGCGGACTGCGCGCCGTCGGCGAGCTGCTGTGCGCCCGAGTACAGGGACGACGTGCCGGCGGCGAGCGTGCCCGCCCCGGACGCGAGCGAGGCGTTCCCGGCCGCGAGGTCGGAGGCCCCGCCGCGCAGGGTCGTGAGACCGCTGCTCAGGTTCGCGGCACCGGCGGCCACACCGTCGACGCCGTCACGGACGGTCTGCGTGCCCGACCCCGGGTGGAGCTGCGCGTCGATCTGCGCCGCCCCCGCCGAGGCGGCCTTGATGCCGTTCGAGAGGGCGGGCAGCCCGGCCGCGACCTGCTTCGAGCCGTCGGCCAGGGTCTGGAGCCCGGCAGCGCTCTGCGCGAGCTCGGCGTCCGAGGGGAGCTGGCCGAGGGCCTGCTGGTTCGCGGCCGCGAGCGCCTGCGCCCGGGGGTCGGCGGAGGCGCCGAGCGTCGCGGCGTTCTGCTGGAGCAGCGCACGGAGCGTGGGGACGCTGCCCGCGAGCGAGGTGACCTGTCCCTGGACCTGCGCGACGCCGTCGGACACCTGCTGGGCGCCTGCAGCGGCCTTGTCGGCCCCGGCCACGAGCCCGTCGGGGGCCGTGAAGCCTGCGACGAGCTTCTGCGAGCCGTCGGCGAGCTGGACCATGCCCGACTGTGTCGTGGCCGCACCGGCCGCGAGGGCCGAGGCCCCGTCGGCCGCGGACGAGGCGCCCGCGGCGAGCTTCGAGGCGCCTGCGCTCGCCGAGGACGCGCCCTGCGACAGTGCGCCCGCACCGTTCGCGAGCTGCCCGGCTCCCGCCACGGCGGACCCGGCACCGTCGGCGAGCCGGTCGATCCCGGACGCGAGCGTGCCCGCACCGTCGGCTGCGGACGTCGCGCCGTCGGCGACCTGCGTCGCGCCGTCGGTCAGCTGACCGCTCGCCGCCGTGAGCGTGAGGGCTCCGTCGGAGGCCTGCGCGAACCCGTCCCGTGCGCTGCCGAGACCCACGAGGACCTTGTCGACGGCCTGCGCGCCGATCTCCTCGCGCACCGCGCCCTGGACCTGCGTCATGGCGCTGCGGCCCAGGGTCGTCGCGAGGAACGAGTTCGCGTCGTTGTACGTGACCATGAGCTGCGCGGACTGCGGGTCGTCGCCCGCGGCGCTCGCGATGCCCTCCGAGAAGCCCTCGGGGATGGTCAGCGCGAAGTAGTAGGTGCCGTCCTTGACGCCCTTCTCGGCCTCGGCGGCGTCGACGCGCGCCCACTCGAGGTCGCCCGAGTCGACGAGCGTGGACGTGACCTCCTCGCCCGCGTCCAGGCGCTCGCCGTCCACCTCGGTGCCGGTGTCCGCGTTGACGATCGCGACGGGGAGCTTGTCGAGGTTGCCGGTCGGGTCCCAGAAGGCCCACAGGTACATGGCCCCGTAGAGCAGGGGCACGAAGATCATCGCGCCCACGGCGAGCTTGGGCAGGAGGCCGCGGCGGAACCGCCGCAGCTCCGTGCCGGTGGAGGTCCAGGACATCACGAGAGGTGTTTCCGTTCTGTTCGTGCGAGAGATGGGGGCCCGACGGCGGAGCGCGGGCGGGGAGGTGCGGGTCGCCGACGGTGACGGTGCTGGTCGCCGACGGTGACCGTGTGGGCCGCCGACGGTGACGGTGCGGGTCGCCGACGGTGACGGTGCGGGTCGCCGACGCCGTCACCCTCGGCGGGCGAGAGCGTCACCCTCGGCGGGCGAGAGCGTCACCCTCGGCGGGCGAGGGCCAGAGCCCCAGAGCCAGGGTCAGGCCGGGACGAGCTGCGGGCCGGTCGCGAGCCGCACGACGTGCGGAGTGCGGCCCCAGCGCATCGCGTCGACCTCGCCCGCTGAGGCGACCGACCCGATCACGGTCACCCCCGTGGCCGCGAGCGCTTCGAGGCGTTCCCAGACGATCTGTCGGCGGGCCGAGTCGTGGACCTGGTCGAGGTCGTCGACCACGAGCAGCTCGGGGCCCTGGGCCATGGCGATCGCGATCCGCAGGAGCATGGCGTCGACCTCGTCGAGGTCCCAGACCATGGCGTCGAGCGCGGGCAGCTCGCGGCGGCCGAACACGGGGCGGGCCACTCGCTCGTACACCTCCTGGGTGACCTTGGGGGTCCGGCGGTACCAGGGCGCGAGCCAGGTGAGGCGTTCGCGCACCGAGTCCCCGACCGTGACCGCGTCGTCGAGCTCGTCGATCCCGTGGAAGCCGGCGATCGCGGCGCGGCGCTGGACCGCGGTGCGACGTGCGCGGCGCCCCGTGAGGTTCTCGCCGAGCACGACGAGCCAGCCGTCGGGGGTGTGGTCGGGGGCCATGCGGCCTGCGAGGGTCAGGAGCAGGCTCGAGCGGCCGGCACCCTGCGGGCCTTGGAGGACGACGACCTCGCCGGCAGGGATCTCCAGGTCGACGGGGCCGTAGACGAGGCCGCGCGGGCCGTGGAGCTGGAGGTCGTAGGCGCTGACGGAGTGCGGGGGCGTGCCGTCGCCGAGCGTGGGGGTGTCGGGCTCGGCGATCTCGCCGCCGAGCGGGCCGCGCAGGGTCAGGTCGTCGGCGATGTCCGCGGCGGTGAGCTCGCCCTGCGGGAGGTGCGCGACGCCGTCGGGCCTGTTGACGTTCGCCGCAGGTCCGGGGACGGGCGCGGTGGTCGGGGCCTGCACGAGGTACGTGGCCTCGTCGCTGCTGTGCCGTGCGACGGGCTGGTTCATGGGGGTTCCTCCGAGAGTTCCGGGTCCGATCACTCTTTTAGACTGACCGGTCAGTTCGAAGTTACGCGCAGAGAACCCCGGTTGTCCACACGGCGTCAGATACCCGGCCCCGTGATCCCTGTCACGCGGGACCCACGAGAGGGGCGGTCCGGACCCAGACGGGCTCTTGCACCACGGCCCGGAGCACCCGTCTCGCCCCGCACCGCCCCTCTCGCCTCCCTCTCGCCCCCGCCCTCCGAGCGACATACGCTCGTGCCCCGGACCACCCGGCACATCGTCGTGTCGCACACGAGACGTATCGAGAGGCACACAGTGAACGACGGCACCGCCGCCCACCCCGCACCCACCGGGACGCAGCTCCCCCACGTCGTCGTCGTGGGCGGCGGGTTCGCGGGCCTCGCGACCGTCAAGGCGCTCGCGGGCGCGCCCGTGCGCGTCACGCTGATCGACCGCCGCGTCTACAACACGTTCCAGCCGCTGCTCTACCAGGTGGCCACGGGCGGCCTGAACCCGGGCGACGTCACGTACTTCCTGCGCGCGCTGCGCCTGGGGCAGCGCAACGTGCGCGTGGTGCACGAGCACCTCGTGGGCCTCGACCCGCACGCCAAGACGCTCCGGCTCCTCAACGACGAGGAGATCCGCTACGACTACCTCGTGCTGGCCAACGGCGTCACGACGAACTTCTTCGGGACGCCCGGCGCCAAGGAGCACGCGTTCGCGATGTACTCGCGCTCGCAGGCGCTGAAGATCCGCGACACCCTGTTCGTGCGCCTCGAGAAGTCCGCCGCCTCACCGGGGACCGACGACGGCCTGCGCGTCGTCGTCGTCGGTGGCGGCTCGACGGGCGTCGAGGTCGCGGGAGCCCTCGCCGAGCTGCGCACGCAGGGCCTCGCCCCCGCGTACCCGGAGATCCACGGCGACGCGTTCAGCGTCAAGATCGTCCAGCGCGGCACCGAGCTCATCAAGCCCTTCCCCGCCAAGCTGCGCACGTACGCGGCACGTGAGCTCCAGCGTCGCGGCGTGGACCTGCACCTGGGCGCGGGCGTCGCGAAGGTCCTGCCCGACGGCGTCGAGCTCACCGACGGTGACTTCATCCGCTCGGACCTCACGATCTGGGCAGCGGGTGTGGCTCCGCACGAGGAGGTCTCGCGCTGGAACCTGCCCCTGGGCGACGGCGGGCGCATCCGCGTGGGCGACGACCTGCAGGTCGAGGGCTTCCCGGACCACTTCGCGGCGGGCGACGTCGCGATCTCGCCCGCGGGCCTGCCGCAGCTGGCCCAGCCCGCGATCCAGTCGGGCAAGGTCGTGGGGCGCAACGTCCGCGCACTCGTCGAAGGCCGCCCGACGACGTCGCTCAGGTACCTCGACAAGGGCACCATGGCGGTCATCGGGCGTCGCGCGGCCGTCGCGGACATCGCCGGGAAGCTGCGCCTGACCCGCGGGACCGCATGGTTGGCGTGGCTGTTCGTGCACATCATGAGCCTCATCGGGCCCCGCAACCGCCTCACGACGCTCGCGGGGCTCGTGACCCGCTACGGGTTCCCGTTCCACCGCCGCCCGGTGCCGATCGTGGGCGACGTGCCGACCGTCCGGCCGCCCAAGGGCTGGGTGCCCGCGGACGGTCCTGCGCCGCTCCCCGAGGTCACGCCGAACGACTGAGGTGCCGGGCGGCCGGGCGGCCGCGGCGCTCGGCCGTCCGGCGGCGGCCGGGCCGCCCGGCACCGAGTGTGCAGTTCGGGTCGTCCCCAGCCGCCAGGGACGACCCGAACTGCACACTCAACGGGACGGCCCACCCCGCGCATCGGTAGGGTCACGGGACGGCCCGCACATCCTCGGCAAGGAGCTCGTCATCACGCACGCACCCGACCCCGAGCCCCGGGCCTCGACCCCCGAGGCGCAGGCCACCCCGGACCAGACCCCGGACCAGACCCCGAGCCAGCCCCCGGGCCCACCCCCGAAGCCCGCCCGGTCCCCCCAGAGCCACGCCCTGCGCGTGCTCGTGTGGTTCGTGCTGATCGGCGGGCTGACGTACGTCGTCATCCCGGAGATCAGCCAGATCCCGCGCATGGGCGAGGCCCTGCGCGACGCGCAACCGGCGTGGGCTCTCCTGGCCGTGCTCTTCGCCGCGTCGGGGTTCTTCGCGGCCGCGGCCTCGCTCGCCGCCTGCTCCCCGATGCACCTGCCGTTCCTGCGCACGACCCGGGTCCAGCTCGCGAACGCGTTCGCGGGCACCGCGACCCCGGCGAGCGTCGGGTCGCTCGCGCTCAACGTCCGCTACCTGTCGAAGTCGGGCATGAGCGCGGCGCTCGCGACGGGCACGGTCGCCCTCCAGAGCATCGTGCAGGTCCTGGTCCACCTCGTGCTCCTCACGGTGCTGGCGCTCGTCGCGGGGCGCAGCATCGACCACCACGTCCCGGGCTGGGCGAAGTGGGCGCTGCTCGCGGCGGCGGTCGCGGTCGTCGTCACGGGCGTGGTGGTGCTCACGGTGCCGCGGTTCCGGCACGCGGTCCGCACGTACGCCCGCGACGACGTGCTTCCTGCGTTCCGCCAGCTCGGCGGGCTCGCGAAGGACCCTCGCAGGCTCTCCCTCGCGGTCCTGGGCGCGATGGGGACGACGGTGTCCTCGGCCGCGACCCTGTGGGCCTGTCTCCTGGCGCTCGGCGGCGGCAACGACCCGATCGCGGCGGCGTTCTCGACCATGGTCGGGCAGACGCTCGCGTCCGCGGCCCCGACCCCGGGCGGTGTGGGTGTGGTCGAGGCCGCGCTCACGGGCGGGCTCGTGAGCTTCGGGATCGCGTCGACGATCGCCTTGCCGGCGGTCCTGCTCTACCGGCTGATCTCGTGCTGGGTCCCGGTCCTGCTGGGCTGGATCACGCTGCGCAGGCTGCAGCGCGCGGACGTGGTCTAGCGCCACCGCGCGCCACGCGGCGCTCGCGGTTCCGTCGAAGCCGGTCAGCACGTCAGGAAGACCACGCCCGACGGCGCCGCTCCCCGGGAGGTGCGCTCCGCCGTCGGGCGTGGGTCGTCCGGGCGTGGGTCAGCGCCGGCGGATCCCCTGAGCGAACACGTCCAGGACGGCCAGGATGCCGTCGTGCTGCCAGATGCGGTTGCGCTGCCGGCCGGTGCGCTCCTGGAGCACACCGGCGTCGGAGAGCTGGACCAACGCGCGTTGCGCGGTCACAGCGTTCATCCCCAACCTGCCGGTCAGGAACGCCGCGTTGACGACGGGGTGGGCGACCAGGTGGGGCACGACCTTCCAGGCCGCGGCTTGCGGCCGCAGGCTCCCCAGCTGCTCCTTCGCCTGCGAGATCTGCGCCCCCAGGTCGTCGACGAGCTGCGCACCGGACCGCGCGGCATAGCGACCGGCCCGGGCGAACTGCTCGACGATCGGCCGGGCGTCCCCCTCGCGAAAGGCCGTGAGCGCGTCGAAGTAGGCCTTGGTGTCGACCAGGAGTCCCGCCGAGACGGGGGCGGTGGTGTGTCGGACCGCCCCCTTGGACCGGAGCAGGGCGTGGACGAGAGCGCGCCCCGTGCGTCCGTTCCCGTCGACGAACGGGTGGATCGTCTCGAACTGCGCATGAGCGACGGCGGCCTGGACCAGGACGGGCAGGTCGTCCCGGTGCATGAAGTCCACCAGGTCGCTCATCGCGGGTGCGACCAGCTCGGGCTGAGGGGCGACGTGCGGGGCCCCTCGCGGGCTGATGCTGCTCGTCCCCACCCAGACCAGCCCGTCGCGGTATCGACCTGCGTGCTGCTCCCAGCCACGCTGGCCCGAGAGGAGCTCGTGCTGCATGGTGAGGATCGCGGTCTCGTCCAGCCGGTCGGCCAGCGCGAGCGCTGCCTCCATCGCGCGCACGTTGGCGACGACGGTCTGCGCGTTCGCGCTGGTCGACTGGTCGATCTCGGCGAGTGCGAGCTGCCTGGCCCCCACGGTGAGGTTCTCGATCTGCGAGGACGACGCCGACTCGGTGCGAAGCAGCACCGACGCCATGGGCCCGAGTGCGGGGCTGTCCACGCCGAGCACGGTGCGTGCGTACGCGTCGAAGCGTGTGAGCTCGGCGGTCGCCACCTCGACGTCTGCGGCGAGGTCGCTCGGGACGTCGGGAGCCAGGTCGGCGATCTCGGCGGGGACCGTCGAGGTGTACGGCCCGGACCCGGCGGTGATCTGAGCCCGGGTGGACAGTCCGTCGTTCTCCGCCACCCAGACGTGCTGCTCGTGACCGACCGGGGCGAGCGCGAGGGGCATCGGATCTGTCGTCACGCCTCCATCGTACTAACAGTTTTGACGAAAATGTAAGTAAGCGGGCCGGGCTGATCACAGTTCGCCCGACGGCGCCGCTCCCCGGGAGGTGCGCTCCGCCGTCGGGCGTGGGTCTTCCGGGCGGGACGCTACTCACGGACCGGTGCGCCCGTCGGGACCACCGGGGCCTCCTCGACCGGCACGTCCTCCTTGCGGCCCAGGGCGCTCGGCCACCACATGTGCCGCCCGACGTCCAGGTTGAGCGCCGTGACGAGCACCGACCGGACCACGAGGGTGTCGAGCAGGACGCCGAACGCGACCGCGAACCCGATCTCCGCGAACGCGACCACGGGCAGCGTGCCCAGCACCGCGAACGTCCCCGCGAGCACGAGCCCGGCCGACGTGATGACCGCGCCCGTCGCGGCCAGCCCGATGAGCGCACCGCGACGCGTCCCGACGCGCAGCGACTCCTCGCGCACCCGTGTCATGAGGAAGATGTTGTAGTCGATCCCGAGCGCGACGAGGAACACGAACACGAACAGCGGCAGCGACGTGTCGGCGCCCTCGAACCCGAAGACGTACCTGAACACGAGCGCGCTCACGCCCAGCGCCGCCGTGAACGACAGCACGACCGTCGCCACGAGGATGAGCGGGGCCGTGATCGCGCGCAGGAGCAGCGCGAGGATGACGAGCACGGTCAGCAGGATGATCGGGATGATGAGCATGTTGTCGGCGGCCGAGGCGCGCTGGACGTCGAGCGTGATGGCGCTCGCCCCGCCCACCTTGGCGTCGGCGTCCGGTACCGCGTGGACCGCGTCGCGCACCCGGTCGACCGTGTCGTAGGCAGCCTGCGAGTCCGGCTCGGACGTGAGCGTGCCCTCCATGTAGGCGTACCCTCCCGACGACACGGGCTCGGTCACGGTCGACGCGTCGATCCCCTCGGTGGCCGCGAACGCGTCGTGCACCGCGGCGACCGCGGTGGGCGACGAGTCGTCGGCGACGACCACCACGGGAGACCCCGAGCCGGCCGGGAAGTGCTGGGCCAGGACCTGCTCGCCCACGATCGACGGCTGCTCCCCCCGGAACGACTCGGCGCTCGAGAGGCCGTTCGCGTCGAGCTGCGTGATGCCCAGGCCCAGCACGGCCAGGACGATCGAGGTCACGACCCACACGCGGCGCGGCCGCTTCGCGATGCGCGTCCCGAGCCGGGCCCACACGCCGTGCTCGGTCGGCTCGTCGTCGCCCAGGTGCGGCACGCGCGGCCAGAACACCCACCGGCCCGTCGCGACGAGCAGAGCGGGCAGCAGGGTCGTCATGACGAGCAGCGCGACCACGATGCCGATCGCGGCCACGGGCCCCAGCCCGCTCGTCGAGCGCATCTGCGCGAACAGCAGGCACAGCATGCCGATCGCGACCGTCGCACCGCTCGCGACGATCGCCGGGCCTGCGCGGTGCAGCGCGAGCGCCATGGCCTCGTGCCGGTCCTCGTGACGACGGAGCTCTTCCCGGTAGCGCGCGACGAGCAGCAGGGCGTAGTCCGTCCCCGCACCGAAGACCAGCACGGTGAGGATGCCCGCGCTCTGCGCGTTCACGGTCAGGCCGGTCGTGTCGGCGAGCACGTAGATCACAGCCTGCGACACGGTCAGCGCGACGCCCGCCGAGACCACGGGCAGGAGCCACAGCGTGGGGCTGCGGTAGGTCAGCAGGAGGATCACGATGACGACGCCCGCGGCCGCGTAGAGCAGCGTCGAGTCGATGCCCTCGAACGCCTTGGACGAGTCCGCGGCCGACCCCGCCGGACCGGTCACGTAGATCTCCATGCCGTTCGCGCCGTCCTCCGCGGTCGCACGCAGGTCCGCGACGGCGTCGGCCGCGAGGTTCCAGCCCTCGCTGCCCAGGTCGAGGGGAACGATCACCTGGGCGGCCTGCCCGTCCTCGGAGGGGATCGGCCCGACGACGTCCCCGTCCAGGGTGTCGAGCTCGCCGAAGGTCGCGACGTCCTGGGAGACCTTGGCGAGGTCGGCCGGGGTCAGGCCGGACTCGCGCACGTAGACCAGGACCGCGGGGATCGTGTTGGGCGACGTGAAGCTGCTCGCGACGTCGAGCACCTGCGTCGACTCGGCGTTCGCCGGGAGCCACGACTTGGCGTCGTTGTCCTGGGCGCCCGTGAGCTTGCCCGCCAGGGGCCCGGTCAGTGCGAGGACGACCGCCCAGAAGGCGATGACGACCCACTTGGCGTAGCGGTGCGTGATCCAGCCGGCGATGCGAGACATGGGTTCTCCCCCGGGACTCCCGGTGCACTCTGGCGCGAGATTCCAGCGCACACCCGCGAAGGGGTGGGTGTCAACGGGAAGGCCGGGCCGCGCTGCCGACCGGCCCCGCAAGCCGCCCGTACCGGGTCAAGCCGCCGGGTGCGGCGGCCTGCGGGACCGGCCGCCGGGGCGTGCCGCTGCGTCAGGCCCCGGGGCGTGCCGCTGCGTCAGGCCGCCGGGCAAGGCCCTGGGTCACGCCGTCCGGTCGGCCCGTCCGGCGCGCCCCCGCAGGCGCGAGCGCACCGCGTAGATCCCCGCGATGACGCCCACGAGCACCAGGGTCGACACGAGCTGGACGCGTGCGTCGTCGTCGAACAGCATGAGGACGATCAGGCCGGCGAGACCGGCGAGCGTGGCCCACGTGAGACCCGGGTAGGCCCACATCCGCAACGTCATCCTGTCCGCGCCACCTGCGGCGGCCTCGAGGCGGGGGCGCAGCCGCAGCTGCGAGACCGCGATGAACACCCAGATGACGAGCAGCGCCGAGCCCACGGCGTTGAGCAGGATGCCCAGGACCTCGCCCGGCAGCAGCCAGTTGAGCCCCACCGACACGAGCCCGAAGAACACCGACAGCAGCACCGCGACCCACGGGACGCCGGTCGGCGACACCTTGGTCAGCGCCGGGTGCCCGTCGCCGCGGCCCGCGAGCGAGAACGCCATGCGGGACGTCCCGTACACGTTCGCGTTGAACGCCGACAGGAGCGCGACGACCACGACGGCCTCCATCAGGCGGGCCGCGCCGGGCAGCCCGGCCAGGTCGAGCACCGCGACGAACGGGCCGCTCAGCAGCTCGGGTGCGTCCCACGGCAGGACGAGCGCCATGATCGCGACCGCACCCACGTAGAAGAAGAGGATGCGCCACACGATCGACCGGGTCGCGGTCACGATGGCCTTCTGCGGCTCGCGGGCCTCGGCCGCGGCGATCGTCACGATCTCGATCCCGCCGAACGCGAAGACCACGACGAGCAGCCCCGCCGCGATGCCGGGCAGGCCGTGGGGCGCGAAGCCCGCGAGCGAGGCAGGGTCGCCGAAGATGTTGGTCGTCCCCACGGGGTCGGTGCCGGGCAGCCAGCCCAGCACGAGCAGGACCCCGATCACCAGGAACGCGACGATCGCCGCGACCTTGATGAACGCGAACCAGAACTCGAACTCGCCGAAGTGCTTGACGCCCCACAGGTTCACGACCGCGAACGCCGCCACGAACACGAGCGCGACGACCCACTGCGGCACGCCCGGGACCCACCCGGACACGATCTGCGAGGCGCCCGTGATCTCGGCGCCGAGCACCATGATGAGCGTGAACCAGTACAGCCACCCCATGGTGAACCCGGCCCACCGGCCCAGCGCGGTCTCGGCGTACACCGAGAAGGACCCGCTCGACGGGACGGCCGACGCCATCTCGGCGAGCATCCGCATCACGAGGATCACGAGCAGGCCAGCGACGGCGTAGGAGACCAGGACGGCGGGTCCGGCGGTCGCGATCCCGACGCCGCTGCCGAGGAACAGGCCGGCCCCGATCGCGGAGCCCAGGCCCATCATCGTCAGGTGGCGGGTGCGCAGGCCGTGGGAGAGCTGCTCGGTGGTGCCGGGCGCGGTGGGGTGCGCGGCGTCGTCGGGCAGGGTGGGGGAAGCGCTGTCAGGCGTGCCCGACGGCGTGGGTGCGTTGCTCATGGGGGTGCGGTCTGTCCGTGCTCGGGGAGGACGCCGAGATGGCGCCGTTCCACGGTACCCGCCCCCGGGCACCGGGAAGCACGCCCGCTGCGCTCTGGGCGAACCGACCCCTCTCTGTTGCCCCGAGCGACATACGTTCGAGGGGTTCGCCCGACCGCCCCACCTGGAGGTAGCACGATGAAGGTTCTCTACACCGCGGAAGCACTGGCCACCGGAGAAGGCCGCAACGGCCACGTCCGGTCGACCGACGGACGCGTCGACCTCGACGTCGCCGTGCCCAAGGAGATGGGCGGCAGCGGCGACGGCTCCAACCCCGAACAGCTCTTCGCCGCCGGCTACGCGGCCTGCTTCCACTCGGCGCTCCTGGGCGTCGCACGACAGCGCAAGATCACCGTCGCCGACTCGGCCATCGGCGCGAGCGTCTCGATCGGCCCGCTCGAGGGCGGCGGCTACACCCTCGCCGTGCACCTCGAGGCGAGCCTGCCCGGCGTCGAGCGGGACGTGGCGCAGGAGCTCGTCGAGCAGGCGCACCAGGTGTGCCCCTACTCGAACGCGACGCGCGGCAACATCGAGGTGACCGTGGCGGTGGTCGACGAGTAGCCCGACCCCTCCCCGGCGAGCGGGGAGCGCCCGCGCGGTGCACCGTGGAGGGAGCACCGTCCCCGACATCCCGAGGAGAACCATGAACGTCGCCCTGATCGGAGCCCACGGCAAGGTGGGTCGCCTGGTCGTCCCCATCCTCGCCGACCACAAGATCGAGGTGAGCGGGATCGTGCGGCACGAGTCGCAGCTCCCGCTCGTCGAGGAGCTCGGCGGCACCCCGGTGCTGCTCGACGTCGAGAACGCGACGACCGAGGAGATCACCGAGGCCCTGCGCGGGCACGACGCCGTGGTGTGGTCCGCCGGGGCCGGCGGCGGGGACCCCGACCGGACCTACGCCGTCGACCGGGACGCCGCGATCCGTTCGATCGACGCGGCCGCCGCCGCGGGGGTCTCGCGCTACGTCATGGTGTCGTGGATCGGCTCGGTGCCGGACCACGGCATCGCGGAGGACGACAGCTTCTTCCCGTACGCCGACGCCAAGCTCGCAGCCGACGACCACCTGCGCGGCACCGACCTCGACTGGACGATCCTGGGCCCCGGCACCCTGACGAACGACGAGGCGACCGGCACGATCACGGTCGACGCGCACGAGGGCAGGACGTCGCGCGGCAACGTCGCCCTGGTCGTCGCGCAGGCCCTGCGCTCGCCGTCGACCGTGGGGCAATTCGTCCGTTTCGTCGACGGCGAGACGCCGGTCCTGGAGGTGTTCGGCCGCTAGGCCGCTGGGTGCCGAGCACGGGGTCGAGGTCGTTCCGACGCCGATGCCGACCTCGATCCCGTCCTCGACCGCTGGCAACCTCGTGGTCGGCGGGTGGGGGGAGGTCCGGCCGTTGAGACCGGGACGGGTCGGCACTGGACGGTCACCAGGTCGGTACCCGGTGGGGGTACGGTCGAAGCTGCGGCGGCGGCGTTCGCACCGGCCGCCGAGCGGCACACCGCCCGACCTGGACGACCCGTCAGACACCGCCCGACCCCGAGGAGCCACCGGTGAGCAAGGCCAACCCCACCCGCTGGGAGCAGAAGACCGCCGTGAACCCGTCCCACTCGACCTGGTACGTCGAGCGGTTCCGCGCCATGGCGGCCCAGGGCGCCGACCTCGCGGGCGAGGCCCGGCTGGTCGACGCGATGGTTCCCCGCGGCGCCCGCATCCTCGACGCCGGCAGCGGGCCCGGGCGCGTCGGCGCCGAGCTCGCGGTGCGCGGTCACGTCGTGGTGGGCGTCGACGTCGACCCCGTGCTCATCGAGGCCGCCGAGGCGGACCACCCCGGTTCGACGTGGCTCGTCGGCGACATCGCCGAACTCGACCTGCCCGCGGCTGGCATCGCCGAGCCGTTCGACGTGATCGTGTGCGCAGGGAACGTCGTGACCTTCCTCGCGCCGGGCACCGAGGTCGAGGTGCTGCGCCGCTTCCGGGCGCACCTGGCGCCGGGAGGGCGGGCCGTCGTCGGGTTCGGGGCCGGACGCGGATACGCGTTCGACGCGTTCTTCGCCGACGCCGCCGAAGCCGGGCTCGAGGTCCAGCTCACCCTCTCGACGTGGGACCTGCGGCCGTTCGCCGAGGACGGCGACTTCCTCGTCGCGGTGCTGGGCGTCCCGGGCGCCTGACGGGTCACGGTCCGCGCCGGGGGGAATTCACCCCCTCCAGGATGCTGACGCCAGGGGGTCCGCTCCCCTAGCCTCCGGGTGTCGACCGACCGGCGGTCGACACCGGCACCGCCGTGCGCGTGCCCGCTCGACGAGGAGCCACACACATGACCGTTCGCTTCAACCCGCCCCCTGGCTGGCCCACCCCACCGGCAGGGTGGACCCCCGACCCGAGCTGGTCACCCGACCCCCACTGGCCCGCGAAGCCTGCCGACTGGCCCCTCTGGGTCGACGACGAGGCCGCCGAGCCCCGCGAGGAGACGATGCTGCTCCCCCTGGCAGGACTCGCGGCCGGCGGCCCCGACGCCGTCGCCCGCCGAGACGGCCGCACGCGGCGCATCGTCCTCGTCGCCTTCCTGTGCCTCGCCTTCCTGATCGTCGGGCTGATGATGGGGACGGGAACCTCGGGCTCTCGGCTCGCCGCCGCCGAGGCCACCCTGGGCGAGGCGACGGAGGCTCGCGCCGCCCTGGACGAGGACAACGCGGCGCTCACGACCGCCCAGGACGAGCTGGGCACCGCACAGGCCGACCTCGCGGCACGTGAGGAGGCCGTGGTGGCGAAGGAGACCGAGCTCGCGAGCCGCGAGGCGGCCACCGTGACGGCAGAAGCGGACCTCCAGGCCCGGGTGACGGCCGTCGAGGGGCGCGAGGGCGCGGTCACCGCGGCCGAGGCGGACCTCCAGGCGCGGAGCGCGGCGACGGGTCGCTCGGGCACCTCGTCGAGCACACCGAAGGAGACCACGCCGGAAGCGCCCGCCGGGATCGTCGGCGGGGGCGGTGGCGGTGCCGTGTCCTACGCGAACTGCGACGCCGTCCGCGCCGCGGGCAAGGCGCCGATCCGGGTCGGGGAACCCGGGTACAGCAAGAAGCTGGACCGCGACGGCGACGGGGTGGGGTGCGAGTAGTCGCGACGAGGAACCGCGAGGGGCCGAGCCCTTCGTTCGTCCAGGGCGAACGCCGGTTTGGAATTGAGCGTGGGTGACTCAAGTTGTACCCGTCAGAGGTTCCATCACGACTGAAGGAGTCACCATGACGACCACCCTGACCACCGCTCCCGCGTTCGACCGCGCACTGCGCGACCTGCTCACCGCACGCCCCGTGGCAGGCGTCCCGGCCCACGCCGACGTCTTCCAGGACGGCAACGACCTGGTCGCACGCTTCGACCTGCCGGGCATCGACCCCGCCCAGGACGTCACGGTCGAGGTCGAGGGCCGCAAGCTCGTCGTGCGCGGCGAGCGCAAGGACGAGCGAGCCGAGGAGGCCGAGGGCCGTCGCGTCCGCGAGGTCCGCTACGGCGCGTTCCACCGCGTCGTGACCCTCCCGCAGGCCGCCGACGCGAGCGCCATCAGCGCCCGGTACGACGCAGGCGTCCTGACCGTCACCGTCTCCGGCGTCTACGCCGGCACGACGCCGCAGCGCATCGAGGTCACGACCTCCGCGTCCTGACGGTCTTCCAGACCTCCCCGCCGCAGGTCACCCCCCTTCGGCCCGTGGCGAGGTGAGTCGACGGGCCCGGTGCGAGAGCACCGGGCCCGTCGTGCTGTCCGGGGAGGGGCGGAGCGCAGCCGATGCGGCCGTGGTGGCCGCTGCGGCCCGCACGGCGGCACCCGCCAGCCCGTCCGCGAGCATGCGGTTGCCGTTCCTCGAGCATGCGGTTGGCGTCGGCATCCGGGCAGATCCCGACGCCCACCGCATGCTCGGCACCGGGCGCTGGGGCCCAGGCCTCAGGCCGCGGCTCCCGGGGCGCCGTCGGCGGCGACCATCGCCTCGCTCCGGTCCCACAGGTCGGCCGCGAGCCGTGCGTCGCCCACGAGCGGGTGGGTCGTCGCGACCTTGCGCTTCACGTAGTAGCTCCCCGGCTCCCAGTCGACGCCCGGGGTCGTCGTCGCGAGCCACACGAGCGTGTCGGCGCCCTTGGCCGACGACGTGAGGAAGCGGCTCAGCACCGTCTGGTACATGACGCGCATGCT
The DNA here is from genome assembly GCF_042887685.1 of Oerskovia sp. NPDC057915. Lineage (NCBI taxonomy): Bacteria > Bacillati > Actinomycetota > Actinomycetes > Micrococcales > Cellulomonadaceae > Oerskovia > Oerskovia sp. NPDC057915. The sequence goes on along the minus strand of NZ_JBHVOS010000016.1, from coordinate 29,564 downwards.
GCTCGTCGACGTCGCCGCGAAGTTGGTCGCGACGACCCCCGGGTGGAACGCGGCGGCCGAGATCCCGGCCGCGCGGTACCGGCGGTCGAGCTCGCGCGTGAACAGGTTCACGGCCAGCTTGGCGTTGCCGTACGCGGTGTTGGGCGCGTACGACCGCTCGGACTCGAGGTCGTCGACGTGGAAGTCGCTGAACAGCCGGTGCGCGGCGCTGCTCGTGCTGATGACGCTCGCGTGGCTCGCCTCCAACCGGTCGAGCAGCAGCGTCGTGAGGAGGAACGGCGCGAGGTGGTTGACCTGGAAGGTCAGCTCGTGGCCGTCCTCGGAGACCTGACGGTCGGCCATGATGCCGCCCGCGTTGTTCGCGAGGACGTCGATCCGTTCGTAGCGGTCGCGCAGCTGCGCGGCGAGCGACCGCACCTCGGCCAGGCGCGCGAAGTCGGCCACGAAGTGGTCGGCACCCAGCTCGCGCGCGACCGCGGCGGTCTTCTCGGGCGAGCGTCCCACGACCACGACCTCGTGCCCGTCCTCGGCGAGCGCCCGGGCTGCCGCCGCCCCGATCCCGTCGCTCGCTCCCGTGATGACGATCGTCCTGCGTGCCATGCGTTGCCTCGCCTCGTGTCGTGCCGTCGCCGTGCCCCTCTCGGAGCGTAGACCGCGCGCGGGCACCCGGCAGGACGCCGCGGGCGTCGCTCATCGTCCGAGCCGACCCGCGCCGACCCGTGTCGTCACGTGCCGTCACGCGCCGTCACGCGCCGTCACGTGCCGAGGGCCGCCGCCCGGGCCTGGCTACGCCGTCGGGCCGGTGTCTCGTGCGAAGCGGTCCCGCAGCCCCAGCGCCGTCGAGCGCCACGCCGCGGCCCGCTTGATCGTCGCGCCCATCTCGCCCTCGTCGACCGGGACGTGCACGACCGGCACGCCCCGCTCGGCCGCGAGCGCGAGCATCGCGTCGGTCGAGCCGGGGAACGCGAGCTGCAGCAGGACCGACGTCGTGCTCGCCTGCCGCTCGCCCTCACCGATGCGCCGCTTGTAGCGGATCTCGGTCACGGTCCGTCGCGTGAACGAGGCGCCCGTCGGCCCCGTCTCGCCGCTCGACGTGGCGTCGGCCTCCAGGAGGCGAGCGCCGTCGTCGGGCAGCGGGACGACCGACAGGTACAGCGACACGAGCAGCTCCGAGACCTTGCCCAGGACCCAGCCGCGCCCCGGCACGCGCGGGATCACGCGCAGGTACTGGGCGAAGTTCGCCTCGAGCGCGTCGGCCGACAGGCTCGACCACGCCGGCTGCGTACGCACCTCGAGGACGCGGTCCCAGTCGATCGCGTCGCCGTCGAACCCGACCTCGCCGGGCCCGACGTGCACCGCCCCGAACCGGTCGAGCAGCTCGAGCGGCCGGGTCGCGAAGCGCGGCACGTACGGGACCTGGCGGACGAGCCCAGCGACCGAGGCGTCCCAGTGGTCGGTGAGCGGCAGGACGGGGCGCGGGTACGCGTCCAGGGCGCGGCCCACCCAGCCGGTGACCAGGGTGTCGAGGCGCGGCCTGCTCCCGGCCCCTTCCCGGCCCGACGGCGGAGCGTCGGCCGCGTCGTCGGCGGCGGGATCTGCGGTGGTCGGGTCGGGGCGTCGTCGTCCGGGCAGCGTCGCGGGCATCCGCGGGATGCGGAGCCTGGGGCGTGCGGGAGGGTGCGCGGCTGCATCGGGCTCCGCGCCGGGCGAGGGGGCGGGCGAGGCGGCGGGTGTCGCGGTGGGCATCGCACCAGGCGCCGCGCCGGGAGCCACGTCCGCCGTTACACCGTCGGTGACGGGCGGCTCGGTGGTGGCTGGCCCGGTGGTGGCGCCGGGTTCCCCACGGGTCTCCGTGGCGACGCCGAGCGGCGACTCTTGGTCCATGGGCTCCCCTGCATGTCGACGACCGGGCGGGACGAGCCCGGCGCGGGCCGGGGCGCGGTCACCCCGGACCCTACCGTCCGCGCGCCGTCGATCACCCCGGGGGTGCCGACCCGTGAACGGTGCGACGCTGGACCGATGAGCGAGGTCCCCGGCACGACCGGCGCTACCGGCGCTACCAGTGAGCAGGCGGTCGACCGGCTGTTCGCCCTCCCCCTCGACGAGTTCGTCGCCGCCCGGAACGCCGCGACCAAGGAGGCGACTGCCGCCGGGGACACCGTGGGCGCCGCCCGGTTGAGCGCGCTGACCAAGCCGACCGTCGCCGCGTGGGTCGTCAACCAGGTCGCCCGCGCGCACCCCGAACAGGTCGCGAGCCTCGTCGCGCTGGGCGACGACCTGCGCGCCGCGACCGAGGCACGCGACCGGGCGCGCCTCACCGAGCTCGACCACGAGCGCCGACGCCTGGTCGACGCGCTGGTCCGGGAGGTGTCGCAGGCGGGCGGGGTCGGCGGGCGGCCCGTGTCGGGCGAGGCGCTGCGGCGGCTCGGCGAGACGCTCACCGCGGCCGTCATGGACCGTGACGCCGGGGCCCTCGTGCAGGCCGGGCGCCTGACCCAGGCGCTGCAGCACGTCGGGTTCGGGATCGTCGACGAGTCCGGCGAGGACGCCGACGTCGTGTCGTTGAGCGCGGAACGCGCGGCGCGGCGGGGCGGTGGGGCGGCCGCCGGGACCCGCGCGCGGCGCGCCGGGGCGGCGGCCGGTCAGGACGGTGGGGCGGAGGAGCGCCAGGACGACGAGGCCTCCAGGTCGGGCCCCGGGACCGAGCACTCGGGATCGGATACCGCCCTCGCGGACGCAGAACTCGAGGTCTCCGCGGCAGCCGCGGAGATCGACCGTCTCGAAGGTCGCCGCGACCAGGCCGTCGACGTCGTGCGGGAGGCGAGCGACGCCGTCGGGCCGCTGGACGCGCGGCTGAGCGAGCTCGACGAGCAGATCGCCCGGCTCGCCGCCGCACGCGACGACACCCGCGCGGCGCTCGACGAGGCGCGGGGAGCGCTCTGCGCGGCGGAGGGGGCCCTGGCTGCGGTCGACCGTGAGCTCGAGGCCGCCGAAGGACGCGCCGAGGAGGCGAGGCGCCGCCGGCGGGCGGCGCGCCCGAAGGGCTGAACCCGGCGGGCGCTCAGCCCCTGCTGGGACGCTCGCGCGGGACGGTCCCCGTGCCTGCTGGGGCGGCTCGGGCAGACCGCCTCATGGCGTCAGTCGTCCGAGGGCGGGGCCGTGCGCTCGGGGATCTGGACCCGGATCGACACGTCGTTAGCGCCCGGTTCCGTGGGCGTGGCGGGGTCGGTGGGTGTCGGGGTGGGAGTCGGCGTCGGCGACGGGGTGGGAGTCGGCGACGGGGTGACCGGCGGGGTCGTCGGGGAGCTCGTCGAGGTGGGAGTCGGCGAGGGCTGCCCAGGGCCCGTCTCCCCGCCCTTGCAGCCCGTGAGCACGGCGACGGACAGCAGGACTGTGGTCGTGATGGCGGCAGTGCGCACTACGGCTCCCGATGAATTGGTATGTCCGTCCAGGTTAAAAACGATTCGTGCGTCTCGCTCGGCGAGAACTCCCTCGACGCCTCCTATGCGGGGACTTCACCCCGCAGCCCGGACCTGGCACGCTGTCCTCCGTGCCCGGATTCGCCGTGATCGACCTCGAGACCACAGGGTTCTCGCCCCGCCAGCACGACCGCATCGCCGAGGTCGCCGTCGTCCTCACCGACGCCGTCGGCCGCGTCCAGGACGAGTGGTGCACGCTCGTCAACCCCGAGCGCGACCTCGGGCCCCAGCACGTGCACGGCATCAGCGCGGCCGACGTCGGTCTCGCGCCGACGTTCGCCGTCGTCGCGCCGCACCTCGCACGGCTCCTCGAAGGGCGCGTCATCGTCGCGCACAACGCGAGCTTCGACACCCGGTTCCTGCGCGCCGAGTTCGGTCGCGTCGGGCTGCCCGTGGGGATCGACCCGCTCGCGTGCCTGTGCACCATGCGCCTCGCCGGGACGTTCCTGCCGTCCGCACCGCGCGGGCTCGCGATCTGCTGCGAGCTCGCCGGGGTAGTGCACGACGGCGCCCACTCGGCCCTCGGAGACGCCCGTGCCACGGCCGGGCTCCTCGAGCACTACCTCGGGCTCGACGACGCCGACCCGCTCTGGGCCGTCGCGCACGAGGCCTCGGCGACGCACTCGTGGCCCTCGCTCCCGGTGTCCGGCGCCTTCACCCCGGTGCTGCGCGGCGCGAGCCGCCCGACCAGCCACTGGCTGTCCGGCCTGTCCGACCGCCTCGACCGCGTCCCCTACCCACCCCAGGCCGACGACTACCTCGCGCTCCTCGACCTCGCCCTGCTCGACAGGTACGTGTCCTTCACCGAGCGCGGCGCCCTGCTCGCCGCCGCCGAGGAGGCAGGGCTCAGCCGCGCGCAGGTCGAGTCGCTGCACCACGGGTACCTCGACGCGCTCGCACGGGTCGCCCTGTCCGACGGCGTCCTCTCGGACGGCGAAGTCGCCGACCTCCACGAGGTCGCGGACCAGCTCGGCATGGACGCCGACGACGTCGCGGCAGCGATCGTGCGCGCCGAGCGGGGCGTGGTGGTCGCCGGGAGCGACGCGCTCGGGGCGAGCACCATGCCCGACGGCGGAGCGCGCTCGGGCACGATGACTTCGGCTCTCGGCGGGGTTCCCGACGGCGGAACGCATCAGGGCGCGGCGCCTGCCGCCCTCGGCGGGGCTCCCGACGGCGCAGCGCACCTGGGCGCGGCGCCTGCCGCTCTCGGTTGGGTTCCCGACGTTGCAGCGCACCCGGGCGCGGCGCCTGCCGCCCTCGGCGAGGTTCGCGATGGCGGAGCGCACCCAGGCACGCAGGTGAGCGGCGCCGTCGGGCCGGGTGAGGGCGACGGGGCGGGTGGCGGCAACGGGGCGGGTGGCGGCCGTACGGCAGCGACGGCCGGTGCCGGTACTGCGCTCGTCGCGGGCCCCGGCATGACCGTCGCGGTGATGATCAAGACGACTGCCGGGGCCGTGGCGACCGTGGCCGACCGGCCGCGGTTCGCGCTGGCGCGGGGCGACGAGATCGTGCTGACCGGGGCCATGACGCGGCCGCGCGAGGACTGGGAACGTGAGGCGCGGGCGGCCGGCCTCGCCCCGTGGCCGAACGTCACCAAGCGCACGCGCGTCGTCATCGCCGCCGACCCCGACTCGCTGTCCGGGAAGGCACGCACCGCTCGGCGGTACGGGATCCCGGTCGTGAGCGAGCGCGTGTTCGAGGAGCTGCTGGGGCGGGTCTCGGTCGGCTGACCACTCCGGGGTGTCACGCCAGCGCGGCTTCGTCAGGTACCTCCGACGGTGCCGTGACGTAGTGCGTCGTCGGCGGAGTCCGCGCCCTGCTGAGACCACGCACGACCGGTGAGACACGGTCGACAACCCGAAGCCCGCCGTCGACCACGCACACCTCCCGCGAACGAAGACGCCCCCGGAGATACCCCTCCGCGCGCTCGCCGCTGCGCACGTCGACCATCCGCACACCGGTCCACTCCGCGTAGGGGACGACCTCGACGAGCTCGACGACGCGGCCCCCCGGCACCGCATCTGCCCGGACGAACATCTGCGCCCACCGGCGGCGACACCGCGCGACGAACCACACCGGGCCGGCGATCGGGGCGAGGAACAGCGTGCCGACGACGACCAGCTGCATGGTGGTCATCGCCGACGACACCGGATCCCCGCCGACCTGGGACGCGAACTCCGGGCTGACGAGGAAGGCGACGACGGGCAAGGGAGAGAGGAAGACCGCCACGAACGGCAGCAGCAGGCCGACGAGGGTCGGCCGGAACCAGTAGTGGGTGGCGAACCACGGAAGGTAGAGAACGAGCAGCACGACGCCCATCCCCCCGTAGTACGCCACGACCTCGTCGCCGCGCACCACCCCCGCGACCCACCTCACCAGGACCGTGAGGGAGCCCGCGAGGACGAGCACCGTGAGGACCAGACCCGCAGCTGCCCACAGGCGTGTGACGGCCGTACCCATGCAGACTCCCCCTGTCGTTGGCGCCCGGGCCGCTCGGCGGGTGCGCCGCGGGACCGGAAGGGCGCGCGACGCGCGCCCAGGGACCCATCGTGGGGGTGGTCAAGGGGGTGGCGGGGGTTGTCCACAGGGGGCAGAAACTGGAGTCAATCGTCTTGCCGAGCAAGGAGCCCTGCGGAGCGCCTCGAACTCAGGCTTCGCCGCCTTCTGCAGCACTACTCCATCACATCTGGGCATTTTGCCCATACTTCACCCGCCCACGGCTTGAACGCAGCCCCGCCGCCTGATGAGCTTCCGCCATGGACTCTGCCGTCGAAGCCACCCTCCGCACTCGGATCATCCAGTGGGTCCACGAGCGGGCAGACGCGAACGGAGGGTTCCTGCATCGCGCCGAGCTTCTCGACTTTCAGATCGATGGCGGGAAGCTGCCCGTCATCGACTATTCGCGCGGGATCCGCAACCCTAGGGACTTCTCTTCGACGCTATCGATCGTGAGCGTTGCCAACGGTCCGTACGACGACGCCGAGTCCGACGACGGGCTCCTTCGCTATGCCTACCGCGCCGGCGATCCGTGGACGGGAGACAACCGAAAACTCCGGCACGCGCTGGAGACCGGGATGCCTCTGATCCTCTTCCGCAAGGAGGTCCCGAACATCTACACGCCCATCGCGCCTGTTTATGTCGTCGACGACGAGCCTGAGAATCGCCAGTTCCTCATCGCACTCGACGAGGCGTTCAGGTTCATCCCCGACCCTGGCCACCTGACGGCGCCACAGCGTGCGTATGCACTTCGGCTCGCCAAACAGCGCCTGCATCAGCCGGCTTTCCGTACGCGCGTTCTCGTCGCCTACGAAACACAATGTGCCATCTGCAACCTCAAGCACGGCGCTCTCCTCGATGCCGCACACATCGTCCCGGACAGTGACGAGCGTGGCCTCCCCATCGTGAACAACGGTCTCGCACTGTGCAAGATCCACCACGCTGCCTACGACCACAACATGCTCGCTGTCACGCCGGACTACGAGGTCCGCATCGCGCTCGACCTTCTCGAAGAGATTGACGGCCCCATGCTCAAGCACGGGCTCCAGGAAATGCACGGGCGCCAGATCACCGTTCCACGCCGACGCGGCGATCGGCCACATCCTGAGTTGCTCGCCTCACGCTTCGAACGTTTCGGAGACCACGCAGGCGGCTGACACTTGGCCACCGCAGAGCGAGGTCGGCCAAGAGCTGGACGCTTGACCTCCCTCAGAGCCGCAGACGCGGCCGGGGGCACGGTACTCAATCGCTCCGCCTCTTTACCCCCACTCCCGCGGCGCGAACTGCGACAGCGTCAGCTCCGCGCCCTGCGGGTCGCGCACGACCGCTTCGCGCACCCATTCGTTCTCCGACGTCGACAGCACGACCCCTCCGGCCCGCTCGGCCGCTGCTGCGCTCTCGTCCCTGTCGGCGACGGAGAAAGCCACGTCCCAGCGCGCGGGCTGCCCCGACACGCGCGCGACGCCCGCGGCGACGTCGGCGAATCCCGGCGGCGCGAACTCCTGCCGCTCGTGGATTCCGGGGTCGACGGTCCGCGCGAGGTGGTCGCCGTAGCCGGGGACGCGGAACATCCCGGCACCGAGCTCGGGGTCGGCCTCCCATCCGAGCAGCGGGCCGTAGAAGTCGAGGGCGCGGTCGGGGTCGGGGGTGAGGAGGTTGCTGAAGTTCCAGGTCCCCGGCTCGTTGACGCGTTGCGCACCGAGGCGCGTGCCGGCCTGCCACAGGCGGAACCGCGCGCCCTGCGGGTCCTGGACCGAGGCCATGCGTCCGGGTGGGCCGACGATCTCAGGGCCCGAGAGCAGCACGCCGCCGTCGGCCGCGACAGCCCCGGCCGTCACACCGATGTCGTCGACCGCGACGTAGGTGATCCACTCGGGGGTCGCGTCACCCCCGTCGGGTGGGGAGGCGATGGCCGCGACGTCCTGCCCGTCGAGCGAGGCGACGACGTAGCGCCCCGGTGCGTCGGGCGGCATCTTGTCGGTGAACGTCCACCCGAACAGGGCGCCGTAGAACGCGGTGGCGGCGTCGACGTCGGGCTGCTCGGTGTCGACCCAGCACGGGACCCCGTGCGGGTACGTGCGGGGCTGCGTCGGTGTGCTCATCGCTACCTTCCCGGTCCCGCCCGGTGCGGGGCCTCCCGCCTCCCACCTTCGCAGCCACCGCCGACACGGGCCTCCGGAGGAGTGCAGCGACGCCGAGTGTGCAGTTCGGGTCGTCCCGAAGCCCCAGAGACAGCCCGAACTGCACACTCGGTGAGCACGGCCCTCGCCCCGCCGCCCTCTACGCTCTCACCGTGACCGACAACACCGACCGTGCCGCAGGCGTCCTCGTCGTGCAGGCGTGCGGCGACGCCCTGGGCGTCCCGTACGAGTTCGCGATGCCTCCCCGCGCCGACGAGGGCGCGGTCATGCGCGGCGGGGGGCTCGGCCCGTACGCGCCGGGCGAGTGGAGCGACGACACACAGATGGCCGTGTGCATCGCCCGCGTCGCGGCACAGGGGCGCGGGCTGACCGCAGAGGGCCCGCTCGACGACGTCGCCGCGGCCTTCGAGGCCTGGCTCACCGGGGGCGCGTCCGACGTCGGCACGCAGACCGCCGCCGTCCTGAGGAACGCCGCGCACCTCCCCGGGCGACCGGCCGCGAGGTTGCGCGCGGCGAGCGCGGCCCTGCACGCCTCGACGGGCCGGACCGCGGGCAACGGCGCGCTCATGCGCACCGGGATCGTCGGGGTGGTCGCTCTGGACGACCGCGCCGAGACGGCCCGCGCAGCCCGCGCAGTCGCTGCGCTCACGCACTCCGACCCGCTCGCGGGCGAGTCCTGCGTGCTCTGGTCGGAGGCGGTCCGGGTAGCGGTCACGCAGGAGAGGCTCGACGTCCGTGCGGGCCTCGATCTCCTGCCCCCCGATCGACGTGCCATGTGGGAGGCGTGGATCGCGGACGCCGAAAGGGAGCAGCCCACCGCCGACCTCCGGTCGAACGGCTTCACGGTCACGGCGTTCCAGGCTGCATGGCACGCGATCGCGTCCACCCACGTGCCCGACGGCGGAGCCCGCCCGGCGCGCAACGGCTCGGCTGCGTCGTCGGGCACCGTGGGCGAAGGCGCGCCGCACACCGTGCGCGCGCTGCAGGCGGCGGTCCGGATCGGGGGCGACACCGACACGGTGGCCGCCATCGCGGGGGCGCTCCTCGGCGCACGGTACGGGACGACCGACCTCCCCGCCGAGTGGCTCGACCTGGTCCACGGCTGGCCGGGGCTCGACGGCGAGGGGCTCGGCGACCTCGCCCGCACGACCGCCCAGCGCGGCACACACATCACGTGACCTGGGAACCCGCCCCGGGCGAGCGCACCGGCAAGAAGCCGACACTTACCCCTCCTCCCGCCCCGGGCACACCTCCGCCTCACCGCGCAGCACCGATCCCCCCGACACCCCGAGCTCGGTGTGCCCGGTCGAGCGGAGCGTGAGGACCGCGCCGTTGGCGTCCTCGGCCGAGAGGAAGGCCCAGCCTCCGGTGGGTGACTCGTTCTCGTGGAGCGCGTGGAACCCGTGCTCGGTCAGGACGGCATCGAGGGTGTCGACGACCTGCGCCCAGGAGCCGTCGACGCTGATCGGCTCCTCGGCGCGCCACCCCGGGGTCCAGAACGGGCACCGGCCGTCGGCGACCTCCCAGTCGACGGGGGCCCGCTCGACGGTCGTCCACTCCCGGGGGCCGGCTGCGTCGTCGACCACCTCACAGACGTCGGCGAGGACGGCGCCGTAGTGCTCGGGCGCGTCGGCGAGCGTGAGCGACGTCGGCGCCGACGCTCCGTTCCCGCCGCAGCCGGTGACGAGCGCCGCAACCAGCCCGGCAGCGGGCATCGCGCTCAGGTCGTCCCCACGTCGCATGGCACCCCCGCACGGCGTCAACGGCTCCCACCCGGAGCCGGGGCGACGATACCGACCGTCCCGGCCACCCGGAGACTTGTCCACAGGGATGGGCGGCCCGCGCCCCCCAAGCCGGCGGTCCAGGCGTCGAGTGTGCAGTTCGGGTCGTCCGGACGCTCCGACGACAGCCCGAACTGCACACTCGGCGACACCGCACGAGCAGCACTCGGCGACCCCGAACGAGCAGCACCCGGCGACACCGCACGAGCAACCCGCGCCGCCTACGTAGTACCCCCTACGTGCGTTGACCATCCCCCTGACCGCCCGACAGGCTCGCAGTCGTCCCCCTGTAATCGACGAGAGGCACGTGCATGCTCACGGCACGAACGATCCGACGACCAGCGACGGTGCTGGCTCTCCTTGCTCTTCTCCTGACGACGGCCCTCGCGTGGTCGATCGCCGGACCCGCGCCTCGCGCGGCCGCTGCCGAGGCGTGCGCTCCGGCGTGGTCCTCGTCCGCGGTGTACACGGGCGGCGCCGTCGTCTCGAAGGACGGCCAGAACTGGAAGGCCGGGTGGTGGACCCAGGGTGAGGCCCCGGGGACCACGGGCCAGTGGGGTGTCTGGCGCACCCAGGGCACCTGCGGCCCGACCGGCGGCACCACGGGTGGCACCACCGGTGGCACGACGGGCGGCACCACGGGTGGCAGCACCGGCGGCGGCACCGGCGGCTTCGTGGTGAGCGAGGCCCAGTTCAACCAGATGTTCCCGAACCGGAACCCGTTCTACACGTACCAGGGCCTGGTCGCGGCGCTCAGCGCGTACCCGCAGTTCGCCACGTCGGGCGGCACCGAGGTCGCCAAGCGCGAGGCGGCGGCGTTCCTCGCGAACGTCAACCACGAGACGGGCGCGCTGGTCTACGTCAAGGAGATCAACACCGCGAACTACCCGCACTACTGCGACGCGAGCCAGTCGTACGGCTGCCCCGCGGGCCAGTCGGCGTACTACGGCAAGGGCCCGATCCAGCTCTCCTGGAACTACAACTACAAGGCGGCGGGCGACGCCCTGGGCATCGACCTGCTGAACAACCCGTACCTGGTCGAGACCGACCCGGCCGTGGCCTGGAAGACGGGCCTGTGGTTCTGGAACACGCAGTCGGGCGCGGGCACGATGTCCGGTCACCAGGCGATCGTGGGCGGCTCGGGCTTCGGTGAGTCGATCCGGTCGATCAACGGCACGCTCGAGTGCAACGGCGGCAACCCCGCGCAGGTGCAGAGCCGCATCGCGGCGTTCCAGCGCTTCGCGCAGATCCTCGGCACGACCACGGGGTCGAACCTCACCTGCTGAGTCGTCCCCCTGCCCGACGGCGGAGCGCACCTTCCCAGGTGCGCTCCGCCGTCGGGCGTCCCACGGTCTCGCGGCCCGCGGCCGTCGAGTGTGCAGTTCGGGCTGTCACCGACGCTCCACGACGACCCGAACTGCACACTCGGCGCCCAGGCGCCCAAGAAACCAGGCACCCAGGCACCCGGGCGCCCAGCCCCGTCAGGCCGCGCAGTCCGTCGCCGCGTACGGCGTGCGGACCTCGACCGGCCCCGCCGGCTCGTGCACCGTCACGGTCGCCACCCCCGCCTCGATCGCCGGCACCCGGGCGGAGAACGTCTGCTGCGCGCTCTTGCCCGCGCCCACGCCCGCGAACTTCTTGGTCCCGAACGGCGTCGACACCTCGACGTCCACCGCGTGGTCCCCGCCGTTGAGCGCTCGCACCGAGACCTGCACCCTGCCGCCGACGCAGCGCGCCGTGGCCTCGACGCCGACCTCGGTCGACGGCACCGACGGCCCGGTCGCGAACTCGACCCGCGTCACGAACACGTCCCCGGCCCCTGCGTTCACCGCGCCGAGCGGCGCCCCGAACGTCAGACCGCTCAGCCAGGCGCCGTCCGCACCGGGCAGCGCCGCCGCGAACAGGTTGGCGTCGTCCCACTCGTCGGCCCCGTCGCGCTCGCGCGTCCCGAGCTGGGTCACGGCCCCGGGCGTGCCGTCGGCCGCGAGCGCGAGCGTGAACACGTCCACGCCGCCGACGGGCGTCCCCAGCGAGCCGTACGTCGTGCCGACGACGAGCACCGTGCCGTCGGCCCCGGCCACGCCGGTCACGCCGCGGTCGTCGGTCGCCGTGCCGGTCTGCGTGGTCCACAGGACCTCGCCCGAGGCGTCGAAGGCCCGCGCGAACACGTCGTTGTCACCGGCGGAGGCCCCGCCGAGCGCACCGCGCGTGTGCCCCACGGCGACGACCGACCCGTCTGCGCGCGCCACGAGCCCGCTCACCTGGTCGTTGGCGGAGGTCGCGACCCCTCGCATCCACACGAGCTCGCCCGCGCCGTCGTACCGCGCGACCCAGCCGTCGTTGGCGCCGGCCGCCTGCGCGCCCGGCATGCCCTGCCCTGCGACCCCGCCGACGTACACGGACCCGTCCGGGCCGGGGGCCACGGCGAGCGCCTTGTCCTCGCCCGGACCGCCGACCTGGCGCAGCCACAGGAGCTCGCCACCGGCCGAGACGCGCCCGACGACGGCGTCCTTGTCCCCCGCGCTCGTGCCACCGGGGACGGTGCCGCTCGTGTACCCGGCGACGTACGCGCCGCCCGCCCCGTCGGGCGCGACGGCGTAGAAGCGGTCGGCCGCGGCGGGATCGCCCGTCTGGAGGGTCCAGGCGCGCTCGCCCGTGGCGGTCACGGCCGCGACGAACCCGTCGTCGCGCGTCGTGCCCGCGTGCTTCCCGTCGAGGTCGCCCTTGGTGTACCCGGCGACGAGGGTCGTGCCGGCCCGTCCGGCGACCACGCCGTACGCGCGCTCGTCGGCGGCCGTCGCGATCGGGTGCTGCCACAGCGTCGCACCGTCCGCGTCGCGGCGGGCGAGCACGACGTCGAGGCCACCCGCGGGCTGGGACCCGGCCCACGCCCCGGCAAGGTTGAGCGCGACGGTCGTGCCGCCGTCGGGCGTGGGGAGGATGCCGCCCGCGCGGTCGTCGCCCGCGGAGCCGAGCAGCTCCGCGTCCCACGGCACGGTGGGCTCGGTGCGCAGGCGCGAGGACACGTCGACGATCGCCTCGCGGAACGCGGGCTGCCAGACGTCCCAGTCGTGGCCCCCGTCCATGACCCGCAGCTCGGCCGTCACTCCTGGCACGCGGCGCGCGGTGTTGTAGAGCCGGGCGGACTCGAAGTCGATGTCGTGGCTGGCCTCCGCGGGGTCCGGGTTGGCCCACTCGTCGTCGCCGACCGCGACGAACAGGTGCACGGGCAGCGCCGGGTCGAGCGCGGCGAGCGCCGCCGGGTAGGAGAGCTCGGTGTAGCGCTCGGGCGAGAACAGCTCGTGCCCGACGCCGTAGCCCCCGTGGTCACGGACGGACGAGTCCGCAGGGGGCTGGGGGACGTACACGGCGGGGCTCAGCACGATGCCGGCCGAGAACTCGTCCTGGTGCGCGAGGGTCAGGCGCAGCGCGCCCGCCCCGCCCATGGAGTAGCCGCCGACGGCGCGCGCCTCACGGTCGGCCACGGTGCGGTAGGTCGCGTCGACGTGCCCGACCAGGTCGCGCGTGAGCGCGGTCTCGACCTGGAGTCCTGCGCCTTCGCCCGAGTCCGCCGACCCCTCGTAGGCCGAGTCCGTGTACCAGCTGCCCCGGTCGTTCCAGGGCGCGTCGGGCATGACCACGACCAGGGGCTGGATCGCCTCGGTCCCGATGAGCTCGTCGAGGTCGGTCGCGACGCGCTGCCACGCGGCCTGCGTGTCGCCGCGCCCGTGCAGCAGGTAGACGGTCGGGTAGCGCTGCTCGGCGTCCTCGTCGTAGCCGGGTGGCAGGTACACCGTGTAGTCGACGGCACCGCCCGCGCCGAGCGCCTCCGAGGGCGCGCTGCCGGGCACGAGCGTGCCCTGCTCGGCGGCCGCGACGGGTCCGGCCACGACGAGCGGGAGCCCGACGACGGCGCCGCCCGCTCCCACCACCCCGGCCAGGAGGGCAGCGATCCGCCGCCGCGAACGAGGGACGCGCGGTGGCGTCGTCGGGAGGGCTGAGGTCATGGTTCTCTCCTTCGAGAAGCGTGAGCAGGGCCGTACGGGTCGTGCGGGGTGGGACGGGCACCGCGGCCGGCGAGGTGGAGCGGCCGGGGCCGACCATCGAACCGGTCGCAGTGGTCGAGGTGGAACAGAAGGCAGTGCAGGTTCAGCAGGTCGGGGCCACCCGCGCGCCGGTGCGCGGGCACCCCCTCACGGGAGAGCGGCCCTCAGGCCGTCGCCTCCCCCGCGACCGCGAGGACCGAGCGCGCGCGCTCGACCATCGCGACGTCGAGGAACGTGCCGTCGGGGAGCGCGATCGCCCCGACCCCGCGCGCGGCCGCGGTGCCGACGCGGTCGAGCACCTCGCGCGCCCGCGAGACCTCGTCGGTGCTCGGGAGGAACGCCTCGCGGATGGGGTCGAGCTGGACGGGGTGGATCGCGGTGCGACCCAGGAAGCCGAGGGCACGACCCGCACGGCACGAGGCCACGAGCCCGTCGACGTCCTTGACGTGCGTGTACGCCGACATGGACGGCGACGGCAGCCCCGCGGCCCGCGCCGCGACCACGAGGCGGCTGCGCACCCAGGCCAGCGCGCCGTCGTCGTCCACGCGCAGGTCGGAGCGCAGGTCGGCCTCGCCCAGGCCGACCGACGCGACCTGGGGCGAGGCGGACGCGATCTCGAACGCCCGCTCGACCCCGAGAGCCGACTCGACCAGCAGGTGCAGGTCGCGCCCGGGCAGCGCGGCCGCGAGGCCGCGGACCTCGTCGGCCGACTCGACCTTGGGCACGCGAGCCCCCACGGCGAGGGGAAGCGTCGCGACCGCCGCGACGTCGTCGGCGTGCCAGGGCGTGGCGCGCTGGTTGACGCGCACCTGGACCCGGCGCGAGACCTCGGCCAGCAGTTCCACGGCCGAGGCCCGCGCGGCCACCTTGGCGGCCGGGGCGACCGCGTCCTCGAGGTCGACGATCACGACGTCGGCGGACGTCGCGAACGCCTTGGTGACACGGTCGGGCCGGTCGGCCGGGGCGTAGAGCAGCGTGAGCGGCGGGGTGCTCATACGGCCCCCGCCTCCCGCAGCTCGGCGACGCGCTCGGCGTCGAAGCCCAGCTCGCCCAGCACCTCGTCGGTGTCGGCGCCGTGCGCGCGGCCCGTGAAGCCGATGACGCCGTCGTGGTCCGAGAGCCGGAACAGCGGGCCCTGCATGAGCAGGGGCCCGAGCTCGGGGTCCTCGATCTCGTGGAGCGTGCCGAGCGCCTGGAACTGCGGGTCGCCCACGATGTCCTGCGCGTCGTAGATGGGCGCGACCGCGGCCTGCGCCTCCTCGAACGCCGCCACGACCTCGTCGCGCGTGCGCTGCGCGATCCAGCCGCCCACGGCCGCGTCGAGCTCGTCGGCGTGCTGGGCGCGCTCGGCCCCCACCGCGAACCATGGCTCGTCGATGACCTCGGGGTGCCCCACGAGGCGCATGACGCGCTCCGCGATCGACTGCGCCGACGTCGAGACCGCGACCCACTGGCCGTCGCTCGTGCGGTACGTGTTGCGCGGCGCGTTGTTCGCCGAGCGGTTGCCCGTGCGCGGCTGCACGGTTCCTAGCTGGTCCCAGCGCGTGATCTGCGGGCCGAGCATCGCGAGGATCGGCTCGATGATCGCGGTGTCGACGACCTGGCCGCGGCCCGTGCGCTCACGGCTCTGGAGCGCGACCATGACCGCGAACGCGGTCGCGAGCGACGCGACGCCGTCCGCGAGACCGAACGGCGGCAGGGTCGGCGGACCGTCCGCCTCGCCCGTCATGGCCGCGAACCCGCTCATGGCCTCGGCGAGCGTGCCGAACCCGGGGCGCGACCGGTACGGCCCAACCTGCCCGAACCCGCTGATGCGCGCGAGCACGAGGCGAGGGTTGTGGGCCGAGAGCTCGTCGTAGCCCAGGCCCCAGCGTTCGAGCGTCCCGGGGCGGAAGTTCTCGATCACGACGTCGGCCTCGGCCGCGAGCGCCAGGAAGACCTCGCGCCCCCCGTCGCTCGACAGGTTGACGGTCACGGTGCGCTTGTTGCGGCCGAGCGTCTTCCACCAGAGGTTGACGCCGTCCTTCGCGGCGCCGTGCCCGCGCGAGGGGTCGGGCTTGATGGGGTGCTCGACCTTGATCACGTCGGCGCCCATGTCGCCGAGGTGCATCGCGGCCATGGGGCCCGCGAAGAGCGTCGAGGCGTCGACGACCTTGAGGCCCGCGAGCGCACCGTCCCGGGGGTCGCGCGAGACGGTCATGCCGTCACTTCCACGGTCCAGGCGCAGCGGAAGCCGATGCTCGAGCTGCGTGCCAGCCCCAGGCCCGGCAGGAGCAGCTTGGCGCTGAACTCGGGGCGCTGGACGCCGCCGTCGAAGTACCACTCGGAGCCGACGGACTCGTGGTCCGAGCCGCCCTTGAGCATCGCGTAGCGGGTGCGGCCGTCGCTGTGCTCGCTCTCGGTCCAGTTCCACACGACGGGGGTGCCGCGCAGCAGGCCGCCGGTCTCGCCCGCGAGCTGCCACTCGTCCTCGCTCGGGAGCCGGCCTCCGCGCCAGGCGCTGTAGGCGCGCGCGTCGTCGAGGTCGACGAACGTCACGGGCTCGTCCTCGCGCCCCGCGGGCGGTCGGTCGTCCACCCAGTGCGCGAGGAACCTGTGCCGGGTCGCGGGCCGGTAGCCGGTCGCGTCGAGGAACCGTGCGAACTCGGCGTTGGTCACCTCGGTGGCCGCGACCGCGACGGGGGCGGCGAGCTCGCCGTCGCGCTGGAGCGTGCGCGGGTCGTGCAGGCGCGGCGCGAGGGGCTTCCACTCCTCGACGTAGGGCGCGCCCTGGTACATCCCGGTCTCGCGGGCGCGGTAGCGCACCGTCAGGACGTACGGCCCCGCGGGCACGACGACGGCGCTCGCCTCCACGTCCTGGCCCGCCCCGGTCTCGGGGTGGACCGGCACGGGGTGGGCGGTGGTGTGTGCGGCGGAGCCGTCGAGCCGGGCGGTGCCGTCGAGCCCCGACGCCGAGACCTCCGGCACGATCCGGCGCGCGAGGCGGTGCGGGAACCGCGCGTCCGCGCTCGGAGCGTGACGCCGCATGTCCTCGACGAGGCCGGGGAGCCAGTCGGGCTCGTCGGCGCCGGGGGCGACGTGCACGAGCGCCGCGATGCCGCGGCCCGGGACCGTGACGGGT
The DNA here is from genome assembly GCF_042887685.1 of Oerskovia sp. NPDC057915. Classification (NCBI taxonomy): domain Bacteria; kingdom Bacillati; phylum Actinomycetota; class Actinomycetes; order Micrococcales; family Cellulomonadaceae; genus Oerskovia; species Oerskovia sp. NPDC057915. The sequence continues at coordinate 12,500 of NZ_JBHVOS010000016.1, read as the reverse complement.
GGAGCGGTGGCACCGGCTCCGTCGACGGTGCCACCGGCCTGGGCGACCGGCGTACCGGTCGGGTCGGTGGGGGCGGCGGAGGCCGCCAGGCCGGTCAGGTCGATCAGACGGCCGGCGGGGGCGTCCGCGAGGACCTGGCCCGTGTAGTCGTCCTCGCCGCGGTTGACGAGCGTCCACAGCGAGACGCCGTCGCGCGAGAAGAGCGACGCGTGCACGCCCGCGTCGCGCGCCTCGGGGGCGAGGTCCGTGAGCGGGGTCCAAGCGCCGTCGAGCAGCAGGTCCTTGGCGGCGCGCTGGACCGTGACCATGCGGCGCAGCGTCGCGGCGTCGCGCTCGCTCCACCCGACCCACACCCCGAACACGACCTCCCACACCATGACGCCCACGCCGTTGATCCACGCAGACTGGAGCTCGTCGGTGTGGTCGCGGTTCCAGCGGCGCACGTGGTGCTGCATGTGACGGCGCTCGTACCAGTGCGCGCGCAGGACGCCCGGCACCGCCGAGTCGGCGAAGAACTGCGCCCACGACGACGAGTGGTCCTCGATGCGCTCGACCGCGAGCTTGGACTCGCCCTCGAGGACGATGCCCGGCCGGGCGGCCTCGAGCCGTGCGACGAGCTCGGGCTCGGCCTTCTTGAGCGTGTCGAGGAAGACGCCGTCCGCCGGAAGGTCCGCGACGACCGCAGCGAGCTCGGACAGGTCGTCCTCGCCGCGGCGCGTGCCCGTGTCCCACGGGTTGTAGTCGACGAACACGTGCAGGCCCGCGGCGTGCAGGGTCGCGACCAGGCCGTCGGGCCCCGTGAGGCCCGGGACGTCACGGTAGAAGTCCCACTGGTTGCGGTCGTCGATCCCGATGACCGGGTACGCGTGCCACAGCACCACGGCGTCGAGGTCCGCGAACCGCTCCCGCGCGTCGGCGAGGAAGCGCTCGGGCGTGAAGCGGTTCTCCTCGAACGAGTAGAGCAGCTCGTCCCACAGCCAGACCTGCGCGATCGTGAAGCAGCTCGCGGCCCACGCGGCCTGCGGTCGCTCGTAGACCGCGCCCGTGAACCCGTGGCGCTCGCGCGCGCCGCTGCGCCACGCCTCGAGCCGCTCGCGCCACGCGGCCCGCTGCGCCGGGTCGTCAGGCGCGGCGAAGATCTTCGCCTGGTCGAGCGCGGCGACGTCCTGCTCGTCGAGCGGCCCGTCGAGCGGGACGGACGTGGGGAGGTCGATGGGGCGAGGGACGAGCGGGTCGAACGTGTAGCTCATGGCAGCTGCTCCGTGTGCGCGAAGGTGGCGACCTCGTCGGCCGTGGGCACGGCGTCCTGGGCCCCGGGCCGTGTCACGGCCAGGGCGCCCGCGAACGAGGCGGTCCGGGCGGCGTCCACGAGGGTGGCCCCGCCCGCGAGGGCTGCGGCGAGCACGCCGCAGAAGGTGTCTCCTGCGCCCGTCGTGTCGACGGCGTCGACGCGCGGGGCGGGTACGTGGACGGGGGCCGAGCCGCGCTGGGCGACGAGGCACCCGGCACCGCCGAGGGTCACGACGACGGCGGGCACCCTGGCGAGCAGGGTCGCGGCCAGGCGCGCGGCGACGTCGGCGGGGCTGGTGGGGGCGGCCGGGCTGGTGAAGATGGCCGGGTCGGTGGGGGAGGCGAGGCCGGTGGAGGTAGCAGGGTCGGTGGGAGCGGCCGGGTCGCCGGCGTCCCCCGCCAGGTCGCGCGCCTCGTGCTCGTTGACGATCAGCAGGTCGAGCGCGGCCCACATCTCGTCGGGCAGGTCGCGGGACGGCGCCGCGTTGAGCACGAGCACTGCCCCCGGCCGTCGGGCGGCCCCCGCGGCGAGGACGACCTCGAGCGGGATCTCGAGCTGCGCCAGGACGACGTCCGCCGCCGCGATCCGGTCCGCCTGCTCGGGGCCGATGCGCACCTGCGAGTTCGCGCCGGGGGCGACGACGATCGCGTTCTCGCCGTCGGGCGAGACCGTGATGAGCGCGGTCCCCGTGGGGGCCGCGGTGCGGCCGACGAGGTCGGTGCGCACCCCTGCGCCGTCGAGCGAGGCGAGCAGCAGCCCGCCCGACTCGTCCCGGCCGAGGGCCCCGACGAACGTCGTGTCGGCGCCGCCCGCCCGGGCGGCGGCGACGGCCTGGTTGGCGCCCTTGCCGCCGGGGCTGCGGCGCAGGTCGCCGCCGAGGATCGTCTCGCCACCACCGGGGTGGCGGGGGACGTCGACCACGAGGTCGACGTTGGCCGAGCCGACGACGACGACGCTCCCCCGGCTCGGGGCGGTCTGGTCGGGGCTCATGCGCCGGCCCTCACGGTGTCGGTGTTGTCGGCGGTGTCGGCGACCACGGCAGCATCGGTGGCTGCCGGGACCACCGCTCCCGTGAGCCGCAGCGCGAGCGTCCGGGCGGCGAGGTCGTCGATGCGCTGCTCCCCGCCGGGGAGCGAGGTCGCGATGCGACCGTCGACAGGTCCGGTCCATGCCTGGCCGATCCCCGCGGTCCCGAGCAGGGCCCCGACGACGCCGCCCACTGTCGCGGCGGCCGAGTCGGTGTCCCAGCCCGCGGTGACCGCGATCGAGACGCTCGTCCCGAAGTCCCCCGCACCCTTGGTCAGGGCGTAGGCGATCACGGCCGCGTTGTTGAGCACGTGGACCCAGTGCAGGTCGCCGTACACGGCGTGGATGCGGTCGAGGCCGACGCTCACGTCGCCGTCCTGCGCGGCCTCGCGGCCCAGGCGCGCGGCCTCCGCGATCCGGCTGCCGGGAGGGAGCACGGTCTGGGCCGCGTCGAGCACGTCCTCGACGGTCGAGCAGACCATCGACGCCGACGCGAGCGCCGCGGCCCACATGGCGCCGTAGACGCCGTTGCGCGTGTGGCTCAGGCGCGCGTCGACCCAGGCGAGGTACGCGGCGCTCCGGACGTCGCCCGGGGCGACCCACCCGAGCACGTCGGTGCGGATGAGCGCACCGATCCACTCGCGGAACGGGTTCTGGTGCGTCGCGGTCTCGGGCACGGGACGCGCGTCGAGGATGTTGCGGTACGCCGCACGCTCCGCGGTGAACACGCGCCCCGCGGGCAGGTTGTCGAGCCAGAGCTGGGCGACGTCGTCGGTCGTGAAGCCCGCGCCGTGCTTCTCCAGCAGGGCGAGCGCGAGGATCGGGTAGTTGAGGTCGTCGTCCTCGGGCATCCCGTCGATGTTCTCCTCGAGCGAGGTCGGGGCGCTGCGCCGGTTCCAGGGCCAGCGCGCCGCGACGTCGTCGGGCAGCCCGACCGCCGTGAACCACGTGGCGAGGGGCCAGCGGCCCGTGGCCCGGAGGATCTCCTCGATGCCCTGGCGCGGGATCTTCTCGACCGGCTTGCCCAGCAGGCAGCCGGCCGAGCGCCCGGTCCAGGCGCCGTGCACGCGGCGGGCGAGCTCGTCGTCGGGCACCGTGGGGAGCGCCGGGGGCGCCGGGAGCAGCACGGCGATCTGCGCCCACCCGTCCGGCTCGGCCGGGGCCGGGGCCGCCGGGAGGGCGTCGAGCTCGTCGAGGAGCTCGCGTGCCAGGGCGCGCAGCGCCGGGGGCGCGGGCACGGGGCCCGCGCCGCTCACGGCCGGGACCGTGTCGCCGCCCGCCGCGGTCCACCGTGCGACGACGGCCGCGACGTCCTTGCCCTCGATGGTCGACTGGACGAGCTCGTGCGCGAGCAGGTCCTCGGGCTGGGCCCAGGTGAGTCTCACGCCGAGGCTCCCACCGTCGCGGCCTCGATCTCGTCGAGGGCCAGGAGCCGAGCCGTCGCGGCCTCGCGGTCGGCACGCAGGATGTCGCCCGCGGCCTGCCCCATGAGCCGACCGGTCGCGCGGACGTCGGTACGGCTCGCGCGCTCGATCTCGTCGAGCCACTCGGTCGGCACGACCTCGGTCCCGCCGAGCCCGGCCGTGATCGCGCCTGCCATGACCGCGATCGAGTCGGCGTCGCGCCCGTAGTTGACCGCGCCGAGCACCGCGCCGCGGAAGTCGCCGCGGTGGCCCAGAACGAACCCGAGCGCCGCGGGCAGCTCCTCGATGGACTTGGTGCGCGAGGGGCGGCGCGCGTCCATCGACATCTGCCGGTACTCGGGACCGACCGAGTCGAAGGGGGCCACGACCTCGCGGATCTTGCGGGCCAGCGCCCGCTCCTCCTCGTCGGTCGTGGGCACCGTGCCCCAGCCGTCGAACGCGTCCGCGACGGCGCGCAGCGCGGCGAGCGTCCCGTCGTGCGCGACGTCGAGCGCGGCCGTCACGACGTCCTCGACGCTCGCCCCGGGGGCGACCGCCGCGGCGACCATGGCGGCGAAGACACCCGCTGCCTCGCGACCGTAGCTCGCCTGGTGGGCGCCCGTCAGGTCGATCGCCTCGGCGTACGCGCCGCGCGGGTCGCCCGCGTTGGCCAGCCCGACGGGGGCCACGTACATGGCCGCGCCGCAGTTGACGATGTTGCCGACCCCGGCCTCGCGCGGGTCGACGTGCCCGTAGTGGAGCCGTGCCACGATCCACTTCTCCGCGAGGAACACGCGCTGCAGCAGCAGCGCCGTCGACTCGAGCTCGGGGATCCAGCGGGGCTCGCCGATCATGAGCGGGACCAGGTCCTCGGCCACGGCGTACGCGTCGAGGTGCGCCCGACGCTTGGCGTAGACCTCGACGAGCGCCTGGGTCATGAGGGTGTCGTCCGTGATGTGCCCGTCGCCCTTGTGGTACGGCGCGATGGGTCGGGCGTCCTGCCAGTTCGGGTAGAACGGCCCGACGATGCCCGTGACCCGCCCGCCGTGACGCTCCTCGATCTGCTCCGGGGTCCACCCCTCGGTCGCCCCACCCAGCGCGTCGCCGACGGCCGCGCCGGTGATCACCGCCACTGCCTTCTCGTCCAGCCAGCTCACGAGGTCACTCCCTGTCGTTCGTCGTTCTGCGTTCGGGCGACTCGTGGCCACCCGTGGTCGTCGTCCGTGCGGACGGGCGGGCTGCCGCCCCGCCCCACCGCTGCACAACTTTGTGATCAATTACCACCCAGTCTCATATAAACAAAAACCAGCCCACCAGACCAACAGGCAAATGGGTTGGCGTGGTCTGGGTG
>NZ_JBHVOS010000016.1:0-7420 GCF_042887685.1 Oerskovia sp. NPDC057915 | reverse complement strand
GGGGGGGGGGGGGGGGGGGGGGGGGGGGGGGGGGGGGGGGGGGGGGGGGGGGGGGGCCCCCCCCCCCCCCCCACGGCTGCACTACTTGGTGATCTCTTCCCAGCCGGCCGTCAGCTCGGCGGCCACGCCGTCGGCGTCGATCTCCTGCGCGAGGAAGCGCTGGTAGGCCGGCGTCGCGACGGTGTCCTTCCACTGCGCGTAGGCGTCGACGAAGAGGTACGGCGCGGACACGAGGTGCTGGCCCGAGGAGAGGATGACGTCCCAGCCGTTCTCGGTGCCGAGCTTGGCCGCGAGGGCCTCCTGCGCGGACGTCGTCGCGGGGATGAGGGCGTCGGCCTCGTTGAGCGCGGCCAGGTTCTCGGTCTGCGTGAAGAACTCGATGAACTCCGCGGACTCCTCGACGTGCTCGGAGTCGATGTTCACGGACAGGGTCTGCGGGTTGGCGGCCTGCTCGGCGCCCTCCGACCCCTCGAGCGGCGGGAGCACGATCCAGTCGAAGCCCTCGGGCGCGTCGGTCGCGATGTTCGCGGCCTGGAACGAGCCCTGGATCGTCATGGCGACCTGCCCGGCGTAGAACGTCGCGAGCGTCTCCGAGCCGGTCTGGCTCAGGGTCACGGGCAGGATCGACTTGTCCTCGAACGCCATGGCGTCCACGAGGTTCGGCACGGCCATCTCGCCCTCGCCGACCGTCAGGGTCGCGTCGGACCCGCTGCCCTCGAAGTAGGTGCCGCCGAAGCCCGGCGCGAACGCCATGTACGCGGCGGTGGGGCTCTTGAGGCCCCAGCCCAGGCCGTACGTGCCGTCCTTGGTCGTGGCCTGCGCGATCGCGCGCATCTCGTCCCACGTCATGGTCTCGCCCGTGGGGATCGCGACGCCCGCGGCGTCGAGCAGCGTCTTGTTCGCGAACACCATGTAGGACTGGAGCTCGGTGGGGTACGCGATGACCTTGTCGTCGACCGTGACCGCGTCGAGGATGCCCTCGGGGACGTCTGCGCGGAACTCGTCCGACATGTACTCGGAGAGGTCGGCCAGGTAGCCGTCCGCCGCGAAGGGCACGATGCTCGCGGCCTCGTAGTGGATGATGTCCGGCGCCGCACCACCGTTGAACTGGGTGATGAGCTTGTCGTAGATGCCGTCCCACCCCGCGGGGACGATCTCGACCTGGACGTCGGGGTTGGCCTCGTTCCAGTCGGAGACGATGCTCTCGGTCGCGGCGATGGCCGCGGGCTGGTCGGAGAGCGACTGGAACTTGAGCGTGATCGGGCCGTCACCTGCACCGTCGGCTCCACCGCTGTCTCCGCCGCTTCCGCAAGCGGTGAGGAACAGGGTGCCGATCGTGAGGCATGCGGCGATGGACGCACCACGAGTCTTCATGTGTCTGCCTTTCTGAGGCGTGGGGGTCGTGCGGGTGGGGTGGGTGAGACGGGTTCCGCCGGGGTGCGCGCGCAGGGCGCTCACCCCTTGACGGCACCGGACAGGAGTCCGCCGGTGAGCCTTTTCTGCATGATCGAGAAGAAGACGATGCTGGGGATCGCGGCCAGCACTGCGCCCGCCGCGAGCGGGCCGAGGGCGACCTTGCCCTCGCCGCCGATGAACATCTTGAGAGTGATCGGCAGCGTGTAGTTCTCGGGCGACTGGAGCAGCACGAGCGCGAAGAAGAACTCGTTCCACGACGACACGAAGCTGAACATCGCGGTCGCGACGACGCCCGGCATGAGGAGCGGGAAGACGATCTGGCGGAGCACCGTCAGGCGGCTCGCGCCGTCCATCGACCCGGCTTCCTCGAGCTCGATCGGGATCGAGCTCACGTACCCCTGGAGCATCCACAGCGCGAACGGCAGCGTGTACGTCGTGTGCACCAGGGTCAGGCCGACCAGGCTGTCGGTCAGGCCGATGGTCCGCAGGATGAGGAACAGCGGCAGGATGATGAGGATGACGGGGAAGACCTGGCTGACCAGGATCCACCCGACACCCATGCCGCGGACCAGGCCCTTGAGCCGGGCCAGGACGTACGCGCCGGGCAGCGCGATGAGGAGCACGAGCGCGGTCGAGACGAGCGCGACGATCGCCGAGTTCCACGCCGAGCGCACGAGGCCCTGACGTTCGAGCGCGGCCGAGTAGTTGCCCCACTCGACGTCCTGCGGGACGAGGCTCACGGTGAGCGAGTTGAGCTCCCCCGACGACTTGAGCGACGCCGAGATGAGCCACAGCAGCGGAAAGCCGAGGAAGACGATGTAGAAGCACAGCGCCACGTACTGGGCGGGCCGGACGAGATGACGCATCAGATCACTTCCCCGTGCTGTCGCGGTCTTGGCGGAACTGGGACCACAGGTAGATCGCGAGCAGGAGGACGACGACGACCACGAGCACGACGCCCATGGCGGCCGCGTAGCCGATGTTCCTGTTCTTGAACGCCTCGAGGTACGTGTAGAGCATCGGCAGCATGGTGCGGCCGCCCGGTCCGCCCTCCGTCAGCACGTAGACCAGGGAGAACGAGTTGAAGTTCCAGATGAAGTTGAGCGAGGTGATCGACGTGATGATGGGGCGCAGGCTCGGGAGGGTGACGGCGGTGAAGCGGCGCCAGGCGTTCGCGCCGTCGATCGCCGCGGCCTCGTGGAGCTCGTCGGGGATCTGCTGGAGCCCGGCGAGCAGCGTCACGGTGGTCTGCGGCATGCCGACCCAGATGCCGACGACGATCACGGCGGGCAGCGCGGTCGAGAAGTCCGCGAGCCAGTTGATGTCGTCGGGCAGGCCCACGCTGCCCAGGAACGCGTTGAGCGGACCCGCGTTGGGCGAGTAGATCATCCGCCACATGATCGCGACGACCACGGGCGGCATGGCCCACGGGATGAGCGCGAGCACGCGGGTCAGGCCCTGGAGCTTGAGGTCGGAGTTGAGCAGGAGCGCGAGGCCCATGGCCGCGACGAGCTGGAGCAGCGTCACGGAGACGGCCCAGATCATGCCGATCCGGAACGAGTCCCAGAAGAAGGAGTTGTCGGCGAGCCGGACGAAGTTGTCCATCCCGACGAACGCGTACTCGGGGTTGCGCACGAGGCGGGCGTCGGTGAACGCGAGCCCCACGCCGACGAGGAGGGGGGCGACGCTCAGGACGAGGATCGGGAGCAGCGACGGGATGACGAGGGCGATGGCCTCGCGCCGCTTCGAGCGGGCCATCCCTCCGGTCCGGCGCGGGGTGCGCCGTTGTGGTGCGGGGGCGGCCGGTCGGGGGCCGGCCTCCACGGTGGGGGCTGTCATGACTTCTCTCCGTCGAGTACGTCGGTCGGTCGGGTGGATTCGCGGACGAGGAGGGTCGGTCCCACGTCCACGTGCCGGGTCTCCTGGGCGGTGCCCTCGACCAGGCCGAGCAGCAGCTGGGCGGCCCGCCGACCACGTTCGGCGGATCCCAGGGAGACGCTCGTGAGGCTCGGGTAGAAGACGCGGCCGATCTCGGTGTCGTCCATGCCGGTCACGGCGAGGTCGGTGGGGACGTCGAGTCCGCTCTGGCGGGCCGCGTGCATCGCGCCGATCGCGAGCAGGTCGTTGGCCGCGACGATCGCGTCGAGGCCACCGCTCGCGGCGTTGCGCTCGATGAGCGTGCGCGCGGCGGCGAGGCCGGCGGCGACCGTGAAGTCCTGGGCGATCTCGACGTCGACGTGCTCGGCGTCGAAGCCCGGGGCGGCGACGGCGGCGTCGAAGCCTCGCTGGCGGGCCTCGCCGGGGGTCGTGTCGAGGGGGCCGTTGAGGAACGCGATGCGGCGGCGGCCGATGTCGAGCAGGTGGGTCACGGCCTGGCCGATCCCGCCCGCGGAGTCGGTCGACACCGAGTCGATGCCGTGGGCGCCGAGCGAACGACCGATCACGACGACCGGCACGGCGGACTCGTGGATCTCGCGGACGAGCTCCTCGCTCATGCGCAGGGGGCTGAGGACGATCCCGTCGACCATGCCGTTCGCGAGGCTGCGCACGAGGTCGGTGGTGGACTCGGCCGTGTCGCCCGTGGTCGTCACGACGACCCGGTAGCCGTAGGGCGCGATGACCGAGTGGATCGCGGACATCATCTCGACGTAGACCTGGTTGCCGATGTCGGCGACCGCGAAGGCGATCTGGAACGTGCGCCGCATGCGCAGCGAGCGCCCGACCGCGTCGGGGCTGTACCCGAGCTCGTCGGCGGCGGCACGCACGCGCTCGACCATGGACTTGCTGGCGCCGGAGCCGTGCAGCGCTCGGGAGGTCGAGGCGAGCGACACCCCGGCGCGCTCGGCGACCTCGTTCAACGTTGCACGTGGTGCCATCGGTTCCTGCCCTCTCCGTCGAAGGTGGTGCGGAAGATCTCGATTTGGAAACGTTTCCAACGCAGCGGTGCGAAACACTCTGGAAACGTTTCCGGATTGAGAGGCACTCTTGCACGCGGCTCCGGAGGGTGTCAACCGCCGGGCGTCACCGGGCCGCGCGGACCGCTCGCGAGCGTCCTGCCCGACGGCGGAGCGCGCCCTCCGCGCACGGGTGCGGTCCGCCGTCAGGCGGGGGTCCGGGCGTGGTCCGGGCGCGGTCCGGGCCTGGCGACGACCGGTTCCCGGGCGCCCCCGGCGCCTCATGCGCGTGCGCTACCCTCGCGGGCATGCCGATGACGTCACGCAGGGACCCCGCCGTGCTCGTCGCCGGGCTGGTCGTCTCGATCCTGTGGGTCGGGACGGCGGTCCTGAGCGACTGGGTCCACGCGAACTTCACGTACCGGGTCCACAGCGCTCTCGTCCGCACGTTCCTCCCGCATCCGAACGGCACGGTCCCGGGCGGTTCGGCGATCACGGGTCAGACGATCCTGGCGGCTCTCCTCGCGGGGCTGGTCGTCATGGTCGTGGCGTACCTCGCGACGCGGCGCCTGCCTCGGCGCACGGGCACGTGGGGCGTCTTCCTCGGGACGTGGTTCGGGGTCGTGGCGGGCGGAACCGCGGGGTCGGTCGCGGACACGGTCGCGGACATCTCCTTCCCCGCCCCCCTGAACCCGGCGTTCCACCTGCTCGCCGCGTCGTTCGAGGGAGGATGGTGGGGGCTGGTCAACGGCTGGCTCGTCGGCGCCTCGCTCGTCGGAGCGCTCGCCCTGACGAGCCGGTCCTCGGCGGAGGCGCTCCCTGCGACGCGCAGGGCGCGCGAGCCGCTGCGGGCCCGCGCATGGCCGGCCGTGCTCGCCGCCGGTCTGACGGCGTCGCTCGTGTGGGTCGCGGTGGGGGCTGGCAGCTCGTGGCTCGTGTGGCACCGCAGCGCGCGCGGCCCGATCGACCTCGTCACGGAGGCTGCCACGGGTGCGATGGTCTTGCGCTTCGCGCCGCAAGGACAACCGGTCCAGGGCATGGAGGTGGCCCTCGCGCTGGTCGTGGCCCTGGTCGTCGCGAGCGGGACGTGGCTCGCGACCCGTCGGCTCCCGCCGCACGCGGGGCGCTGGACCCTGGTGCTCGCGGTCTGGTTCGCGACGGTCGCCGCCGCGGTGGTCCCTGCGGCGACCCGGTCGTTCACGACCTACACCGCGTTCGGGCTGCACTCGGCCACGATGAACATGGTGCTGCCGACCGTGCAGGCGAGCCTCTTCTGGCCGCTCGTCACGGGCTGGGTCGCGGGTCTGGTCGCCGTCCTCGTGTACGCCAGGACGGCCGGCGCGACGGTCGCGGACGTCTCCCCGGAGGGCTCCCCCGGCCCTGGAGAGGTCCCCGAGCCGGTCGTCGAGGACACCCCGCGGAGCGCACTGCACACCGATGCCGACGAGCGCTCGCTCGTCCCCTAGGGTGACCGCTGAACGCAGGCAGGGCGCCGACGAGTCATGGACGAGTCGTCGGAGGTCGCCGTGCCGGGGACAGTGACGAGAGGGTGGGCTCATGGCTGAGACAGGTTCGACGAGCGGCATCACGACGGGCTTCGTGGTGACCGAGGCGCAGTTCGAGGAGATGTTCCCGGAACGCAACCCGTTCTACACGTACGCGGGCCTGGTCGCCGCGACCGAGGCGTACCCCGAGTTCGCGACGTCGGGCGGCCCGGAGATCGCGAAGCGTGAGGCTGCGGCCTTCCTCGCGAACGTGAGCCACGAGAGCACGGGCCTGCTGCACGTGAGCGAGCTCAACACGGCCGTGTACTCGCACTACTGCGACCCGTCGCAGCCGTACGGTTGCCCTGCGGGCCAGGACGCCTACTACGGCAAGGGCCCCATCCAGCTCTCCTGGAACTTCAACTACAAGGCTGCGGGCGACGCTTTGGGCATCGACCTGCTGAACGACCCGTTCCTCGTCGAGACGGACGCGACCGTCGCCTGGAAGACTGCCCTCTGGTACTGGAACACGCAGCCCGGCGAGGGCGCCATGACGTGCCACGAGGCGATCGTGGGCGAGCACGGCTTCCGCGAGACGATCCGCGCGATCAACGGCCCGCTCGAGTGCGACGGCGGGAACCCGCGCCAGGTCGCTCACCGGGTCGACCTGTTCCGCCGCTACGCCGAGCTCTTGGGTACCACGACGGGCGACGCCCTGACCTGCTGACGTCCGCGGCCCGACGGCGGAGCTCGCCCTCCGCCGTCGGGTCCAGGTCGCGGGTCGGTCAGTAGTCGGGGAGGACGACGTAGGGCAGGTGCTCGTGCACGAGGGCTCCGGTGACCTGTTCGGCGTCACGGGCCCACGTGTCGAGCGCTCCTGGGGTGGTGCGTGCGGCCGCGAGCTCCGCGGCGGTCCGGACGTGCACGTCGGTCTCGTTGCCGCTCCACCACTGCGTGTCGCTGCGCAGCCGGTCCGCCAGCTCGTGGACCAACCAGGCGGGCATGCCGTCCGGGACGAGGACGAGGAGATCCACGTCGTCGTCCGCGGTGCCGTCCCCGCGGGCGGCTGATCCGACCACGGCGACCCCGGTCTCCCGGCGGAGGCCGTCGTCGCTCACGACCTCGTGGAGCAGGTCGTCGACGCGACGTCGCAGCTCGCGCCAGGGGTGCAGCGCATCGAAGAGGGCTTCGACCGCGGGCCAGCACAGGTGGTCCCGGTTGACCCGGTAGTAGCTCGCGGGCCCGACGGTCCGGCGGACCACGACGCCCTGCTGCACCAGTCGCCCCAGAGCACGCCGCACGCCTTCGGGGGTGCCGGCGTGCGCCACCCGGTGCACCTGGCGACCGGTCAGCTCGTCACCCCGAGCCCACAGCGCTCGAAGGACCGGCCCTTCGAGCCCGGGCACGACGGCCGAGACGGGACTGCTCCAGTCCATCTGCTCCCCTTTCGACGGGCGTCCTGCGAGGCCGAGCCTTGGTCGACGTCGTGCGGTCGTGCGGTCGTGCGGTCGTGCGGTCGTGCGGTCGTGCGGTCGTGCGGTCGTGCGGTCGTGCGGTCGTGCGGTCGTGCGGTCGTGCGGTCGTGCGGTCGTGCGGTCGTGCGGTCGTGCGGTCGTGCGGTCGTGC
>NZ_JBHVOS010000015.1:0-127016 GCF_042887685.1 Oerskovia sp. NPDC057915 | reverse complement strand
GGGTCGATGGCGGCGATCAATTCCTCGAACCAGACGAAGCAGGTCGTCAAGACTCTCACGGACTGGACGTTGAAGGACCCGGCGGGGTTCACGGCCTCGCGGCGGTTGCACCTGCATTTCTTGCATGCGCCGGTCGCGGTGCTCGGTGAGGGGCGGGTCGAGGGGTTGCGCACGGAGCGGACGCGGTTGAACGGGGACGGGACCGTGTCGGGGACGGGGGAGTTCTTCGAGTGGCCGGTGCAGGCGGTGTATCGGGCGGTGGGGTACTTCGGGTCGCCGTTGCCCGAGGTCCCCTTCGATGAGCTCAAGGGTGTGATTCCCAACCGTGAGGGTCGGGTGATCGACATCGATGGTGTGCAGATCCCGGGGGTGTATGCCACGGGGTGGATCAAGCGTGGTCCGGTCGGGTTGATCGGGCACACCAAGTCCGACGCGTCCGAGACGGTGCGCCACCTCGTCGAGGACGTCACGGGCGCGGTCCCCGCGTCCGAGGGGGTCGAGGGGGTCGAGGGTGATCTCGAGGCGGGTCGGGTCGCGCCGCACGGTTCGCCCGAGGCCGTGCTGGAGTTCTTGGCCGAGCGCGGGGTCGACGTGGTCCAGTGGGCCGACTGGGAGGTCCTGGACGCCCACGAGCGCACCCTGGGCGAGCCCCACGGGCGCGAGCGCATCAAGGTCGTGCCCCGCGAGGACATGATCCGCATCGCCCGCCGCCAGACCCAGGCCGCCACCGACGCCTGACCACGCACCACCCGCACGATCCCGGGCAGCACCCCAGCCCGGCCCACGCACCACACGACGGCGCCCCGCCCACCCAGGCCGGGGCGCCGTCGTCGTCCCCCCGGACGGCCGCGGGGCGGCGCAGCGGCACCGTCCGCTGCCCGACGGCGGAGGGAACCCCCCGCGTGCGCCGAGCGTTCTCCCGGTGGATGCTCGCACCACGGCATCCTGTGCTCGAGGGAAGGGGCTGAGCGTGGGTCATCAGCATTTCAACGGTCTGAAGACCGCAGGGCTCTTCGGGATCATGTGGGTCGTGATCCTGGGCCTGTGGGCCGTGTTCGGACGGTCGGCCAGCACGTTGTGGATCTTCGTCGCGATCGGTCTCGTGACCACGGCGTACGGCTACTGGAACTCCGACAAGATCGCGATCAGGGCCATGCACGCGCGGCCCGTGAGCGAGCTCGAGCAGCCCGCGATGTACAGGATCGTGCGCGAGCTCTCGACCGCCGCGCGTCAACCCATGCCCAAGCTGTACGTCTCGCCCACGCAGGCCCCCAACGCGTTCGCGACGGGCCGCAACCCCAAGAACGCCGCGGTCTGCTGCACCGAGGGCATCCTGACGCTGCTCGACGAGCGCGAGCTCCGCGGTGTCCTGGGCCACGAGCTCATGCACGTGTACAACCGCGACATCCTCACGTCGTCCGTCGCGAGCGCGATGGCCGGCGTCATCACCTCGCTCGCCCAGTTCCTGCTGATCTTCGGCGGGAACCGTGAACGGGGCGGCAACCCGCTGGCTGCTCTCGCGATGGCGTTCCTCGCTCCCGTGGCGGCGATGGTGATCCAGCTCGCGATCTCCCGGACCCGCGAGTACGACGCCGACGAGGACGGTGCCAAGCTCACGGGCGACCCGCTCGCGCTCGCGTCCGCCCTGCGCAAGCTCGAGCAGGGGACGGCGCGGGCCCCGCTGCCGCAGAACCGCGACCTGGTCGACGTCTCGCACGTCATGATCGCCAACCCCTTCCGCGGCGCGGGCGTCGCGAAGATGTTCGCGACGCACCCTCCCATGGCCGACCGCATCCAGCGCCTCGAGCGCATGGCGGGCCAGCAGGGCGGCATCACGCGCTACTGAGGCTCTCGGGCCCGAGTCTCCCGACGCCGGGGTGGCTCTACCTCGCGGTCCCGGCGGGCGAGATGCCACGCTCGGCGAGCCAGCCACGCACCGCGGCCCACGCGCCCGAGCGGGGGTTCTGGGGCGACAGGTGGTCCTCGCCGGGGATCACTGCGAGCGTCACGTCGTCCCCGGCGGCCCGCGCCGCCTCGGCGTAGCCGGTCGCGACGGACGGGAGGACGACCGCGTCCAGGTCGCCCGTCGTGACGAGCGTCGGGACGCCGAGCGGGAGCCGTGCGGTGGGGGACGCGAGGTCGTACCGGTCGTCCGTGACCTCGCTCGTCGAGCCGCCCATGAGCGCCTCGACCGGCCCCCGTGAGCCGTGCACAGCCCCGGCGGCCAGCAGGTCGTTCACGCCCGCCTGGGTGACCACGAGGTCGGGCCGGACGAGCGGGGAGGCGCCGGGGGCGCCGTCGGGCAGGGTGTGCCGGGCCGCGAGCCACAGGGCCATGGTCCCGCCCGCGGAGTGCCCGACGACGGCCACGCGCCCGAGCGTCAGGCCTGCCGTCCCGAGTGCCTCGGGGAGCAGGTCGAGGCCTGCCGCCACGTCCTCGAACGTGCCCGGCCACCCGCCGTCGTCGGCGGGGTCGGCCGCGCCCACACCGCGGTAGTCGAGGTTCCACACCACGATGCCGTCGTCGGTGAGGTCGCGTGCCACGGGGGTCTCGGACGAACGGTCGTACTCGGCGGCCCAGCCGCCGCCGTGCACGAGGACGACCACGTCGACGGTCTCACCCTCCTCCTCGCCACCCTCGCCCTCGGACGGTGTACGTAGTTCTTGCGTGCGTGCGGCGAGCGACGCGGGCAGGATCAGGTCGGCCGTCTGCGCGGGCCTCGGTCCGTAGGCGAAGGTGGTGAGCACCGCGTCGTCGGGCGCGGTGGTCGGCGAGGAGGAGGTCGACGAGGACGCCCGCGGGTCGGCGGGGGCGGCGCTCGTGCACCCGGCGGTCGCGAGCGCGAGCGCGAGGGCGAGGGCTGCCGCCCGGCCTCGTCGGCCCGTCGCGGGCAAGCGCCCGCGGCGGGGGTCGTCGGCCGGTCGATCGCGCATCAGCCTTCCTGCCTCTCGGTCGGTGACATCGACGGGGCCGTGCTCTGTCGAAGGAACGACCCGTCGAGCAGCCGCTCCAGGGCGACGGCCACACCGTCGTCGTCGTTCGACGCCGTCACGTGGGTCGCGGTCGCGAGCACCTCGGGGTGGGCGTTCGCTACGGCGTACGACGTTCCTGCCCAGGTGAGCATCGGCAGGTCGTTGGGCATGTCGCCGAACGCCCAGACCTCGTCGGCACCGATGCCGTGGGACGAGGACCAGGTCGCCAGCGCGCCCGCCTTGGTCACGTCAGGGGGGAGGAGCTCGGCGAGCCCCGCGGCCCCGGAGAACGCGAGCAAGGCACGGTCGCCCACGACGTCGAGCACCTGCTCGAAGAACTCGTCCTGGCCCAGGGCGTCGGTGCGCGCGAGCAGCTTCGCGACGGGCGAGTCGAGCGCGCGCTCGACCGGCCCGCGCCAGGAGTCCGGCATGTCCTCCTCGTGCCGGAAGGTCGCGTCGAACACGGGACCGTCGACCTGCTCGACCGCGAGCGAGACGTCGGGCACCGCGGCACGCAGGTCGCGGACCACGTCGCGCAGGGCGGGCAGGGCGAAGCCGCGGGACTCGACGACCCGGCTCGTGCCGACGTCGTACACGCACGCACCGCCCAGGCAGATGATGACGCCGTGCCCGCCGACCAGGCGCCCGACCTCCGTCAGCCAGCGGGGCGGGCGGGCCGTGACGAACACGACCTGGGTGCCGGCCTCGTCGAGCGCGGCCAGGACGCTGCGGGTGCGGTCGGAGACCGTGCCGTCCGAGCGCAGGAGCGTCCCGTCGAGGTCGGTCGCGACCACGCGAGGACGAACCGCTCTGGTCATGCGAGGGCTCCTTGCCGCTCGGGGTGCGCGAGACGATCGCGTCGCGCGGGCAGGCGACGAACCCTCGACAGGATCCAGGGGCCCCCGCCGGCCCCTTGAAGCGCCGTGACCGCGGACGCGGACCGGCCGCCCACCACGAGCACGGGTTCTGCGGCCCACGCGCGCCACGGCGCTCTGCGCAGCGTCTCGGGGGAGAGGGTGCGGGAGAGCTCCTGGTCGGCGAAGCGGGCCAGGACCGTGCCGAGGACGGGGCTCCGGACGGAGGCCACGACGAGGCCCGGCGCGTCGACGGCCGCGAGATCCAGCCGCCAGCCGCCGCGAGCCGGGACGCACGTGGCGAGCAGGAGGGCTGTCGGCCCGCCCCCCTCGAGCGCGGCGGCAACGCGACCTTCCCGCGTGCGGCGGACCCAGCCCGCGAGAAGCACGACGACGGCTACCGAGACCACCGCGGCCAGCCGCCAGGTCCAGGACAGCGGGTTCGTCGACGACGGCATCGACAGCATCGGCATCGACACACCGAGGAAGGCGAGAGGCGTGAGGCGCGCCCAGAGAGCCTCACGGCGCCTGAGCAGGACATCGATGCCGCCGGTGTCCACCGCGGGGCGCAGCGTCGGCCCGTCCGGGAAACCGGCCTCCGCAGCGGGGCTGTCGCCGCCGCGCGACCACGGCCCGCAGCCCGCCCAGGCGAAGGCCTCGGACGACGAGAGCCAGTGAGTGTCCACGCCGCGAGTCTAGGTCCGTGCGTGAGCGACACGCCCGCACCCGGCGGGCGTGACACGGCCGGGCCCGGTACGCGGACGGGCGCGCCGCCGTCGGGCAGGAGCCCGACCGACGACGCGCCCGTCAGGAGCAGGTCAGCGGTAGTTCGTGAACTGCACCGCGAAGTCCAGGTCCGCGCCCTTGAGCAGCGACTGGACGGTCTGGAGGTCGTCGCGCGACTTGCTCGTCGCGCGGACCTCGTCACCCGTGATCTGGGTCTTGACGCCCTTGGGGCCTTCCTCGCGGATGATCTTGGTGACCTTCTTCGCGTTCTCGCCCGCGAGGCCCTCCTTGAGCACGCCCTCGAGGCGGTACTCCTTGCCCGACAGCTTGGGCTCGTTCTCGCCCGTGTCGAACGCCTTGAGCGAGATGCCGCGCTTGATGAGCTTGGTCTGGAAGACGTCGAGGATCGCCAGGACGCGCTCCTCGGAGTTCGCGACCATGACGATCTTCTCGCCGCTCCAGGCGATCGACGCGCCGATGTTCTTGAAGTCGTACCGGGTCTGGATCTCCTTGATCGCCTGGTTGAGGGCGTTGTCGACCTCCTGGCGGTCGACCTTGCTGACGATGTCCATCGATGAATCGGCCACGGTGCTCTCCTGACACGGTAGGTGGGCTGGTCTGGGGTCAACGGTAGTGCGCGGGCGGCGGGGGCGTCGCCTCGGGGCCCGCCCGGAGAGCCCGGCGCCGGTCTCGAGCGGTCAGCGAGCCCCGAGCCGGGATGCGCGCATCGCACGCAGGCCGTCGACGCTGAGCACGATGAGCGCGAGCCACACGAGCGAGAAGCCCGCCCAGCGCGCGGGCGGCATGGACTCGTGGAACACGAGCAGGCCGACGAGGAACTGCAGCACGGGGGCCAGGTACTGGAGCATCCCGACGAGGCTCAGGGGCAGGCGGCGGGCGGCGGAGCCGAACATCAGCAGGGGCAGGGCCGTGACGATGCCGCTCGACGCGAGCAGGAGCGCGTGCGCGGTTCCCTCGGTCGCGAACGTGCCGGCGCCCGTGATGCCGAGGAACACGAGGTAGCCGAGGGCCACGGGGAACAGGAGCGTCGTCTCGACCGCGAGCCCGGGCAGGGCGTCGACGTCCCGGCCGACCCTGTTCTTGACGAGCCCGTACAGGCCGAACGAGGAGGCCAGGGTCAGGGCGATCCACGGGAGCTGCCCGACGCCGATCGTGAGGATGACCACGGCCGCGGTCCCGATCCCCAGGGCGACCCACTGTGCGGGCCGCAGCCGCTCCTTGAGCACGAGCACCGCGAGCAGCACCGTGACGAGCGGGTTGATGAAGTACCCGAGTGCCGCGTCGAGCACGTGTCCGGACAGGACGCCGTAGACGTAGACGGTCCAGTTGGTGGCGACGAGCACCGAGGCGATCGCGAGCAGGCCGACGGTGCGTCGCGAGCGGAACGCGGCCCGGTAGGCGGGGAACTGGCGCATCACGAGGAGCAGCAGCAGGCAGAAGAGCAGGCTCCAGACGACGCGGTGGCCGATGATCTCCAGCGGCCCGGCGGGTTGCAGCAGCGGGAAGAAGAGGGGCATCCCGCCCCACAGCACGTAGGCGCCGGCGCCGAGGGCCAGGCCCAGGCGGTCGAGCGGGGCCGCGGTGCGGGTGCTGTCCGGGGCGGTCGTCCGGGCGGCACCGGTGGACGTCGAGAGGTCGTGCGCAGGAGGCTGGGGGGTGTGGCTCACGGTCCACTGTAAGCGTGTGCAGGCCGATCGCGAATGGTCGATTTTCCTCCGGGGCCGGATTCGCTGTACTGTTGCCACGCTCCCGCAGTTCGGAAGCGTCCTTCGGTTGTGCCTCGGCGCAGCAGGACGGGACGAGCCTGGCGGGGTGCACAAGTGAACATGGCAGGTTGCCCGAGCGGCCAAAGGGATCTGACTGTAAATCAGACGGCACAGCCTTCGTGGGTTCGAATCCCTCACCTGCCACGCACCTGAACGAGGCGTCACCCATCGGGTGGCGCCTCGTTCGCGTCGGCGGACCGCGCCGCCCGCCCCGCGTGCCGTGCTGCCGAGCGTCGCCCCGCCCGCGTGCTGCCCGTACGTCCGCGCACCACCGTGCCCGACGGCGGGGCTCGCCAGGTTGCTCCGGCCTGCGATCCGTCCGCGTGCGTCGTCGGGGTGCGACGCGCGGCCGTGCTCCGAGGGGCTTCCCGAGGCCGTCGCCAGCGGTGAGCGGTCCGGGGCGGGCGTGACGTGCGCCGGGGTCAGGACATGTCGGTCACGTCGGGCGCCTCGGCGAGTTGTGCGACGTGGGTGCCGGTACGCAGCGGCGGGGCCGCAGAATCGGCCTGATCACTGGGGTTCCGGGTGGTCGGCAGGGCCGATTTCGCACCACGCCAGAACCCGTGTAATCTTCTTACCGCTGCCCCGATAGCTCAGTCGGCAGAGCGTCTCCATGGTAAGGAGAAGGTCAAGGGTTCGATTCCCTTTCGGGGCTCTGTGAAGTGACGCGGGGTCGTCTCGCTGGAATACTGGCGACACGACCCTGCGTTCATCACGCGGCGGGGTAGCTCAGCTGGTCAGAGCGCACGGCTCATAATCGTGAGGTCGCGGGTTCGAGCCCCGCCCCCGCTACCACTTCCTGACAACACACCGTACGGCGGCCGGCGCCGTGCGGCCTAGCAAGCACGTAGCGCCCTCCGGAGGCGCGAGAGGTGGCACTACCGTGGCAAGCAAGAGCTCAGACGTTCGCCCGAAGATCACGCTCGCATGCGTGGACTGCAAGGAGCGGAACTACATCACCAAGAAGAACCGCCGCAACGACCCCGACCGTCTCGAGCTGGCGAAGTTCTGCCCGCGCTGCGGCAAGCACACCGCTCACCGCGAGACCCGCTGATCCAGCGGCTCCGCTGAGCATCTCCCGCACGCATGGCGATCAACGCTGACTACGCCGGTCGTGAGTACCCGGCTACCGCCCCGTACTCCGTCGGCCGCGAGAAGATCCGCGAGTTCGCCTCTGCTGTCGGTTCGACCCACCCCGCGCACCACGATGTGGCCACTGCGCGGGGTTTGGGCTATCCGGACCTGATTGCACCGCCCACGTTCGCGGTGATCGTCGCGCAGCGCGCCGAGGCTCCTTTCATCCAGGACCCTGAGGCCGGCGTCGACTTCACGCGAGTCGTCCACGCGGACGAGCGGTTCGTGCACCACCGTCCGATCGTCGCCGGCGACGAGCTCGTGACCGTGCTGCACGTCGACTCGATCACGCAGCGGGCGGGCATCTCGATGGTCACGACTCGCGCCGAGATCGGCGCCCTGGCGGCAGACGGCTCCGGAACCGTCGAGCCCGTCGCGACCGTCACGTCGAGCCTCGTCGTCCGCGGGGAGGACGCATGACCGAGCACGTCGTCTCCCCGGTGAGCACCACGC
This sequence comes from Oerskovia sp. NPDC057915, assembly GCF_042887685.1. Taxonomy (NCBI): domain Bacteria; kingdom Bacillati; phylum Actinomycetota; class Actinomycetes; order Micrococcales; family Cellulomonadaceae; genus Oerskovia; species Oerskovia sp. NPDC057915. The sequence continues at coordinate 119,090 of NZ_JBHVOS010000015.1, read as the reverse complement.
GACCGGACCTCTCCGCCCTCGCGGTGGGCGACGTCGTCGGGACCCGTGAGGTCCTCGTGGACCGGGCCCGCCTCGTCCGCTACGCCGGCGCGAGCGGCGACTTCAACCCGATCCACTGGAACGACGCCTTCGCGCAGAGCGTGGACCTGCCGGGCGTGATCGCGCACGGCATGTTCACCATGGGCGCGGCCGTCGCACTGGTCGAGGACTGGGCCGGCGACCCCGGTGCGGTCGTGGACTACCAGACGCGTTTCACGCGCCCGGTCCCCGTGCCGAACCCGGGCGAGGCCGTGGTCTCGGTCTCGGGGGCGATCGGCGCGATCGACCTCGAGGCGCGCACGGTCCGCGTCGACCTGACGGTCACGTTCGAGGGTGCCAAGGTCCTCATGAAGGCTCAGGCGGTCGTCCGCCTCTAGGTCGCCGCCACCCGGCCCGGCACGTCCGAGGGCGCTCCTCCCGCACGGGAGGGGCGCCCTTCGTGTGTTCCGAGCCTCCGGCGGGAGGCCGAGGGTCAGGCGCTCGGCGCGGGCCCGGTCGTGGTGCCGGGCACGAGCTCGACCTCGAGCATGACGGTCTCCGGCTCCTTCCCGGCGAGGAGCGCGACGACCGCGTTCCCCAGCTGTGCGCCCTTCTCGGCGAGGGGCTGGTGGACGCTCGTGAGGGTGTCGGGGCTGAGCCAGGGGAGGTCGAGCCCGTCGAACCCGGCGACGGACAGGTCCTCGGGCACGCGCAGCCCGAGCTCCTTGGCACCCAGGATCGCTCCTGCGGCGAGCAGGTCGGAGTGGGCGATGATCGCGGTGGGGCGTTCGTCGGCGGGTACCCAGGTGCCGAGGATCTGGACGGCGGCCGCGTGCCCGTGCTCGACGAGGGAGGCCTCGGTCTCCCAGGAGATGAGGGGTTCGACGACGTCGCGCACCCCGGTGAGCCGGTTGAGGGTGGGGGTGCGGTCGGCCTGGGCGAGGCGCTCGGCGTCGATGACGCCGCTGCGGCGCGAGTTGTCGAGGGGGAGCGAGATCTCGGCGATGCGGGTGTGGCCGAGGTCGACGAGGTGGCGGACGACCTCGGCGGTGCCGCGCCGGTCCTCGATACCGACGAGCGGTGTGCCGGGGACGGGGCGTCCTTCGCCGATCACGACGGGCACGCCGCGGCGCTGCAGGGCGGCGAGGGTCGCGTCGTCGGTCCCGACGCCCCACACGAGGACCGCGACGTCCATCGCGGCGCTCTCGATGAGGGGGTCGACCGCGCGGGACGGGTCGTCCGAGGGGATGCCGGGGATGAGGAGCACGCCGAGGCCGCTGGTGCCGAGCGTGGAGACCAGCCCGTCGAGCACCTGGACGGCGACGGGGTCGCGGAACGCGCGCTTGAGCTGGTCGCCGATGACGACGCCGACGATCCCGGACTTCCCCGAGCGCAGCTGGCGCCCGAGCGGGTTGGGGCCGGTGTAGCCGAGCTCGTCGGCCGCGGCCATGACGCGGTCGCGCGTCTCGGGGGTGATGGGGCCGGCGCCGGAGAAGGCGAGGGACGCCGTGGACACCGAGACCCCGGCGAGCGCGGCGACGCGGGCGAGGGTCGGGCGGCCTGGTGGTCTGGGTGCCTGCTCGGTCTCGGTCATCGTTGCCCCTCTGCCGGTCTTCTGGTCGTTCTCGGATCCGGCGCGGCGCGCGGAAAGGTGTTTGACGGCGCGGCCAGACTACCCGCAGAATTGACCCCATGTCTCGAATCGTTTCGAAGGCCACCCCCGACGCAGGAATCGAATCGATTCGACCCGTGCTCGACCCAGGCCTCTCCCGCGCCCGCTGGTCCCTCCTGGGGATCTTCCTGCTCAACGGCATCACCATGTCGAGCTGGCTCGCCCGCATCCCGTCCGTTCGCGACGCGCTCGACATGACGCCCAAGGACCTGGGCTTCGTGCTGCTCGCGGGCGCGATCGGCGCCCTGATGACCGTCACGCTCGCCGGTCCCATCGTCAACCGCTTCGGCGGCAAGGCGACCATGCTCGCCTCGACGGCCTTCTTCGCCGCGGCGCTCGTGCTCCTCGGGGTCGGCCCGGCCACCGGCTCGGTCGCGCTCCTCGCCGCGGGCATCTTCCTCAACGGGGTGGCCTTCTCGCTCGGCAACGTCCCCATGAACGTCGAGAGCGCGAGCGTGGAGCGCCGCACGGGACGCACGATCCTGCCGCAGTTCCACGCGGCCTTCAGCATCGGTGCGGTCGTCGGGTCCCTCGTCGGTGCGGCGAGCGCCGCGGGCGACGTCCCCGTCCTCGTGCAGTTCGTGGGCACCGCGGTCGTCGCGACGGTGTGGCGCCTGGTGAGCATCCCGATGTTCATCCACGCGACGCCGCCGCGCCCGCGCGTCGAGGGGCGCCTGGGTGACGCGAGCCCCGACGGCGTCGAGGCGGCTGCCGCCCTGCACCCGCGCTCGCGTCGTGTGCGTCTCGGCGCCGCGCTGAGCGCGTGGCGCGAGCCGCGCACGCTGCTGATCGGCCTGGTCATCATGGCCGCGGCGCTGTCCGAGGGGTCGGCGAACGACTGGCTGTCCCTCGCAGTGGTCGACGGGTTCGACCAGACCGAGGCGGTCGGGGCGGTCGTCTTCGGCGCGTTCGTCGGCGCGATGACGATCATGCGACTCCTGGGGACCCGCCTCATCGACCGCTACGGGCGCGTCGTCGTGCTGCGCTTCTCGGGTGTGGCCTCGATCGGCGGGCTGCTGCTCTTCGGTTTCGCCCCCAACCTGCCGCTGGCTGGGGTCGGCGTGCTCGCCTGGGGTCTGGGTGCTGCCCTCGCGGTCCCGATCGGCATCGCCGCGGCCTCCGACGAGCCTCTCCAGGCCGCGAGCCGCGTCTCGGTCGTCTCGGCGTTCTCGTCGATGGCCTCGCTCGCCGCCCCGCCGTTGCTCGGCATCGCTGCGGAGACCATGGGGGCGCGCCACGCGCTCGTCCTGATCGTGGTCGCGATGGTCGTCAGCGTGCTCCTCTCGACCAAGGTCGCGCCGCTCTCCCCGACCCCGTCGGCACATCCCCTGCCCGACGGCGCGGCTCCCGTCCCCGGGCCGGGTCGCGTCGTGCGGACGGTCGGGGAGGGGGACGGCGCCTCCGACGACCAGCGAATGGAGGCTGACCGCGCGGTAGGCAATCACCCGGTACCGTCGACCGTGCGCGCCCGCCGCCGCCGGTCGGTCCGGCGGCACGCCTCCGCCGACACCACCCCGACGCCACCGGCTCCGACCGGCCCGACCTCCCACCGACGCGAGGAGACCTCCGCATGACCACCCCGCCCTCGCCGCTCCCCGGCGGCCAGAGCGCCGTGAGCGCTGCCCGAGCCGTGCAGGCGGCCACCTGGTCCGTCTTCGCGGTGTTCTTCCTCAACGGGTTCAACTTCGCGAGCTGGGCCTCGCGCCTGCCGGCGGTCCGCGACGCGCTCGGGCTCAGCGAGGGCAGCATGGGCCTCCTGCTCCTCTTCGCCGCCGTCGGGTCGCTCCTCGCGCTGCCGCTCGCGGGCATGGTGGTCCAGCGCATCGGCGCATCGCGCGCCGTCCTGCTCTTCGCCGCGGTCAACGTGACCGGTCTCGTCGTGGCGGTCACGGGCGTGTCCCAGGGCTCGGTCGAGGTGGTGCGCGTCGGCCTGTTCCTGTTCGGGATCGGGACCGGCGTCTGGGACGCCGCCATGAACATCGAGGGTGCGGCGGTCGAGCAGCGTCTCGGCAAGGCGATCATGCCCCGCTTCCACGCGGGCTTCTCGTTCGGCACCATGGCGGGAGCCGGCGTCGGCGCCCTGGCTGCGCTGGCGGCCGTGCCCGTCCAGTGGCACCTCGCCGTCGCGCTCGCGCTCAGCCTCGTGGGCGTCGTGTGGTGCGTGCGGTCCTTCCTGCCCGCGGGCGACGTCCACGCGGCCGGTGCGACGCCGTCGGGCGCCGACGACGCCGCGGGCGAGGACCCTGCGACCGCCGTCCACTCGTCGAAGGGCGCGCGCAGCGCCCTCGCGGCCTGGCGCGAGCCACGGACCCTGCTGATCGGCCTCGTCGTCCTGGCGGCCGCCCTGACCGAGGGCGCGGCCAACGACTGGGTCGGGCTCGCCGTCGTCGACGGGTTCGGCACGTCGGACGCGATGGGCGCCGTGGGGCTCGGGATCTTCCTGACGGCCATGACGGGCATGCGACTGCTCGGCACGGGCCTGCTCGACCGCTTCGGGCGCGTGGCCGTGCTGCGCATCTCCGCGGGCCTGGCGTTCGTCGGCCTGCTCGTGTTCACGCTCGTGCCCAACCTGTGGGTCGCGCTCGTCGGCGTGGTCCTGTGGGGCATGGGCGCGGCGCTCGGCTTCCCCGTCGGGATGAGCGCGGCCTCGGACGACCCCGCGCACGCAGCCGTCCGGGTCAGCGTCGTCTCGACGATCGGGTACTCGGCCTTCTTCGTCGGGCCCCCGCTCATCGGGTTCCTCGCCGAGCACATCGGCGGCTACCGCCCGGCACTGCTGGTCATCGCGGTGCCCCTCGTGATCGGGCTGCTCGTCGTCAACGCCGCCAAGCCGTTGCCGACGGCCGCGGGTGGGGGCGGCGGCTCGGCGCACTGAGCGCCCCGCGAGGGCCCCGCCCGCCGGACGTCGGGACCCGGCGAACTAGGCTGGACCCATGACCGCCACCCCTGCACGCCGTGTGTCCGCCGTCGAAGCCGTCGCCGAGGGCGGGGCCTCCGGGACCGGCGAGGTGCTCGACCAACCCGCGCTCGCCGAGCTGACGACCCTGCGTGTCGGCGGCCCCGCCGACGCGTACGTCGAGGCCTCCACGGAGGCAGAGCTGGTCGACGCCGTCCGCGCGGCCGACGCCGCGGGCGAGCCGCTCCTCGTGATCGGCGGCGGGTCGAACCTGCTCGTGAGCGACGAGGGCTTCGGCGGCGTCGTGGTCCGGGACGTGCGCGCCGAGATCCGGATCGACGCCGAGGACACGTGCGGCGGCGGCAGCATGACCGTCACCGCGGGCCAGGACTGGGACCAGCTCGTCGAGCGGGCCGTGGCCCAGGAGTGGGTCGGGATCGAGGCGCTGTCCGGCATCCCGGGCACGGTCGGGGCGGCCCCGGTCCAGAACATCGGCGCCTACGGCCAGGAGGTCGCCGGGGTCGTGGCCTCGGTGCGCGTCTGGGACCGCGCGGAGGCGAGGATCCGGAACCTCCCGCTGATCGACCTCGGGTTCGGCTACCGCACCTCGCTCCTCAAGCGGAGCATGCACGCCTCGCCCGAGGGCGGCGACATCTGGTACCCGTCCCCGCGCTACGTCGTGCTCGAGGTCAACCTCCAGATGCGGCTCGGGACGCTGTCCGCGCCCATCGCCTACCCCGAGCTCGCGCGCCGCCTGGGCGTCCAGGTGGGCGAGCGGGCGCCGAGCGCCGACGTGCGCGCCGCGGTGCTCGAGCTGCGCGGGAGCAAGGGCATGCTGCTCGACGACCCGACGGCCCCCGACCACGACCGGTGGAGCGCGGGCTCGTTCTTCACCAACCCGGTCGTCGCCGCGGACCAGGCCGACCTGCTGCCGGCCGACGCACCGCGCTTCCCGGTCCGCTCCGCGCTCCCGTCCCGCACGACCGGCCCGAGCCTGGGAGAGATCGACCCGACGCTCGTCAAGACGTCGGCAGCCTGGCTCATCGAGCACGCCGGCTTCACGAAGGGCTTCGGGGTGCACGGCCCGGCGAGCGCTGCGACGCTCTCGACCAAGCACACGCTCGCGCTCACCAACCGGGGCGGGGCGAGCGCGGCGGAGATCGTCGAGCTCGCGCGGGCCGTGCGCGACGGCGTGCTCGACGCGTACGGGATCGAGCTCGTCCCCGAGCCCGTGCTGGTCGGCGTCGCGCTCTGACGTCTCGCGTCTCGCCGGAGCCGCACCCTCAGTAGACGAGCACCGTCGTGCCCTGCGGTGCGCCCCACGAGTCCCAGATCCAGTTCATCGCGCCGTTGGTGACCCGCACGCACCCGTGCGACGCGGGGCTCGGCGGCACCGAGCCGGAACCGTGCACCGCGATCCCGCCCGTGAAGAACTTGGGCCGCCACATGCTGCCGAGCTCGAGCGACGACTCGTAGTTCGCGTCGACCTGACGCCCCACCTGGAACGTGCCGCGCGGCGTCCGGGCCGTGTAGGTCCTGCCCTTGGCCTCGTACCGCTCACCGTTGCCCGAGGAGGCGTTGAAGACCTTGGTGACGTGCCCGTCGTCGACCGCGAGGACGAGCTGGCGGTCGATGTCGATCTCGATGACGTGGCCCGACGTGCTCTGGGCCGAGGGGCGGACGCCCTGGTCGAGCGCGGCCTGCGTCGCGGGCCCCACGCGCCCGTCCCGGCTGATGCCCGCGGCCTTCTGCAGTGCCCACACGGCCTGCTGCGTGCCGGGGCCGAAGTCCCCGTCGGGCGTGGCTCCCCAGTAGCCCAGGTCGACGAGCCGCTGCTGGAGCGCCGTGACGCGCTCACCCGTGCTCCCGCGGACGAGCTCGACGGTCGCCGGGTCGGGCGCTGGCTCGACCGGGGGCTCGACGGGCGGGGGCTCGACGGGCGGCGGCGCGGGCTCGACCGTGGGCGTCGGGGTCGGGGTCGGGGTCGGGGTCGGGGTGGGGATCTCCGGGGGCGGCGAGGGCGACACGCTCGGTGTCGTGGTGGGGCGAGGAGTCGCGCGGGGGGAAGGTTCCGGGGACGCCGACGCCGCTGCTGCCGGCCCACCGTCGACCCGCGGTCCGAGCGCATCGCACCCGCTGACGAGCAGCATCGCGAGCACCGCCGCCGTCGCGGCCATCCAGGTCTTCCTGGTCGATCGATCCCTCATGCACGTTCCCCCTCGACGTGGAGACCTCCGCGGGTCCCCTGTGACCACGGTCCCACGGTGTCGCGGGGCATGGCGTGCCCAGGGCGCAGGGGTTGTGGAATCGTTGTGAAACGAGGCTTCGGGGTGGTGGCCCCGGTAGCCGTTGTCGGAGAGGCCGGCCGGCGGGCGCTGCCCGGGCCTACCGGCCTCGGTCGCCGTGGCCGCGCAGGAGCTCCCCGCGCACGAGGTCGAGGATCGCGTCGTCGTCCAGGCCGGCCTCGCGCACGGACGCCACGAAGGTGCGTGCAGCCTGCCGGGCGACGACGTCGGCGGGCGCCACGCCGTCGGACACGACCGTTCCCGCGCGCCGGTTCGTCGTCGTGACGCCCGCCGCCTCGAGCTCGCGGTAGGCGCGCGCGACGGTGCCCGCCGCGAGCCCGAGGTCGGTCGCGAGCGCACGGATCGTCGGGAGCCGGTCGCCGACGAGGAGCCGCTCGGAGGCGACGTGCGCGACGACCTGCGACCGGATCTGCTCGTACGGCGGGACGCCTGAGGCGACGTCGATCTCGAGGTGCAGCCCGCGGCCCGCGGGAGGGTGCTCGGTGGAGGACACGTTCAGGCTCCCTGGGTGGAGTGGGTCGGCGGCTGCACGGGGTGGACGTCCGGAGCGACCCGGGACCGTCGGACCGCGGGCTCCTCGACGACCGAGGTTTGTAGCGCGATGTCGATACAATGGCAGCCTGCTCGCGGCGATGTCAACAGCCGCGTCCCGCCGCCGATGCCGACAGCCGCGTGAGAGGACTCTCACGCAGCCCTCATGTGCCCATCACACCCGGACGGTGTGCTCGCTCCCATGGACACCGCTGCGCAGCTCCTCACCGGCCCCCGGGCGGGAGACCTCCTCGAGGCAGCGCTCGCGATCGACCACGTGACCCTCGGATCGTGGCGCGTGCACCAGGTGCACGCCCGCCCGGGCGCCGAGGTGAGCGTGGGGTACGAGGTCACGGTCCGTGGCGACACCGACGGCGCGCGGACCCCGCCCGGACGCCCCGAGTACCTCGTGGCCACCACTGCGGACCTCCCTCCGGACGTCGTCGAGCGGCGGGGGATCCTGCGGCTCGTCGACGGTGAGCAGACCGTCCACGTGTGGCGCCACCCCGTGGACCCGCTGCTGCCCGGTCTGGCGACGGCCTGCGACCCTGCGGTCCTCACCGACCGGTGGCGCTCGCTCGACCCCCACGCGCCCCTCGTCCTGGGGCTCGACCTCGTGACGTACCGTCCGCTGCGACGCGCGGTGCTCCGCGCGCGCACCACCGACGGCGACGTCTACCTCAAGGTGGTCCGCCCCGACCGCGTCACCGACCTCCGCATCCGTCACGACCTCTTCCTCGTCGCGGAGGCGGCGCCCATGGGCTACGTGCTCTCGGCCCCGCCCGCGGCCCCCCGCGTGCTCGCCTCGCTCGGAGAGGGCATCCTCGTGCTCGCAGCTCGGCCCGAGGAGACGCTGGCCTCGGCGATCGCGTCCACCCCACGGCACGAGCAGCCGTCGACGATCGACCCGCACGAGCTCCTCCGCGCCCTCGTCGCCCTGCCGCAGGACGCGGTCCTGCTCGAGCGCCGGGCCGCGTGGGCCGAACGCTCCGAGCACTACGCGCGCGCCGCCGTCGGACGCCTGCCCGCCCGTGCCGGACGCATCGAGGCCCTCGAACGCTCCCTGCGCCGGATCGTGGCCGACCGCGACCCCGGACCGGTCGTCGCGACGCACGGTGACTTCTACGAGGCCAACGTCCTGCTCGTGGGCGGCGCCGGGTGCCGCCGTGTCGCCGCGGTCCTCGACGTCGACACCCTCGGCCCCGGCCACCGCATCGACGACCTGGCGTGCATGACGGGCCATCTCGCGGTCCTCGAGACCCTCGCACCCCAGGTCTACCCGGGAGTCCAGGGCCTGGTCGACCGCTGCCTCGCGGTGTTCGGCGAGGCGACCGACCCGATCGGGCTGCGTGCACGCAGCGCCGGCGTCGTCCTGTCGCTCCTGCCCGGCGCACCCCGCGAGGCGCTCGCGGAGGCCTGGCTCGGCGTGGCCGAGGAACTTCTCGCGGGAGCCGAGACGCGTCTGAGAGTCCTCTCACCTCCACCTCCTCCTCCTCTCACGTCAGGGCGTGAGTGTCGTGACGACGGGGCGGCAGCACGGCCGCTCATCGTCTGAGGAGGTTGGGCAGCATGGACGCTCGCAGGATCTGGATCGCCACGGGAACGCTCGGGGTGCTCGGCGTCGGGCTCGGCGCGACGATGGCCGCCGCGGAAGCGCGCGCGGACGTCGACGCCCCGGCCGTCGTCGAGTCCGGCGACGACGCGACGACCGCGCCAGGCGGAAGCACGAACCCGAGCCCCTCGGACCTGGACCCGTCGAGCTCCACGACGACCGTGTCCACCGTCACCGCGGCGTCGGCGGTCTCCGCACGGACCGCGACCACGGCTCCGAGCCCGGTGAGCGCGCAGAGCCCGGTCTCGGCACAGACGACCCCGTCGGCGCCCACCCCCTAGGGAAGGGCGCCCGGCGGGGCGACTCGACGGTCGGCGCGTCACCGACCGTTCGTGAGAGGGCGGAGGCACACGGGCCTCCGCCCTCTCGTCGTCCCGGTCTCGTCGTCCCGGTCTCGCCGGGGCGTCCTGCGTCTCGTGTCCTGCGGACCCAGTTCGGCGTCCCGCGGACCGCGCACGGAGGATCAGGCCGCCGGGTCCGCCAGGCGGTAGCCCATGCCGCGTACCGTGACCACGCGCTCGGCACCCAGCTTGTTGCGCAGGTACCGCACGTACACGTCCACGACGTTGGAACCCGGGTCGAAGTCGTAGCCCCACACCCGTGACAGCAGCTGTTCGCGGCTGAGGACCTGACCGGGGTTGCGCAGGAACGTCTCGGCCAGCGCGAACTCGCGGGCGGACAGGTCGACCTCGCGGTCCTCGGTGCGGGCCCGGCGGGTGCGCAGGTCGAGGCTGAGCGAACCGTGCGAGAGCACCGTGACCTCCCCGGCAGGCTCCGTCCGCAGACGCAGCCGGATACGGGCTAGGAGCTCTTCGAAGCGGAACGGCTTGACCATGTAGTCGTCGGCGCCCCCCTCGAGCCCGGCGACGGTGTCCGTCACGGACGAGCGGGCCGTGAGGATGATGACCGGGATGGTGCTGCGGGACGCGCGCAGGCGGCGCAGGACGGTGAAGCCGTCCTGGTCGGGCAGACCGAGGTCGAGGATCATGAGGTCGTACTCCCCGGTCTGGGCCAGGTCGTACCCCTCCCGACCGGTGGTCACGGCCACGCTCGCGTACCCTGCGGCACGCAGCCCCTTGGTCACGAACGACGAGATCCGGGTCTCGTCCTCGACGACGAGGATCTGGCTCACAACGATGTCCTTTCACCCTGACGTGCCCGAGAGGTGACCGGGATCTCCATGGTGAGGGGTGTCTCGGTCGTGCTGGTGAGTGGTGACCTCGGGAGGAGGGGGGATCCACCCGTGGCGCCGTGGTCGGCCGGTTCGGGGACGGGAGGGGCGTGTCCGGGGTCGAGCGGGAGGTCGAGCGTGAAGGTCGAGCCGAAGCCTCGGGTCGAGGAGACCTCGACCCGTCCCTCGTGCCCGCCGGCGATCGCGCTGACGATCGCCAGTCCGAGGCCCGCGCCGTCGCGGAACGCCGGCTCGCGCTCGGCCTGCGCGAAGCGGACGAAGATGCGTTCGAGCTGGTCGGGGGAGACGCCGATGCCCTCGTCGCGCACCCACAGACGGATCCGACCGTCGCGGACCGAGGACCCCAGGGTGATCCTGGAGCCGGGCGCGGAGAACTTCACGGCGTTGGAGGCGAGCTGCAGCCAGGCCTGCGTGAGGCGCTGCTCGTCGACGTGAGCCGTCGCCCCGGTGCGCGCGTCGACCGTCCACCGGCGGTCGCCCAGGAGGCGTGCCTTGTCGAGGATGTCGTCCGTGAGCCGGCCGAGGTCGGTCTCCTCGAGCCGCACGAACCCGGGGCTGCCCGCCGTGGCGAGGGTCATGAGGTCGTCGACGAGCCGGTGCATCCGGTCGAGCTCGTCGAGCGCGAGGTCGCGCGTGCTCGCGGCGTCCTCCGGGTCGTCGGGGTCCATGAGCTCGAGGTGTCCCCGCACGATCGTCAGGGGCGTGCGCAGCTCGTGCCCGACGTCGTCGAGCAGCTCGTGCTCGGCGTCGAAGGCCGCTGCCAGGCGGTCCAGCATCTCGTTGAAGGCGTGCGTGAGCTCCGAGACGTCGTCGTTGCCCGTGACGGGGATGCGTTCGGACGTGTGGGTGTCGCTGATGCGCCGGGCGGTCTGGCCCAGGAGCCGCACGGGGCGCAGGAGACGCCCGGCGACGAGCCAGCCCACGCCGGCGATCAGCAGCAGGGCCACGACGGCGATGACCGCGTAGGTGCGGAAGACCTGGTCGAACTCGGCGTGCTCGGCGCTGCGGTCGAACGCCAGGACGAGCGCGGACGGGACGTCGCCGTCGGTCACGGGCACGACGAGGACCCGGTAGCTGGTGGTGGGTGTCGAGATCTCGCGCACGACGACGCGGTCGCCCGTGGTCAGGGGCTCGAGCGCGTCCATGAGGGAGTCGTCGTCCTCGAGCCGCAGGGGCACGGGTGTCGCGGCGATCCACTGGGCGCGGCCGCCGCGGAACCCGACCATGCCCTCGTGCGGGGCGGGGACGGTCTGCCGCATCGCGGTGTTCACGAGGTCGTCCGACGACGTGAACCGTTCACCGGTCGCGGGGTGCACGCCGTCGTGGGCCAGCGCCTCGAACTCCTCGAGCGAGCGCATGAGCGACTGGTCCATGCGGTCGTCGACGTGCGCGCGCTGGGCCGTGTACGCGACCCCGCCCGCGATGATCAGGCCGAGCGCGGCCAGGGCGAGGACCGCCCCGAGGATCCGGGCGCGGACCGTCTGGATCCTGGAGGGCGCCCGGCGAGGCGCGGGCTCGGTGCCCGGTGTGTGCTGCGCCATCATCCGTTCCCTGTGTCTGGGGTCCACATGCCGTCGTCGTACTCGTCGGACGGGCGGTACATGCCGTCGTCGTACTGGTCGCCCGGGTGGTACATGCCGTCGTCGTAGGGCTGGTCGGGGGTCTTGCCGACCGTGTCCGTGCCGCTGCGGGGCGGGGCGGGCTGCACGGGGACGAGCGGCGAGGTCGGGGTCGCCGGCTCGTCCTCGCCTGCCTCGCCGTCGTCCTCCGGCTCGTCGTCGGTCTCGTCGGGCGGCGGGGTGGGGGTCGGAGACGGCAGGGTGGTCTCCTGGGGGGTGGGGGCGGGAGTGAGGACGACGAGCCCCCGCAGGTCACGGTCCGGGGGGCTCGCGGAGACGAGGGCGACGGCGCCCGCGCCGGCGCCGAGTGCGACCAGCACGAGCGTGATCACCCACACCGTCGTCCGTCGCATGGCGCGAGTATCTCGGGTACGCATGAGAGACGGATGAGAGCGTGTGTCACCCGGAGCCTTGCCGTCCGCTCCGCCGTCGGCCCGGTGACCGCCCCGGTCGTCCGTCCCGCCGCCGACCCCTCGTGTCACCGCACCGACCGCCCGCCGGAGGCGGGGGCACCCTCCGGGGCCGCGGGGTCCTCCGCGAGCCAGGAGTCGACGCCGGCGAGCAGCCGGGCCCGCGTGGACTCTCCGGCGCGGCTCGCGCGGATCGAGGACCGGGCCAGGTCTGCGAGGTCCTCGTCGGAGAACCCGTGCTCGGTCCGCGCGGACTCGTACTGCGCCACGAGGCGCGAGCCGAAGAGCAACGGGTCGTCGGCGCCGAGCGCGACCTGGGCTCCCGCGTCGACGAGCGCCCCGAGCGGGACCTGCGCGCCGTCGTCGTACACCCCGAGCGACACGTTCGAGGCGGGGCACACCTCGAGCGCGACCCCGCGCTCGACGACCTGCTCGAGGACACGCGGGTCCTCGACCGAACGCACCCCGTGCCCGATCCGGTCGGGGTCGAGGTCCGTGAGCACCTCGCTCACGTGGTCCGGACCGAGGAGCTCGCCCCCGTGCGGGACGAGCGCGAGGCCCGCCCGGCGGGCGATCGAGAAGGCCGGGGCGAAGGCCGCGGTGTCCCCGCGCCGCTCGTCGTTGCTCAGCCCGAAGCCCAGGACCTCGCCCGGGCCGTCGCCCACGTACTGGGCCGCGAGGCGTGCGAGGGTCCGCGCGTCGAGCGGGTGGCGCATGCGCGACGCCGCGACGATCACCCCGACCTCGGTCCCGGTCGCCGCGCTGGCCTCCCGCGCCGCGTCGAGCACGATCTCCACCGCGGGCGAGATGCCGCCCACGAAGGGGGCGTACGACGTGGGGTCGACCTGGATCTCGAGACGGCCAGACCCCTCCGCGGCGTCGTCCTGCGCCGCCTCGAGCACGATCCGGCGCATGTCGGCCTCGGAGCGCACGCACGCGCGCGCCGCGTCGTACAGGCGCTGGAACCGGAACCAGCCACGCTCTGTCGCGGGCAGGCGCAACGGGTCGCCGTCGAGCAGGGCCGACGGGAGCCGTACGCCGTACTGCGCGGCGAGGTCGTGCAGCGTCGCCGGTCGCATGGAACCGGTGAAGTGCAGGTGGAGGTGGGCCTTGGGGAGCTTCGCCAGATCACGCACAGAGGCAGTCTCGCACCCCGCCCGCACCGCTCGAGGGCCCGGCCCGTCCCCCGGTCCGCGCGGACCGGGTGAGATCACGCCCCCGGCAGGATGCCCCGCTCGATCGCGACCGTGACGGCGCGCGTGCGGTCGTCGACCCCGAGCTTGGCGAAGGCGCGCAGCAGGTGCGTCTTGACCGTGGCCTCGGAGATGAAGAGCTCGCGCCCGATCGCCGGGTTGCTCAGCCCCCGCGCGACGAGGCCCAGGACCTGGGCCTCTCGCGCCGTCAGACGCTCGCCCGCGCCCCGCACGGTCGTGACGAGCCGTGTCGCGACCGTGGGTGCGAGGACGGTCTCGCCGCGGGCCGCGGCGCGGATGCCCGCGACGAGCACGTCGCGCGGCGTGTCCTTGAGCAGGTAGCCCGTCGCGCCGGCCTCGACGGCGCGCAGGATGTCGGTGTCGGTCTCGTACGTCGTGAGCACGACGACGCGTGGCCGCCTCGCCCCCGGCGCAGGGGAGGCGAGGATCTCGGCCGTCGCGCCCACGCCGTCGAGCACGGGCATGCGCAGGTCCATGAGGACGACGTCGGGTCCCAGCTCGCGCGCGAGGGTCACGCCCTCGCGGCCGTCACCCGCCTCGCCGACCACGACGAGGTCCGGCTCGGCCATGAGCATCCCGACGAGCCCCGAGCGCACCACCGGATGGTCGTCGACCACGAGGACCCGCACCGGGGGAGCCGACGACGGCGCACCGGTCCCGGGGGCGGCGGCGGTCGCCATGGCGTGGGTGGGTGAGGGGGACGGGTGGTCGGCGGGCGAGGTCACGGCTGGCTCCGGGGGAGAGGGGCGGGCAGGGGCGGGGCGTCGGCAGGGTGGTCGGCGGGCACGGGCAGCTCGACCCGGACGCGCGTCCCGCCTCCCGGCGCAGACACGACGGTCACCGTGCCGTCGCCTGCGGCGACGCGCTCACGCATGCCGCGCAGGCCGAACCCTTCCACGACCCCCGGGCCCAGCCCCTGACCGTCGTCCGTGACCTCGAGGACGACCGTGACGCCGTCGGGCACCGTGGTCCCGGGGCGACCACGCCCCAGGGAGACGACGACGGCGGTCGCCTGCGCGTGCCGGCGCACGTTCGCCAGGGCCTCCTGCGCGGACCGCAGCAGGACCACGTCCTCGGCGCTGCCGAGCCCCGGCACGGCCGACAGGCGCAGCGTCACCGCGACCCCCGACTCGTCCTCGAAGCGGGCGGCCAGGCGCTCGATCGCCTCGACGAGCGTCGCGCCCTGCAACGGCAGGGGAGCGAACGCCGTGACGAGGGACCGAGCCTCGGCCAGGTTGTCGCGGGCCGTGGCCTCGACGAGCGCGAGCCGGTCCCGGGCCGCGCCCACGTCGTCACGGTCGAGGTCGGCGCTCGCGGCCTGGGCCAGCATGACGACGCTCGTGAACCCCTGCGCCAGGGTGTCGTGGATCTCGCGCGCCATGCGCTCGCGCTCGGCCGCGACCCCGGCCGCGTGGTGGACCGTCCCGAGCTCTGCCTGCGCGGCGTTGAGGTCGTCGACGAGCTGGGCGTGGCGCGCCGTCTGGAGCATCGTCTGGCCCACCCACACCCCGAGCATGGTCGAGAAGGCCAGGGCGATGCCCATCTGCGGTGCCGTCTCGACGAGGGCCTCGCGGGAGAACCCGGACGGAGCGGTCAGGGCGAAGGTCGTGCCCACCGCGAGCAGGGTCGAGAGCGCGAGGCTCACCCACCGGCGCTCCGACAGCATCCAGATCTGGGTGAACGCGACGAACAGCAGGAACGTCCCGAGCTGGTTCTGGATCACCGCGACGTCGGTCGCGACGATCAGGATCAGCAGGTAGGCGACGGCCAGGCGCTGGTCCCGGTTCCGGGCGGCCCGCCGGCCCAGGACCGTGTAGGCGACCAGGATCACGGCCATCGCGCCCAGGGCCCGGGTGAGCCGGTCGGGCTCGATCCCGGCCGAGACGAGGGCCAGCGCGCTCAGCCCCACGACCACGTAGAAGCCGACGTCCCACCACACGACGATCCGGTCCCACGAACCCTCGACCCGGTCGAGGGCCGAGCCGGGGGCGGGCGCAGGGCCGGGACCGGGCGCCGGGCCGGGAGCGAGCGGGGCGGGCGCGCCCGTGGCGGCCGAGCCGGAGGGCCCCGCCGCCACGGACCCCGTCGCCGGACGGTCCACCGGGCTCTCAGCCGTCGTCACGCCGCCTCCACCTGAACGTCCGGACCCCCACCACGAGGCCCACGACGAGCCACGCCACCAGTACAGCAGCCGTCGCGCCGTGCTGCCACGACCCGGTCGTCTCGAGGGTCACGGCCTCGGGCGGCAGGAACACCGAGCGCATGCCCTGCGCGAGCCACTTGAGCGGGAAGACCGACGCGACCTGCTGCATCCAGGACGGCAGGGCGAAGAACGCGAAGAACACGCCCGAGATGAACTGCAGGACCAGGACGATCGGGGTCACGACGGCGCTCACGGACTTCCCGGACCGGGGGACCGAGGAGAAGGCGACGCCGAGCACCGAGCCGGTCGCGGTGCCGAGCACGAACACCCACGCGAACGTCGCCCAGGCCGACGCGGTCGAGGGCATCGGGACGTCGAACGCCGTGGCGGCGAGCAGCAGCAGCGCCGCAGTCTGGACGGTGGTCACGAGCAGGACCTGCCCGATCTTCCCCAGGAAGTACGAGGTCGCAGGGAGCGGGGTCGCGCGCAGGCGCTTGAGCGTGCCGTCGTCGCGCTCGACCGAGATCGAGATCGCGAGGTTCTGGAAGCTCGTGAGCATGACGCCCGTGGCGACCATGCCCGGGAGGAAGTACTGCGCGTAGGGCACGGATCCGGCGGCGTTCCCCTGCTCCTCCTGCCCGAACACCGTCGCGAAGATCGCCATGAGGATGAGCGGGTAGGCCAGGATGAAGACCACCGCGTCGCGCTCGCGCAGGAACGCGAGCAGCTCGATCCAGGTCCGCCGCAGACCGGTGCGCACGACGCCGGGCAGGGGGCGCCCGGCAGGCAGCGCGCGGGCGGGGACGGTCTGGGTGCTCATCGGGAGGCCTCCTGGGTGAGGGACGAGGACGTGGTGGCCTGCGTCGTGGGGGACGGATCGACGGTGCGGGATGCGGGCGGGATGCTCGGGAGCGCCCCGATCAGATCGAGGTAGACCTCCTCGAGGCTCGGCTGGAGCACCCGCAGGCCGGGCACCTCGCCGTCGGGTCCGGCCAGGCGTGCCGCGAGCGACGCGACCAGCGCGGTCGGGTGGTCGGTGCGCTCGGCGTGCGCGACGCCGTCGGACTCCCACCGCACGACGGGGCGCAGCGCGTCGGGCCCGCCCAGGTCGGCCGGCGCCCCGAGGGCGACGACCTTCCCGTCGCGCACGACGGCGGCGCGGTCGGCCAGGTGCGCGGCCTCGTCGAGGTAGTGGGTCGTCAGCAGGATCGTGGTGCCGCCCTCGCGCAGGGCCAGGACGAGGTCCCAGAAGCTGCGGCGGGCCTGCGGGTCGAACCCGGTCGTGGGCTCGTCGAGGAACAGCAGCTCGGGGTCGCCCACGATCCCGAGCGCGACGTCGAGGCGGCGCCGCTGACCGCCCGAGAGCTGGCGGGCACGCGTGGACGCCTTCTCCAGCAGCCCGACGGCGGCGATCACCTCCTCGGGGTCGCGCGGGGCGGGGTAGAACGTCGCGAAGTGGTGCACGAGCTCGCGCACCGTGAGCTCGGCCTGGTCGCGCGAGTCCTGCAGGACGACGCCGATGCGGCTGCGCCACGCCCGGCCCGCGAGCGCGGGGTCCTCGCCCAGGACCTGGACCTGGCCACCGTCCCGCTTGCGGAAGCCCTCGAGGATCTCGACCGTCGTGGTCTTGCCCGCGCCGTTGGGGCCGAGGACCGCGAAGATCTCGCCGCGCTCGACCGTGAGGTCCAGGCCGTCGACGGCCTGTTTCACGACGCCGCCGCGCTGCGTGTACCGCTTGGTGAGCCCGTGGACCTCGATGGCCGGGGAGCCCGTTCCTGCTCGGGGAGGTGTCCTGTCTCTGCTCATGGCCCCAGCCTGGTCGGCGGTGGCGGGGCGGCGCGACGACCGGTCGGGGGGACGTGGGGTCCACCGACCGGTGGACCCCGAGGGCGACGGCCGTGCCCGCCGAGGGTGACGGACCCGTCTGCCGAGGGTGACGGGCCCGTTGGCCGAGGGTGACGGACCCACCTGCCGAGGGCGACGGCCGCGCCCGCCGAGGGTGACGGACCCGTCGGCCGAGGGTGACGGCCGCGCCCGAACCGTGGACGCCGAGGGTGCCAGCACGGGGCGGTCCTCTAGGCTGGGGGTGAAGGAACGGTGACGCAGGTCGCCGTGGCGCGGCGCCGGGAGGCGTGGGACGAGGCCGGTTCGACCACGGCGCTCGGTTCGCGTACAGTATTCCTTCGGTGGCAGGTGTCCACCCGATGTTCTCTGCCTTCACGGCAGGTGCACGGGTGGTGCCGATCACGAAGGGCAGTGGCGCAATTGGTAGCGCAGCGGTCTCCAAAACCGCAGGTTGCAGGTTCGAGCCCTGTCTGCCCTGCAAGGCGTCGTCCCTCCCGGGGCGTGCGCGTAGTCCGGTAACGGGTTACACCACGAGAGGTCAGCATCGGTTTCGGTTTCAACGTCACGTAGTGGGGATGAACAGTGAGCGAATCGCCATCAGAGGCGCTGGGTGCTGAAGGCGTGCGCGCCGGCGGTGACAAGAAGAAGGGCGACGCGAAGAAGGGCAACATCTTCTCGCGCATCGCGCTCTTCGTCCGCCAGGTGATCGCCGAGCTCAAGAAGGTCGTCACCCCCACTCGTTCCGAGCTGATCACCTACACCACCGTCGTCCTCGTCTTCGTGGCCGTGGTCATGGCGTTCGTGACGGTGCTCGACTTCGGGATCGGCAAGGCCGTCCTGTGGGTCTTCGGGGGCTGATCCCCGGAGGGCGCCCCGTGCCGCGGGCTTCTCGCGGCACCGGAGCAGTTCGCGCCCGGAGCGTATGGACCGGTACCGGTCCCGTCAGTTGCATGTTCGCGTAGTCAGCAGAAAGCAGGTTCGTTCGTGTCCCAGGAGTCGCTGGACCAGGCGGAGAACGTCGATCCCACCGAGCCCGTCGCCGAAGGCGCCGAGGCCGAGCTCGACGCGCCCGAGGCTGCCATCGACGAGGTCGAGGCGGACGACGACGCACAGGACACCCCGGACACCGAGGTGGGGGACGAGGAGTCGGCCGAGGCTGACGACGAGTCCCGCGTCGACGAGGACGGCGACGTCCTCGACGACCTCGACCCGGTCGAGGAGTTCAAGAAGGACCTGCGCACCAAGCCCGGTGACTGGTTCGTCATCCACTCCTACGCGGGTTACGAGAACCGTGTGAAGGCCAACCTGGAGAACCGCATCCAGAGCCTCAACATGGAGGACTTCATCTTCCAGATCGAGGTTCCCATGGAAGAGGTCGCG
Source organism: Oerskovia sp. NPDC057915 (assembly GCF_042887685.1). Taxonomy (NCBI): domain Bacteria; kingdom Bacillati; phylum Actinomycetota; class Actinomycetes; order Micrococcales; family Cellulomonadaceae; genus Oerskovia; species Oerskovia sp. NPDC057915. The sequence goes on along the minus strand of NZ_JBHVOS010000015.1, from coordinate 100,252 downwards.
GAGATCAAGAACGCGCAGAAGAAGATCGTCCGTCGCGTCCGTATCCCCGGCTACGTGCTGGTGCGCATGGACCTGACCGACGAGTCGTGGGGCGCGGTGCGCCACACGCCCGGCGTCACCGGCTTCGTGGGGCACACCCACCAGCCCGTGCCGCTGACGCACGACGAGGTCTTCTCCATGCTGGCCCCGACGATCGAGCCCAAGGCCGAGGCCGGCAAGCCTGCCGCGACCGCCAAGGCGCCGTTCGAGGTCGACTTCCAGGTCGGCGAGTCGGTCACCGTCACGGACGGTCCGTTCGACACGCTCCCCGCGACGATCTCCGAGATCAACGCCGAGGGTCAGAAGCTCAAGGTCCTCGTCTCCATCTTCGGCCGGGAGACCCCGGTCGAGCTGTCGTTCAACCAGGTCGCCAAGATCTGACCCTGCTCGACAGCACCTGCAACCGGGTCATCGCCCACGGCGTCGGCCCAGACACAGAAAGCACGGATTTCTCATGCCTCCCAAGAAGAAGGTCTCTGGGCTGATCAAGCTCCAGATCAAGGCCGGCGCTGCAACTCCCGCCCCGCCGATCGGCCCCGCGCTCGGTCAGCACGGCGTCAACATCATGGAGTTCTGCAAGGCGTACAACGCCCAGACCGAGTCGCAGCGCGGCAACGTCATCCCCGTGGAGATCACGGTGTACGAGGACCGCTCGTTCACCTTCATCACGAAGACGCCCCCGGCTGCGGAGCTCATCAAGCAGGCCGCCGGCGTCGACAAGGGATCGCCCACGCCGCACACGGTCAAGGTCGCGAAGCTGACGTCCGCGCAGGTGCGCGAGATCGCTCAGACCAAGCTCGAGGACCTCAACGCGAACGACCTCGACGCTGCGACGCTCATCATCGCGGGCACCGCCCGTTCGATGGGCATCACCGTCGAGGGCTGAGCACCACCCCCTCCGGACCGGTTCGTACCGGTCCGTCGGTCGGTCTCGCGGCCGACCAATCATGAATCATCAGGTCCCGGCGGGTTCGCCCGCCGGGACAGTGGCAGGGTCCGCGCGGACCCGTAGACCACGACTGCTCGAGAAGGAGAAGCAGATGGCAACGCGCAGCAAGGCGTACCGCGCCGCAGCGGAGAAGATCGACCACGACGAGCTCTACTCCCCGCTCCAGGCCGTGCGCCTGGCGAAGGAGACCTCGCCCACCAAGTACGACGCGACCGTCGAGGTCGCCTTCCGTCTCGGTGTCGACCCCCGCAAGGCGGACCAGATGGTCCGTGGCACGGTCAACCTCCCCCACGGCACGGGCAAGACCGCCCGCGTCCTGGTCTTCGCGAACGGTGAGAAGGCGGAGCAGGCTCGTGCGGCCGGCGCCGACATCGTCGGTGGCGACGAGCTCATCGAGAAGGTGGCCGCAGGCTTCACGGACTTCGACTCCGCGGTCGCTACCCCGGACCTCATGGGCAAGGTCGGTCGTCTCGGTAAGGTCCTCGGCCCCCGTGGTCTGATGCCGAACCCGAAGACCGGCACCGTCACGATGGACGTCGCGAAGGCCGTCGAGGACATCAAGGGCGGAAAGATCGAGTTCCGCGTCGACAAGCACGCGAACCTCCACTTCATCATCGGCAAGGTCTCGTTCGACGAGAAGGCGCTCGTGGAGAACTACGCCGCAGCGATCGAAGAGGTCCTGCGTCTGAAGCCGTCCTCCTCGAAGGGCCGCTACATCACCAAGGCGACGCTCTCGACCACGATGGGCCCCGGCATCCCGCTGGACCAGTCCAAGGTCTCGAAGCTCCTCGAGGACGACGCGGCCTGATCGCCTCGTCCTTCTGCCCGACGGCGTCTCTCCCCTTCACGGGGAGGGGCGCCGTCGGTCTTTTGTCGTCCTGGAGCCCTGGAGCCCTGGAGCCCTGGAGCCCTGGAGCCCTGGAGTCCTGGAGCCCTGGAGTCCTGCGGTGCTCCGCGAAGACGCCGCGGTGTGCCGAGAGGACGATTTGCCCGATACCTCCCTCCGGTGACGCGATTCACCGGGGGACGGCCGGAGACGTTCACTGTCCCGATCGTCCTGGTTCATCACCGGTCTGCTTGGTGCGGTCAGAGTGATGCCTGTCTGGACAAGTGAGTCTCGCGACGCCGTCCGGACATCGCATCCATGACGTGCACCATGACGACTGAAGGGTTGGACATGCGCAAGATCGCACACCTGGCACTCGCCGGGAGCCTGGCGGCGGGGACGTTCCTCGTGCCGGCGGCCGCGTTCGCGACTGAGGGGGACGCCCCTGTCCTGCAGGGAACTCGTACGGACAAGACGCTCGTGATCGGCTTGGACGGCGCGCGCCTCGACAAGATCGAGGCAGCGTCGACCCCGAACCTGCACGCGCTCATGCAGCGCGGGACGTACGGGCACAGCCTCCTGTACGCCACGAGCGACGCGCCGGAGGTGAGCCAGCGCGGGGCCCAGACGGTGTCGGGCGCGGGCTGGTCGACGATCCTCACGGGCGTGTGGACGGACAAGCACAACGTCCGGGACAACTCGTTCGCGGGCAAGAACTACGCGCAGTACCCGAGCTTCCTCGACCGCCTCGAGCAGGTCGACCCGAGCATCGCGACGTTCGCGGCATCGACCTGGGCGCCGATCACGTCGTCGGCGAGCAACGGGGACATCGTCTCGGCCGGCATCGACCTGCGTCTCGCGACGGGCTCCGACGTCAAGACCGAGCAGGCTGCGATCACCTACCTCGGGACGCAGAACCCGGACGTGACCTTCCTCCACCTCGACGACATCGACGGCGCGGGCCACAGCCATGGCGCGGACGCCGCCCAGTACACGGCCGAGCTCGAGGTGCAGGACGCCCGCATCGGACGGATCCTCGCGGCGGTCGAGGCGCGCTCGACTCGCGCGACCGAGCGCTGGAACGTCATCGTGACGGCCGACCACGGGCACCTGCCCACGGGCGGTCACGGGGGCCGGGCCCAGACCGAGCGCGCGACGTTCGTCATCGCTGCGGGTGACGGCATCGAGGCGCGGGGCAGGCAGGAGAACCTCGCGATCACGGACATCGCTCCGACCGTCCTGCGTCAGGCAGGTGTCGCGGTGGACCCCGCGTGGGGCCTCGACGGCACAGCGATCGGCGACGACGTCACGGACGACTTCGACGCCCTGCGCCCCGCCCTCTCGGCGCGCGTCGACGAGACGGGGGTCCCTGCCGGGACGCTCGGCTTCACGACGACGCCGCCGTCCGGCTGGAGCGTGGACAACTCGGCCATGCCGTCAGGTGGCGTGACCGAGTGGCGTGGCTGGTCGTTCACGACCCAGACGTTCTGGTCCGCGGCGGAGCCGGGGCAGGCGCGCGAGAACTTCACGCGTGGCCGCGACGTGATCGCGGTCGCGGACTCGGACGAGTGGGACGACAAGAGCCACGGCGCGGGGAAGTTCGACTCGACGCTCGTGACGCCGGCGTACCCGGTCGCGGGCAAGGAGCAGGCGGTGCTGAGCTTCGAGCACTCCTACCGTCACGACCGTGCGCAGGTCGCGGAGGTTCTCGTGAGCTTCGACGGCGGAGCGCCGGTCCAGGTCGCCGCGTTCCCAGCGAGCGACAACGGGAAGCGCACGATCGTCACGGAGGTCCCGGCCGGGGCGAGGACCGCGCAGTACCGCTTCCACTACAGCGGCACGAACGACTGGTTCTGGGCCCTCGACCAGGTGCGCTTCGCGGCGCAGGGTGGGACCGACCCGGCCGGTTCCGAGGGCATCGCGCTCCAGGCCCTCGTCGAGGAGCCCGTCGTCGAGGGCAGGCTCTCGATGACGGTGGCGAGCGACGGTGCGCCCGTGGTTCTCGCGGGCGGCCTGGACGGTGACCACCTGACGTACACCGCGGCGCTGCCTGTGGTGAGCGTCTCCGACACCCGCCTCGAGGCCGCGGGGTGGGCGGTGTCCGGGCAGTCGACCGCGTTCTCCGCGGGATCGACGACGTTCGGTGCCGAGCAGCTCGGCTGGACGCCTCGCCTGGTGGCGGACAAGCCGGGTGTCGTCGTCGGGCAACGTGTGTCCTCGGCACTGGACAGGGGAGCGGGGCTGTCGGTCCCGCAGTCCCTCGCTGGTGCTGACGCGATCGGCCGCAAGGGCACGTCCGACGTCACGGCCGATCTGGCGCTCGAGCTCCCGGCCGACACGGCGCCGGGTGCGTACGGTGCGACGCTGACGATGTCGCTCTTCCCCGTGGACTGACCTGCGATCGGGAGCGCCTCCCGGGCCCCCGGCCCACCGACGGCGCACAGCACCGAGCCGCTCGGTTCTCCACTCCCTGGGCGGGGTGGAGGACCGAGCGGCTCGGGTGGTGCAGGGGCGGGAGGCGGCCCGCCCCTGCGAAGGGGCGTCAGCAGGCGCCGAGGTCCTTCCACACGCCCCAGTCGCTGGGAGCAGGAGCGTCGCCGCGGGTCCACCACTTGGCCTGCCACGTGCGGCCGTTGTGGGAGACGGTGTTGCCGCCCGTGTAGATGGTCGTCGCGCTCCAGGGCGCGGCCGAGCAGGTGGCACCGGTGGTGCCGCCCGTGGTGCCGCCGGTCGTGCCACCCGTCGTTCCGCCGGTCGTGCCACCCGTGGTGCCGCCGGTGGTTCCACCCGTGGTTCCGCCGGTCGTCCCGCCGGTCGTTCCGCCCGTGGTGCCGCCGGTCGTCCCACCCGTCGTTCCGCCGGTCGTGCCTCCGCCCGAGCCCGTGCCGAGGCGCGCGCCCACGGCCGTCGCGAGGGCGTAGTTGTTCTTCTTGTCCCAGTTGATCGACCAGGTCATGACCCCGCCGATCTTGCCGTACGGCGTCGCGGGCTTGAAGGCGCCACAGTTCGTCCCGGTCTCGAGGCAGTCGACGGCCTTGATGACGTTCGCGATGGGCTGGTAGCCGCCGCCGGCCGCGGCCTGGACCGCGGGGACGCCGATGCCGACCTGGTCGGGACGCAGGCCCATCTCGAGCTGGATGCAGGAGAGCGAGGTGAGGAAGTCGATGCTGCCCTGGCTGTAGACCTGCTGGTTGCAGCCCATCATCGCGCCCGAGTTGTAGTACTGGGTGTTGACGATCGTCAGGATGTCCTTGATGGCGAGCGTGAGCTGGTAGTAGCCCATCGAGGTGGCCTGGTAGTCGATCGTCTGGGGGGCCATCGCGATGATGAGGTTCGGGCCCGCCTTGGCCGAGAGCTGGTGCAGCGCGCTCGACATGTACGTGGCGTTGATGCCGTGCTCGAGGTCGATGTCGACGCCGTCGAAGCCGTACTCCTGCATGAGGGCGTACGCGGTGTCGGCGAAGTTCTTCGCCTCGGTCGCGTTGGAGACGATGACGTTCCCCTTCTCGCCTCCGACGGACAGGATGACCTTGCGCCCCTGTGCCCGGATCGCGGCGATGTCGGCCTTGAACTGGGGCACCGTGTACCCGTTGAGCTCTGCGGTCGACAGGTTGAACGTGATGCCGCCGGGCGTACCGGTCAGGTTGTCGGCGAACGCGACGGCGACCAGGTTGTAGGCGGGCGGGATGTCGCTCAGCGGCATGACGACCGAGCCGTTGTTGAAGTTGTGCCAGTAGCCGGTGAGCCACTGGTGGCCCGGAGCGGCGGCGGTCGCGACGGTCGACGGCTGCGCCGCGGGCTGCGGGGCTGCCTGGGCGCTCGTTCCGGCGAGCGCGAGCCCGCCGAGGGCGACGGTGGCGGCGGTCAGTGCCGCGAGCAGGCGGGCCGGACGGCGGGCGCCGTCGGCGGGGTGACGATGGGTTCTCACGTGGTGCTCCTCTAGCAAGGGGTCCGGGACGTCGTCGTCTCACCGGGACCGTCCGAGTGGCCGATCATGGTCGGCCATGCCGACGTTACGTGAGCCGCGTCACGCCTGTGATGAGGGATTTCACCACTCTCTGCCCGCGGGCGGTACGGGGATCCCCCTACGTGCCGGGCACCCGTACGTGCGAGGTCCGGTCGCCCGACGACGTCGCGCGGGTCGCGTGGGGCGGGTCGCCGACGCCGTCGACAGACTTTCGAGAAGGACCTCCGGGTGCGTGTATCAAACGCGGCGCCGGTCCCTCTCTCCCGGCAGGAAGGGGTCCGGTGCACCACCGGCCCGCTGGGTCGAGCGTGTCTGAGCATGGGGTGAAGGGAGGTCCTGCGGTGGCGGAAATGCTTGTCCCACCTGGGCAGACGCCCCTAGACTCGGGTTCCCCCGAAGTACCCGAGCACGACCGAGAGCAGACGGCGCACCCAGCCATGACACGGATCACCGAGGACGTCCCGGAAGTCGACGAGCCGGAGGTGAGTCTCGGAGATCGTGCCGCGGCCGCCCTGCTCGACTACCGCGAGGGCAAGCACCAGGCGCTGGCCGACTTCGTGAGAGAGGCGACCCCGTTGCTGTGGCACACGGTACGGGCGCAGGGAGTCGTCCGTGAGCAGGCTGACGACATCGTCCAGAACACCTGGATGGCCCTGGTGCGCAACGCTCACACCATCCAGGAGCCTCACGCCGTGCTCAAGTGGCTCCTCGTGACCGCCAAGCGCGGGGCCTGGGAGGCCGTCCGCAAGCACCGTGACGACCAGAAGCGCCGGACCGAGCTGCCCGACGACATGCTCGACGGGCCCACGGGCACCCTGCCCTCGTCCGACCCCACCCCCGAGACCCAGGTTCTCGAGGTGGAGCGCGACCGCTACCTGTGGCGCGCTGTCCTCCAGCTGCCGGACCGCTGCCAGCAGCTGCTCCGGCTCATCTCGTTGGCGGACCGACCCGACTACAAGTACATCTCGAGCGCCATCGGTATGCCGGTGGGCAGCATCGGGTCCAACCGTGGGCGGTGCTTGGCCAAGCTCCGCGACATCATCGAGAGCGAGCAGGGGGACAGGACATGGGAAACATCATGAGCGCACCGTTGGGGTACAGCCCCGAGGAACCGCTGGACGCCGTCGACCTCGAGATCCTGGCGGATCTCGCCCGTATCCACACGATGCTCGACCCGGTGCCGGACGGGCTCGTCGAGCGGTCGCTGTTCGCGATCACGCTCGCCGGTCTGGAGGCCGAGGTCATGGACCTCGAGTACGTCCGTGTGCCGGAGATGTCCGTCCGGGGCGAGGCGCCGCCGATCGAGGCGCGCACCATCACCTTCACGGCCGAGTCCCTCACCGTCATGATCACGTTGTCCGGTCGTGACGACGGTCTGATCCGCATCGACGGCTGGGCCGCGCCGGCCGGAGAGCTGACGGTCGAGCTGCACCGCCCGGACGGGATGGTCTCGACCGTCGCCGACGAGGACGGTCGGTTCGTCTTCGACGCCGTCGGGCCCGGGCCGGCGAGCCTGCTCCTGCGTGCTCCCGGTGACGACGGCGACGCCGTGACGACGCCGATCATCGAGCTGTAGCCGCACGGCTCGTCTCTTTCTCCTTCGGAACGCCGGGCCGATCGGCCCGGCGGGTAGTCCCCTTCGTGCATTGGAGCACCGATGAGTGAGACCCCTGAGCAGCCTGTCGTCCCGCAGGGGCGACCGGCGTTCGGCGATCGTCCGAGCCGCCTGCAGTGGCGTACCCGGACCCTCGACCCGATCACCGCACCGCGCGGGGCGGGCAAGGCGTCACCGCACCCCACGTGGTACGTCGGTGACCGCATCCTCCTGCCCGCGTCCCCCGAGGACCTGACGGCCGAGGGGCCGCTCCGCCGGCTCAGGGAGGCTGCGGCGCGCTACGGGCTCACCGTCGAGGTCGAGGAGTCGAGCGAGCAGGACGCCGCACTGCTCGTCGAGGCGGATCTCGACCCCGAGACGACGAGCGACCTCCGACAGGTCTTCGGCCTGTCGGTCCGTCTGCGCAGGGCCGAGGGGAACAACGGGCCGCTGCCCGACGCGTGGGAGGTGATCGAGGATCTCGGTGGTCGCCTGCGCGCCGACGACGACCGCAGCTTCCGGGTCGCTCTCGACCACATGATCGCCCCGGCCCCGTACATCGGCGGGCAGCCCGCCATCCAGCCGTTCCCGTACACGCAGGGTCACCCGTACACGCAAGGGCATCCCTACACGCAGGGTCACCCGTACACGCAGGGCCACCCCTACACGCAAGGACATCCCTACACGCAGGGCCACCCCGCCGGCACGGCGGAGTACTCCCTGCCGGGGTGGGGCGGACGCACCCCGGTCAACTGGATCGGTCCGGTTCCTGCCCGGGCCCGGGGCCGCGGGGCCGACGACTTCACCGACTCCGAGGGTGAGCGGCGCCCGGTCGTCGCGGTGCTGGACACCGGGGTCGGCAAGCACCCGTGGTTCGACGACGACCTGGACGTGCGTGGCACGGTCGTCGTGCGTGACCCGGAGCTGCTGGGACAGCCGTTGTCGATCCTCCCGGAGACGGAGTACGAGTACGAGAACCCGGAGATCGGCGGGGTGTCGATCTCGCCCCTGACCGGCCCGCTCGACCCGGTCGCGGGCCACGGCACGTTCATCGCCGGCCTCGTGCACCAGAAGTGCCCGGACGCGGTCGTCCTCGCTCCCCGGCTCTACGGCGGGTCCGGCGTCGTCCCGGAGCGGGACCTCCTGCGGTCGCTCCGGCGGCTCCTGCTCTGGCACGTGCTCGGGCTCAGCGGACGCTCCGGCTACGCCCCGGTCGACGTCCTGGTCCTGTCGTTGGGCTATTACCACGAGCGCCCCGAGGACGCGGCGTTCGACGCTCCGTTCGGTACGGTCATCCGGGCGCTGCGGCGCTACGGCGTCCTCGTCGTGGTGTCGTCCGGCAACGACGGCCAGGTCCGCCCGATGTACCCCGCGGCGTTCGCCCCGCACATCGACCGCAAGGTGAAGCCTCCTGTGGCCCTGGACCCCTCGGAGCTGCTCCTCGCGGAACCGCCGGTCATGGCCGTCGGTGCGCAGAACCCTGACGAGACGACGGCGCTCTTCAGCAACGACGGCCCGTGGGTGACCTGCGTCCGCCCCGGTGCGGCGCTCGTCTCGACCGCCCCGACCACGATCGACGGCGCCGTCGCCCCCTCGAGGTGGGTCAAGGAGCTCTGGTCGGACGGGCGTCGAGCGACGATCGACCCCGAGGGGTTCCAGGGAGGATTCGCGTCCTGGAGCGGGACCTCGTTCGCTGCGCCGGTGCTCGCGGGTGAGCTTGCGGCGACCCTGCTGGCCCGTCGAGCGCAGGACCCGACGTCGCCCGCCGTGATCGAGCCCGGTCGTGGGGCGCCGCGACGCTGCGCCTGGCTGTGGGGATCCGTTACCCTGGCGACGGGGCTGGTGCCCGGAGATCCGGCGGTAGACATGGGGTGATCGGCGTGGCGCGTCGTGTGCCGGTGAGCGTGCTCGAGGCATGGTCGACTGCCCAGTACGTCAACTCCCAGGGGCAGCACGCGCGGGCCGCGCGACTCTTCCGGCAGATCACGAGCCGGGTCGGCGAGCCCGTGCCCGGGGAGCAGCGGGAGATCGCGTACGTCCGGGTCCGGGCGCTCGTCGGCTACGCGCAGACGCAGTTCGAGCTGACCGGGTCCCTGGCGGCCTCCTTGGAGACGCTCGACACGGCCGCACGGTGGGTCGAGACGTCCCGGCTGCCCGAGCTCGAGCTGATCGTGCACGGGCAGCGCGGCCTCCTGCTCCTCCGGACGGGGCGGGCGGTCGAGTCGCTCGCCGAGCTGGATGCCGCCGCTGTCGGTCAGCGGGACGCAGACCCGTTGGACGCTGCCGTGCTGCTCCTGAACAGGGGATCCCTCCACCTGGAGCTCGGCAACCTCGAGCGTGCGTCCGCGGACCTGGCCGGGGCCGCCCGGTACGCGGACGACATGGGCGACCAGCTGCTGCTGTCCAAGGCGAAGCACAACCTCGGCTACGTGGAGTTCCTGCGCGGTGACCTGCCGACGGCTCTGCGTGCCATGGAGGAGGCCGAGCACGGCGCGCCCGAACGGCACGCCTCGGTCGGGCTCATCGACAAGGCGCAGGTCCTGATCGAGGCGGGCCTGCTCTCCGACGCCGACGCGGCGCTCGCCGAGGCGCGCGAGCACCTCGCCCGCAACCGGATGGTCAGGGACGTCGCCGAGGTCGAGCTCCTGCGCGCACAGTGCCTCGTGGGCCTGCGCCGCTACACCGAGGCTCAGCGGCAGGCCCGTGCGGCCGCGGCCCGGTTCGACCGGATCGGCAACGGCCCGTGGGCGGCGCGCGCTCGGGTCGCGGAGCTCCAGGCGCGGCTCGCCGAGGACCGGTCGGTGGGCATCTCGGCCGGCGTGGCGCGTCGCCGGGCCGTGCGGGCGCTCGCGCTCGCCGACGTCGGTGTCGAGCTCGGGGACGCCGCGGGGCGTGGGGTGACCGTCCCCGCGCAGCTTCTCGCTGTCGAGTGGCTCCTCGCGGCGACCGACCTGGCCGGCGCACGGGAGGTCCTCGCGAGGGTGCCCCGCCAGCTGGGGCGCGCTGCGCTGCCGCTGCGGCTGCAGCACCAGGCAGTGTCGGCGCAGCTGGCGTTCGCCGCCGGGGAACGGGGGACGGCGCTCCGTGCCGTGCGCAAGGGGCAGCGGATGCTGGCCGAGCATCGTGAAGGCCTGGGGTCGGTCGATGCCGTGACGGCCTCCGCGGTGCACGGTGTGCGGCTGGGGCACGTCGACGTCGCGGCCGCCCTCCGTACCGGCAGCGCTGCGGCCCTGCTCGACGCCGTCGAGCGTGGACGGGCGACCGTCGCCGGGAGCGGCCGGGTCCGACCGCCTTCGGACTCGCGGTCGGCCGAGCTGCTCACCGCGGCGCGCCAGGAGATCGAGTCGGCCCGTCTCCTGGGGGCGAACCTCTCGGGCGAGCAGCTCGAGCGCCGTCGTGCACACCTGAGCGAGGCGCGGCGGCTGCAGGAGGCCGCACGGCGTCGGGCCTGGCAGGACGGCGGGGGAGCGGCGACGCCGACCGCGGTCACGGCGCGTCGCCTGCGCCGCGCCCTGTCGTCGGCGAACCCGTCGACCGTCGTCGCGGACTTCGTCGTGGCCGACGAGACGCTCCGCGTGCTGCGCGCGGACTCCTCGGGGCTGAGCATGATCCGGCTGGCCCCGATGGCGGAGGTCGGTGAGCGTATCCGACGGGCGCGCGCGGACCTCGACGTCCTGTCGAACGTGCTGATCCCGGCGCCGATGCGCGCCGCCGCCCGGGCGTCGCTCGACCGGAGCCTGGCGTGGCTGGACCGTGAGGTCCTCGCACCGATCGACGCGCAGGGCGACCTGCACATCGCGGCTCGCGACCTGCTGCTCGCGGTGCCGTGGTCCTCGTTGCCCTCGCGCGCGGGACGTCGGACCTGGGTCAACTCGTGGATCGACCTGCAGGAGGCGACCGGCGAGCGTGCCAAGCCCGACGTCGTGGTGGTGGCCGGTCCCGGGCTGCGGGCCGCGGCGTCCGAGGTCGTGGCGGTGGCCCGGACGTGGGAGCGTGCGACGGTCCTGGCCGGCGACGAGGCCACGTGCGCGGCCACGGTCGAGCGTCTCCCGTCGGCCGCGGTCGTCCATCTCGCGACCCACGGTCGGCACGAGACCGACAACCCGTTGTTCTCCTCGCTGCGGCTCGCGGACGGTCCGTTGTTCGCGCACGAGCTCGACGGTGTGGACCTGCGAGGTGCCGTGGTCGTCCTCTCGGCCTGCGAGGCGGGCCTGTCGACGGTCCGGATCGGTGGTGAGCCTCTGGGGCTCACGAGCGTCCTGCTCCGGCTCGGGGCGGCGGCCGTCGTGTCGAGCGTCGCCCCGTTGCGGGACGACGTCGCCGCGCGCGTCATGCCCGAGTTCCACGGCGAGCTGCGGGCCGGGGCCACGCCGGGCGACGCCCTCGCGACCGCGGTCGCGCAGGAGGACGAGCCCGTGCCCCTGGTCTGCTTCGGGCCGCTCACGGTCTGAGGAGCGGGAAGGTCCGGTCGGGGCGCAGCACGGCCTCCCCGACGCCCGACGTCGAGCGCTTCGCGACGCCGTCGGACCGGATTTGGACCATGCGCCGCCGTCGCGTACCCTGTTCCAGTACCCAAGACCGCCGGTCGTACCGTCCTGCCCGTTGACTCGTCAGCTGCAGTCCGGACCGAAGTCCCGCAGAAGTGCGGAGGCCAGCGCAGGTGAGAGTTCACGGAGCGGGCGAGAGCCTGCACTTCGAGCCCCGCGCCTGCGCGGGGCTCTTCTCGTCTCCGCAGGACCTCACCCCCCAGGGCCCCCGCCCTGCGGAGACCGGTGGCACCACCACCGGAAGGATTGCCATGGCGAGGCCGGACAAGGCAGCCGCAGTCGCAGAGCTCACGGAGAACTTCCGCGAGTCGAACGCGGCCGTGCTGACCGAGTACCGCGGGCTCACCGTCGCGCAGCTCAAGCAGCTGCGTCGGTCGCTCAGCGGCAACGCAACCTACGCCGTGGTGAAGAACACGCTGACCGCCATCGCGGCCAAGGAAGCCGGCATCGAGATCGACGCCGACTTCAAGGGCCCCTCGGCCATCGCCTTCGTGACCGGTGACCCGGTCGAGGCGGCCAAGGGCCTGCGTGACTTCGCCAAGGCGAACCCCGCACTGGTCATCAAGGGCGGTGTCCTCGACGGGCGCTCCCTGACCGCTGCGGAGATCACCAAGCTCGCGGACCTCGAGTCCCGCGAGGTCCTGCTGGCCAAGCTGGCCGGCGCGTTCAAGCAGCCGCTCTACCAGGCGGCATACCTGTTCAACGCGCCCGCTTCGCAGGCCGTCCGCACCATCGATGCCCTGCGCCTCAAGCAGGAATCGGAGAGCGCTGCCGCCTGACCCTCCTCGGAGGATCATGCAGCACGCACCCACCCCCTCTGCTTCCAGCAGGGCTCTGTGGATCGTTGACAGGGCTGCTGCCGAGCACCAACCGAAAGGACCGCCATCATGGCGAAGCTCAGCACCGAAGAGCTCATCGAGCAGTTCAAGGGCCTCTCCCTCATCGAGCTCTCCGAGTTCGTGAAGGCGTTCGAGGACGCTTTTGAGGTCACCGCGGCCGCTCCGGCCGCCGTCGCCGTCGCAGGCCCCGCGGCCGCTGCCGCCGAGGAGGTCGAGGAGAAGACGGAGTTCGACGTCATCCTCGAGGCTGCCGGCGACAAGAAGATCCAGGTCATCAAGGAGGTGCGTGCCCTCACGAGCCTCGGCCTGAAGGAGGCCAAGGACCTCGTTGACGGCGCCCCCAAGCCCGTCCTGGAGGCCGTTGCCAAGGACGCCGCTGACAAGGCCAAGGCTGCCCTCGAGGGCGCCGGCGCGACCGTCACCGTCAAGTGATCGCTGCCCTCCGGGGCGGTATCGCATGACGGGTCGCCTCGCGCGGCCTGACAGGTAGCACAGGCGACGAGGCCCGTACCCCCCTGGGGTGCGGGCCTCTCGTCGCCTCTTCGTCTCCCGGCCCGACGCCGGAGCTCGCCTTCCCCCGGGAAGGTGGCGGACGCCGTCGGGCAGGGAGTTTCTTCGTGTTCTTGGGCGGCATATGGCGGCCACCGAGAAGATGTCCTCACCGGCCCGGTGGGGGAGTGCAGTAGGCGTGAAGACGGTCTTGACAGGCCGCGATTTCGCGTCGCTGGACACGCTTGACTGGGCCGGGTATGCTAGCGCTTTGCGCTCGCGTGTGCCCTCGGCACCCTCTGAACTGCCCGGACCGTCTTCGGTGTGCGTCCATCGTGCACCACGGCAGCCTCAGGGGGAAGAGGTCCTCCAGCCACGCAGCGTACAGCGTGCAATCGATCTGCAGGGAAGGACCCCTCTTGGCTGCCTCGCGCACCCCTTCTGCTCCGTCCGCCGACGCTATCGCGAACCGCACCGCTTCCCGGCGCGTATCTTTCGCCAAGATCTACGAGCCTCTCGAGGTGCCCGACCTGCTCGGGCTCCAGACCGAGAGCTTCGACTGGCTGCTGGGCAACCCGGCGTGGCGCGCACGCGTCGACGCCGCGGCCGCCGCCGGTCGCCAGGACGTCCCCGCGACGTCGGGTCTCGAGGAGATCTTCGAGGAGATCTCCCCGATCGAGGACTTCGGCTCCTCCATGTCTCTCTCCTTCTCCAACCACCGCTTCGAGCCCCCGAAGTACACGGCCGAGGAGTGCAAGGAGAAGGACTTCACCTTCGCCGCGCCGCTCTTCGTCACCGCGGAGTTCGTGAACTACAACACCGGTGAGATCAAGAGCCAGACGGTCTTCATGGGCGACTTCCCGCTCATGACCGCACGCGGCACCTTCATCATCAACGGCACCGAGCGCGTCGTCGTCTCGCAGCTCGTCCGTTCGCCCGGTGTGTACTTCGAGCGCCAGGCCGACAAGACCAGCGACAAGGACATCTACTCCGCGAAGATCATCCCGTCGCGCGGTGCGTGGCTGGAGTTCGAGATCGACAAGCGTGACGCCGTCGGCGTCCGCGTCGACCGCAAGCGCAAGCAGTCCGTCACGGTGCTGCTCAAGGCCCTCGGCCTGACCGAGTCGCAGATCCGTGAGGAGTTCGCGGACTTCCCCTCGGTGCTCGACACCCTCGAGAAGGACCACGTCCACACCGAGGAAGAGGCGCTCGTCGACCTCTACCGCAAGATCCGTCCGGGCGAGCCGCCCACGGTCGAGGCCGGTCGCTCGCTCCTCGAGAACTTCTACTTCAACCCCAAGCGCTACGACTTCGCGAAGGTCGGCCGCTACAAGGCGAACAAGAAGCTCGGCGTCGACGCGCCCCTCGGCGATTCCACGCTGTCCGTCACGGACATCGTCGCGACGATCAAGTACCTCGCGGCCCTGCACGCCGAGGTCACGACCCTCCCCGGCACGCGTGCCGGCGAGCCCGTCGAGATCCGCGTCGAGACCGACGACATCGACCACTTCGGCAACCGTCGTATCCGCGCCGTGGGTGAGCTCATCCAGAACCAGGTCCGCACGGGCCTGTCGCGCATGGAGCGCGTCGTGCGTGAGCGCATGACGACCCAGGACGTCGAGGCGATCACGCCCCAGACCCTGATCAACATCCGCCCCGTGGTGGCGTCGATCAAGGAGTTCTTCGGCACCTCGCAGCTCTCGCAGTTCATGGACCAGAACAACCCGCTCGCCGGCCTGACGCACAAGCGTCGTCTGTCCGCGCTGGGCCCGGGTGGTCTGTCCCGTGACCGCGCCGGCATGGAGGTCCGTGACGTCCACCCGTCGCACTACGGCCGCATGTGCCCCATCGAGACCCCCGAGGGCCCGAACATCGGTCTGATCGGCTCGCTCGCGTCCTACGGGCGCATCAACCCGTTCGGGTTCATCGAGACGCCGTACCGCAAGGTCGAGGCGGGCAAGGTCTCCGACGAGGTCGTCTACCTGACGGCCGACGACGAGGACCGCTACGTCATCGCCCAGGCGAACACCGAGCTCAACGCCGACGGGTCGTTCCGTGCCGAGCGCGTCCTGGTCCGCACCAAGGGTGGCGAGACGGCCGACGTCCTCGGCACCGAGGTCGACTACATGGACGTCTCGCCGCGACAGATGGTGTCGGTCGCGACCGCGCTCATCCCGTTCCTCGAGCACGACGACGCCAACCGCGCACTCATGGGTGCCAACATGCAGCGTCAGGCCGTGCCCCTGGTCCGTTCCGAGGCCCCGCTCGTGGGTACCGGCATGGAGCGTCGTGCAGCCATCGACGCCGGTGACGTCATCGTCGCCACCAAGCCCGGTGTCGTCACCGAGGTCTCCGCGGACCTGATCGTCGTCGCGAACGACGACGCGACCACGACGAGCTACCGTGCGGCGAAGTTCCGCCGCTCGAACCAGGGAACGTCGTACAACCAGCGCGTCGTCGTCGACGAGGGTGCTCGCGTCGAGGTCGGCTCCGTGCTGGCCGACGGCCCCGCGACGGACGAGGGCGAGCTCTCGCTCGGCCGCAACCTGCTCGTCGCGTTCATGTCCTGGGAAGGCCACAACTACGAGGACGCGATCATCCTGTCGCAGCGCCTCGTGCAGGACGACGTCCTGTCCTCGATCCACATCGAGGAGCACGAGGTCGACGCCCGCGACACGAAGCTCGGCCCCGAGGAGATCACGCGGGACATCCCGAACGTCTCCGAGGACGTCCTGGCGGACCTCGACGAGCGCGGTGTCATCCGCATCGGTGCAGAGGTCGGCGCGGGCGACGTGCTCGTCGGCAAGGTCACGCCCAAGGGCGAGACCGAGCTGACCCCGGAGGAGCGCCTCCTGCGCGCCATCTTCGGCGAGAAGGCCCGTGAGGTCCGCGACACGTCGCTCAAGGTCCCCCACGGCGAGTCCGGCACCGTCATCGGCGTCCGCGAGTTCAACCGCGAGGACGGCGACGAGCTGCCTGCCGGCGTCAACCAGCTGGTCCGCGTGTACATCGCGCAGCGACGCAAGATCACGGACGGCGACAAGCTCGCCGGCCGTCACGGCAACAAGGGTGTCATCTCGAAGATCCTCCCCGTCGAGGACATGCCCTTCCTCGAGGACGGCACCCCGGTGGACGTCATCCTCAACCCGCTGGGTGTCCCCGGTCGTATGAACGTCGGCCAGGTCCTCGAGACCCACCTCGGGTGGGTCGCGAAGCAGGGCTGGGACATCTCCCAGACCGACGGCGCAGCAGGCGAGGGCGACCTCTCCTGGAAGGAGCACGTCCCCGCGGTCGCTGCTTCGTCCGAGCCGGGCCGCCCCGTCGCGACGCCCGTCTTCGACGGGCTCGAGGAGGAGGCTCTCACGGGTCTGCTCTCCACGACGCTCCCGAACCGTGACGGCAACCGCATGGTCGGCCGCGACGGCAAGGCACGTCTGTTCGACGGCCGCTCCGGCGAGCCGTTCCCGGAGCCGGTCTCCGTGGGCTACATGTACATCCTGAAGCTCCACCACCTGGTGGACGACAAGATCCACGCCCGCTCGACCGGTCCGTACTCGATGATCACGCAGCAGCCGCTGGGTGGTAAGGCGCAGTTCGGTGGACAGCGTTTCGGCGAGATGGAGGTGTGGGCGCTCGAGGCATACGGCGCGGCGTACACCCTCCAGGAGCTGCTGACGATCAAGTCCGACGACGTCCCGGGCCGTGTGAAGGTCTACGAGGCGATCGTCAAGGGCGAGAACATCCCCGACTCGGGCATCCCGGAGTCCTTCAAGGTCCTCCTGAAGGAGATGCAGTCGCTGTGCCTGAACGTCGAGGTGCTCTCGAGCGACGGTGTCTCCATCGAGATGCGTGAGTCCGACGACGACGTGTACCGCGCTGCCGAGGAGCTCGGCATCGACCTGTCGCGTCGCCCCAACGCAGCATCCACGATCGACGAGATCTGATCTCGGAAGCGGTGGGGGCGTCCGTGAACGAACGCCCCCACCGCCACCCGACACTCTGTAGCACCTCCACCGCGCCGGCCGGGACGAACCCCGGACAGGCCGGCAGACGAAGGAAGTAGGACCACCTTGCTCGACGTCAATGTCTTCGACGAGCTGCGTATCGGACTGGCCACGGCAGACGACATCCGTGACTGGTCTCACGGCGAGGTCAAGAAGCCTGAGACCATCAACTACCGCACCCTCAAGCCCGAGAAGGACGGACTCTTCTGCGAGAAGATCTTCGGCCCCACCCGGGACTGGGAGTGCTACTGCGGCAAGTACAAGCGAGTGCGCTTCAAGGGCATCATCTGCGAGCGCTGCGGCGTCGAGGTGACGCGCTCGAAGGTGCGCCGTGAGCGCATGGGCCACATCGAGCTCGCCGCCCCTGTCACGCACATCTGGTTCTTCAAGGGTGTGCCCTCCCGCCTCGGTTACCTCCTCGACCTGGCGCCGAAGGACCTCGAGAAGGTCATCTACTTCGCCGCCTACATGATCACGTCGGTCGACGTCGAGGGCCGTCAGGAAGACCTCCCCAACCTCCAGAACGAGATCGACCTGGAGAAGAAGGAGATCACGGACCGTCGCGACAACGACATCAACACCCGTGCCCAGAAGCTCGAGGCCGACCTGGCCGCGCTCGAGGCCGAGGGTGCTCGCGCCGACGCCCGCCGCAAGGTCCGTGACTCGGCCGAGCGCGAGATGGCCTCGATCCGCAAGCGGGCCGACGCCGAGCTCGACCGCCTGGACCAGGTCTGGGACCGCTTCAAGAACCTCAAGGTCGCCGACCTCGAGGGCGACGAGATGCTCTACCGCGCCCTCCAGGACCGCTACGGCAACTACTTCGAGGGCTCGATGGGCGCCGCGGCGATCCAGAAGCGTCTCCAGGACTTCGACCTGGTCGCCGAGGCCGAGCTCCTTCGCGAGATCATCCGCAGCGGCAAGGGCCAGAAGAAGACCCGTGCGCTCAAGCGCCTCAAGGTCGTCAACGCGTTCCTGACCACCACCAACTCGCCCACGGGCATGGTGCTGGACGCCGTCCCGGTCATCCCGCCGGACCTGCGCCCCATGGTGCAGCTCGACGGTGGCCGCTTCGCGACCTCGGACCTGAACGACCTGTACCGCCGCGTGATCAACCGGAACAACCGCCTCAAGCGTCTCCTCGACCTGGGCGCCCCGGAGATCATCGTCAACAACGAGAAGCGCATGCTGCAGGAAGCTGTGGACTCGCTCTTCGACAACGGCCGTCGTGGTCGCCCGGTCACGGGCCCCGGCAACCGTCCCCTGAAGTCGATCTCCGACATGCTCAAGGGCAAGCAGGGTCGTTTCCGTCAGAACCTGCTCGGCAAGCGTGTCGACTACTCGGGCCGTTCGGTCATCGTGGTCGGCCCGCAGCTCAAGCTGCACCAGTGCGGTCTGCCCAAGCAGATGGCCCTCGAGCTCTTCAAGCCCTTCGTGATGAAGCGCCTCGTGGACCTGAACCACGCGCAGAACATCAAGAGCGCCAAGCGCATGGTCGAGCGTGCTCGCCCGGTCGTGTGGGACGTCCTCGAAGAGGTCATCACCGAGCACCCCGTGCTGCTCAACCGTGCACCCACGCTGCACCGTCTCGGCATCCAGGCCTTCGAGCCCCAGCTGGTCGAAGGCAAGGCCATCCACCTGCACCCGCTCGTGTGTGCCGCGTTCAACGCGGACTTCGACGGTGACCAGATGGCCGTGCACCTGCCGCTGTCGGCCGAGGCCCAGGCCGAGGCACGCATCCTCATGCTCTCGAGCAACAACATCCTGAAGCCGTCGGACGGCCGTCCGGTGACCATGCCCTCGCAGGACATGATCATCGGTCTGTACCACCTGACGAACGACAAGAAGGACGCCAAGGGTGCGGGGCGTGCGTTCAGCTCGGTCGCCGAGGCCATCATGGCCTTCGACTCCGGCTCGCTGGACCTGAACGCCGAGGTCAGCATCCGCATGAACGGTCTGGTCTTCGCCGAGGGCGAGGCCCCCGAGGGCTTCGTCCCCGGAGAGCCGTTCGTGTTCGGGACGACCCTCGGTCGCGCGCTCTTCAACGAGACGCTGCCCGTCAGCTACGGCTACGTGAACGGCATCGTCGACAAGAAGAAGCTCTCGACGATCGTCAACGAGCTCGCCGAGACCTACCCCAAGGTCGAGGTCGCTGCCTCGCTCGACGCGCTCAAGGAGGCCGGCTTCCGCTGGGCCACCCGTTCGGGTGTCACCATCGCCATCTCCGACGTCGCGACCCCCGCGGCGAAGGCGGCGATCCTGGAGGAGCACGAGGCTCGTGCCCTGAAGGTGCAGCAGGAGTACGACCGCGGTCTGATCACCGACGACGAGCGTCGCCAGGAGCTCATCGAGATCTGGACGCAGGCCACCGACAAGGTCGCGACCGCGATGCGTGCGAGCTTCCCGGAGCGCAACACCGTCTACACGATGGTCGGCTCGGGTGCTCGTGGTAACTGGATGCAGGTCCGTCAGATCGCCGGTATGCGCGGTCTCGTGGCGAACCCGAAGGGTGAGATCATCCCTCGCCCGATCAAGTCCAACTACCGTGAGGGCCTCTCGGTCCTCGAGTACTTCATCGCGACGCACGGTGCCCGCAAGGGCCTCGCCGACACCGCACTGCGCACCGCCGACTCGGGCTACCTGACCCGTCGTCTGGTGGACGTGTCGCAGGACGTCATCGTCCGCGAGGAGGACTGCGGCACCGAGCGTGGCCTGACGCTGCCCGTGGGCGAGAAGATCGGCGACCGACTGGTCCGTCACGACAAGGTCGAGACGAGCATCTACTCGCGCACCCTCGCCTCCGACGTGGAGGACGCGGACGGCAACGTCATCGCCAAGGGTGGGGAGGACGCCGGTGACCTGGTCATCGACGCACTGCTCGCCGCCGGCATCGACACGGTCAAGGTCCGGTCGGTCCTGACCTGCGAGTCCCGCGTCGGAACCTGCGCCAAGTGCTACGGCCGTTCGCTGGCCACGGGCAAGCTCGTCGACATCGGCGAGGCCGTCGGCATCATCGCGGCCCAGTCGATCGGTGAGCCCGGCACGCAGCTGACGATGCGTACCTTCCACACCGGTGGTGTGGCCTCGGCAGACGACATCACGCAGGGTCTGCCCCGTGTGACCGAGCTCTTCGAGGCGCGTACCCCGAAGGGTGAGGGCCCCATCGCCGAGTTCTCGGGTCGCATCACGATCGACGAGGCGGAGCGTACGCGCCGCATCGTCCTGACCCCGGACGACGGCTCGGAGGAGCTCGCCTACCCGGTGACGAAGCGTTCGCGCCTCCTCGTCAGCGACGGCGACCACGTCGAGGTCGGTACCCAGCTCGTCCAGGGTGCGGTCGACCCCAAGAAGGTCCTGCGCATCCTCGGCCCCCGCGCCACCCAGAAGCACCTGGTGGACGAGGTCCAGGAGGTCTACCGCTCGCAGGGTGTGGACATCCACGACAAGCACATCGAGGTCATCGTGCGGCAGATGCTGCGTCGCGTGACCGTGCTGGACTCTGGCGACTCGCAGCTGCTCCCGGGCGAGCTCGCGGAGCGTGGACGGTTCGAGGACCTCAACCGTCGTGCGGTGGCGGAGGGTGGCCAGCCGGCCTCCGGTCGCCCCGAGCTGATGGGTATCACGAAGGCGTCGCTCGCGACCGACTCGTGGCTGTCGGCAGCCTCCTTCCAGGAGACGACGCGCGTCCTCACCGAGGCGGCGATGAGCGGTCGTCGTGACCCGCTCCTCGGCCTCAAGGAGAACGTCATCCTCGGAAAGCTCATCCCGGCCGGTACGGGTCTGCCCCGTTACCGCAACGTCGAGGTCGAGCCCACCGAGCAGGCCAAGACCGAGCTCTACCCGAGCTTCGGCTACGACGAGATCGACTTCCAGGGGCTCGGCATGGGCTCCGGCGAGGCGATCCCGCTCGAGGACCTGGACTTCGGCGACTACCGCTGATCCCGGCGTCACGGCCCGGCGACCCTCCGTCGTCGGGCCGTGACGCACCGAGTAGCACAAGGGGTGATCCCGGCGCGCTGGACGCGCCGGGATCACCCCTTCTCTCTTTGACTACCTGCCGGGTGGCAGGTATCGTTGGAGACCGTGCCCGCGCCGTCGAGCTCGCTGTGTCGTTTCCAGCGCGCCGATGTGAGTGCGCGAGCATTCCGGTGCCTGAGCTCGTCGGACGATCCCCGGATCGTCTCCGAACCCAGCCCGGACCATCGAGCCGGTGGTACGTGGCGATTGCGACGCTCAGCGTCGCAGGTGCCGTTTGCCGTCGGCGCCCACAGCCCGTAGAGACCACCGCCGGGGAACACCCCGGTCCAGCTCGAGAAGACACGGAGACGTAGTGCCTACGATCCAGCAGCTCGTCCGCAAGGGGCGGACCTCGAAGGTCGGGAAGTCCAAGACTCCCGCCCTCAAGGGTTCCCCGCAGCGGCGTGGTGTGTGCACCCGTGTGTACACCACCACCCCCAAGAAGCCGAACTCCGCACTGCGCAAGGTCGCACGCGTGAAGCTGTCCTCGCAGGTCGAGGTCACCGCGTACATCCCCGGTGTCGGCCACAACCTCCAGGAGCACTCCATCGTGCTCGTCCGCGGTGGTCGTGTGAAGGACCTCCCCGGTGTCCGCTACAAGATCGTCCGTGGCGCGCTCGACACCCAGGGCGTCAAGAACCGCAAGCAGGCTCGCAGCCGCTACGGTGCCAAGAAGGAGAAGAGCTAATGCCTCGTAAGGGCCCCGCCCCGAAGCGGCCGCTCATCGTCGACCCTGTCTACGGTTCCCCGGTCGTCACCCAGCTCATCAACAAGGTCCTCCTGGACGGCAAGAAGTCGACCGCCGAGGCGATCGTCTACGGTGCCCTCGAGGGTGTCCGCGCGAAGACCGACGGCGACCCCGTCGTCGTCCTCAAGCGTGCTCTCGAGAACGTGCGCCCGGCCCTCGAGGTCCGTTCGCGCCGTGTCGGTGGCGCGACCTACCAGGTCCCCGTCGAGGTGCGCCCCACGCGTTCCACGACGCTGGCGCTGCGCTGGCTCACGGACTACTCGCGCGCTCGTCGCGAGAAGACCATGACCGAGCGCCTCATGAACGAGATCCTCGATGCGAGCAACGGCCTCGGTGCCGCGGTCAAGCGTCGTGAGGACATGCACAAGATGGCCGAGTCCAACAAGGCCTTCGCGCACTACCGCTGGTAGTCCGCCCGACCGGCCCTGGGGGTTCACCCCCGGGGCCGTCGGCGGGTCCGGCCGGCTTCGGTAGAAGCAGCGCCCCCGACTCAACCCACACAAAGGGGAAGTACCCGTGGCACTTGACGTGCTGACCGACCTGAACAAGGTCCGCAACATCGGCATCATGGCCCACATCGATGCCGGTAAGACCACGACCACCGAGCGCATCCTGTTCTACACCGGGGTGAACTACAAGATCGGTGAGACGCACGACGGCGCATCGACGACCGACTGGATGGAGCAGGAGAAGGAGCGCGGCATCACGATCACGTCTGCCGCCGTGACCTGCTTCTGGAACAAGAACCAGATCAACATCATCGACACCCCCGGCCACGTGGACTTCACGGTCGAGGTCGAGCGCTCCCTGCGTGTGCTCGACGGCGCTGTTGCTGTCTTCGACGGCAAGGAGGGCGTCGAGCCCCAGTCCGAGACCGTCTGGCGCCAGGCCGACAAGTACAACGTCCCGCGCATCTGCTTCGTCAACAAGATGGACAAGCTCGGCGCGGACTTCTACTTCACGGTCGACACCATCGTGAACCGTCTCAAGGCCAAGCCGCTGGTCATCCAGCTGCCGATCGGCTCCGAGAGCGAGTTCACGGGCGTCGTCGACCTGCTCGAGATGCGTGCCCTCGTGTGGCGCGGCGAGACGAAGATGGGCGAGGCCTACGAGATCGAGGAGATCCCTGCGGACCTCCTCGAGAAGGCGCAGACCTACCGTGCCGAGCTCGTCGAGAACGTCGCCGAGGCCGACGAGGAGCTCCTCGAGAAGTACCTCAACGGCGAAGAGCTGACGATCGCGGAGATCAAGTCGGCGATCCGCAAGCTCACCGTCTCGGGCGAGGCCTTCCCGGTGCTCTGCGGCTCCGCGTTCAAGAACAAGGGCGTCCAGCCCATGCTCGACGCGGTCATCGACTTCCTGCCCTCGCCCCTCGACGTCCCGGCCATCAACGGCCACGACGTCAAGGACGAGGAGAAGGTCGTCGAGCGCCACCCGGACGCGACCGAGCCTTTCGCCGCGCTCGCGTTCAAGGTCGCCTCGCACCCGTTCTTCGGCAAGCTGACGTACGTCCGCGTCTACTCCGGCCAGGTCACGCCGGGCACCCAGGTGCTCAACGCGACCAAGGGCAAGAAGGAGCGTCTGGGCAAGATCTTCCAGATGCACTCCAACAAGGAGAACGCGGTCGAGCTCGGCAGCGCCGGGCACATCTACGCGTTCATCGGCCTCAAGGACACGACGACCGGTGACACCCTGTGTGACATCGCGAGCCCCGTCGTCCTCGAGTCGATGACCTTCCCGGAGCCCGTCATCGACGTGGCCATCGAGCCCAAGACGAAGGCCGACCAGGAGAAGCTCTCGGTCGCCATCCAGAAGCTCGCCGAGGAGGACCCGACCTTCCGCGTCAAGCTGGACGAGGAGACCGGCCAGACCGTCATCGGCGGCATGGGCGAGCTCCACCTCGACATCCTCGTCGACCGTATGCGTCGCGAGTTCAACGTCGAGGCCAACGTCGGCAAGCCGCAGGTCGCGTACCGCGAGACGATCCGTCGCGCCGCGGAGAAGATCGACTACACGCACAAGAAGCAGACCGGTGGTTCGGGTCAGTTCGCCAAGGTGCAGGTCACCTTCGAGCCTCTCGACCTGACCGAGGGCGGCGAGCTCTACGAGTTCAAGAACGCCGTCACCGGTGGCCGCATCCCGCGTGAGTACATCCCGTCGGTCGACGCCGGTATCCAGGCCGCCCTCCAGCTGGGTGTCCTCGCCGGCTTCCCGCTCGTGGGCGTGAAGGCTACGCTCATCGACGGCGCGTACCATGATGTCGACTCTTCGGAGATGGCGTTCAAGATTGCCGGCTCGATGGTCCTCAAGGAGGGCGTCAAGCGGGCGGACCCGGTTCTGCTGGAGCCGGTCATGGCGGTCGAGGTGCGTACGCCCGAGGAGTACATGGGCGACGTGATCGGTGACCTCAACTCTCGTCGCGGCATGATCCAGTCCATGGAGGACGCGACGGGTGTCAAGGTCATCCGTGCTCAAGTACCGTTGTCCGAGATGTTCGGGTACATCGGCGACCTGCGGTCCAAGACCCAGGGTCGTGCTGTGTACTCGATGTCATTCGACAGCTACGCCGAGGTTCCTCGGAACGTTGCCGAAGAGATCATCAAGAAGACCCGGGGCGAGTGAGTCCCCACAGGTCGAAGACCCTGTAACAACCATCAACCTGTAGCGACCCGCACGCCCCGCAGATGTCTTGCGCATCTGCATCGTTCGGCACAACTACCCAAGTCCCAGGAGGACCCCAGTGGCGAAGGCCAAGTTCGAGCGGACCAAGCCGCACGTCAACGTCGGAACCATCGGTCACGTCGACCACGGTAAGACCACGCTGACGGCAGCTATCTCCAAGGTGCTGCACGACAAGTACCCGGACGTGAACCCCGAGTTCAAGTTCGACGAGATCGACAAGGCTCCGGAAGAGAAGCAGCGCGGTATCACGATCAACATCGCGCACATCGAGTACGAGACGGAGAAGCGTCACTACGCTCACGTCGACGCTCCCGGTCACGCCGACTACATCAAGAACATGATCACCGGTGCTGCTCAGATGGACGGCGCGATCCTCGTGGTCGCGGCGACCGACGGCCCGATGGCCCAGACGCGTGAGCACGTTCTGCTCGCCCGCCAGGTGGGTGTCCCCTACCTGCTGGTCGCGCTGAACAAGTCCGACATGGTCGAGGACGAGGAAATCCTCGAGCTCGTCGAGATGGAGGTGCGCGAGCTCCTCTCCTCGCAGGGCTTCGACGGTGACGAGGCCCCCGTGGTCCGCGTCTCCGGCCTGAAGGCTCTCGAGGGCGACCCCGAGTGGGTCAAGTCCGTCGAGGCGCTCATGGAGGCTGTGGACGAGAACGTCCCCGAGCCCGTCCGTGAGCTCGACAAGCCCTTCCTCATGCCCGTCGAGGACGTCTTCACGATCACCGGTCGTGGCACCGTCGTCACCGGCAAGGTCGAGCGCGGCACCCTCGCGGTCAACTCCGAGGTCGAGATCGTCGGCATCCGCAACCCGCAGAAGACCACGGTCACGGGTATCGAGACGTTCCACAAGCAGATGGACGAGGCTCAGGCCGGCGACAACACCGGTCTGCTGCTCCGCGGCATCAAGCGCGAGGACGTCGAGCGCGGCCAGGTCGTCGTCAAGCCGGGTTCGATCACCCCGCACACCGACTTCGAGGCTCAGGTCTACATCCTGGGCAAGGACGAGGGTGGGCGTCACAACCCGTTCTTCTCGAACTACCGCCCGCAGTTCTACTTCCGCACCACCGACGTCACCGGCGTCATCACGCTGCCCGAGGGCACCGAGATGGTCATGCCCGGCGACAACACCGAGATGACGGTCGAGCTGATCCAGCCGATCGCCATGGAGGAGGGCCTCGGCTTCGCCATCCGTGAGGGCGGCCGTACGGTCGGATCGGGCCGTGTCACGAAGATCATCAAGTGATCTTCTGATCTCCTGATCCACCCCGGCAGCACCTGAGCCTCGTGCTCGGGAGCTCCGGGAAGGATTGAGCGAAGGGCCCGGGTACCGCAAGGTACCCGGGCCCTTCGTCGTACCTGGGGGAGCGGGGCGCGCCGTCGCGGGCCCGGCGGGCCGGCCCGGAGGGCGGCACGCGGTCGAGCTGGACCCGAGGGGGCTGCGCCGGGGGCACCCCGGGCGGTCGACGTCACCTGGCGGAGGCTGTGGCGCCCCGCAGAGCCCCGGGTCGGCGCAGCGCGCGGACGCGGCACGTCTCAGCGCCCGGCGGCGACGCAGGACCGCGGGGGAGTGTGCGGCTCGATCCGTCCGGTCCGGGGGAGAGCACGCCCGACGGCGCCGCTCGCCGAGGTCGTCGGGTGCGCCGGGTACGATCCCGGCGTCGGGCGGCGTCGGGCGGCGTCGCCGGGCCGCTCGACCGGTCCCCTGCTCCTCTGCCGACCCGGCAGGGAGGGCCGAGCGGACGACGTGCGACCGATCCGAACGCTCCGTGGTCGGCGGCTGCGGCATCGAGGCGGGTGGCCAGGATGCGACCGAGCCGGCATCCCCGCTGGTGAGGGACGCGTGGGCCACGCTGTGCGCCGGGTGGGTCGGTGCGGCCGCTGCCCGTCGACCGGTGGCTCTGGTCACAGAGTTCGTGCGATCGGGCCCCGGGCGGTTACCCTGGACGGACGACGTGCCCGCTCGACGCGTGCGCACGTCGGTCGTCGCGTGAAGGTCGGTCCGTGTGGCTGGTGCCTCACGTACGACGATTGGTCTTCCACGGGTTCCTGTGGCAGACTGTTCAGGTTGCCTGTTACGGGTGCGCTCTTTCATGTGTCGAACAGTGTGTTGAACCGCTAAGCATGCGGACCTCGGTGTACCGAGGTTGCCGCGGGTTGAACTCTCTGTCGACACAGATCGAGGACCCCGCGGAGCTCAGGTTCTGCACAGGCTCGACAACGTTGTGAACGGCTGTGACGCCGTCGGGCGCCAGAAGTTGGCCCGATGTGTCAGCGGTTCACATATCCAACGGCCCTGCACCGTTCTCGGTGCGTGCGCTCGGTAGGTCGCGATAGGCGACACGCCCGAACGCGGGGGTCGGACAGCTAGCGGTTCGAGAGAGAGAGTCAGACGACGCCATGGCGGGACAGAAGATCCGCATCCGGCTCAAGTCCTACGACCACGAGGTGATTGACAGCTCGGCGCGCAAGATCGTCGACACTGTCACCCGCGCTGGTGCAACGGTCGTGGGCCCGGTGCCGCTGCCGACGGAGAAGAACGTCTTCTGCGTCATCCGGTCGCCTCACAAGTACAAGGACAGCCGCGAGCACTTCGAGATGCGCACGCACAAGCGGCTTATCGACATCATCGATCCCACGCCGAAGGCCGTCGACTCGCTCATGCGTCTCGACCTGCCTGCGGACGTGAACATCGAGATCAAGCTCTGAGGCGGGAGGACAACATGACTACGCCCCAGCAGAACGAGCGGCCCGTCACGGCCGTGCTCGGCACGAAGCTCGGCATGACCCAGCTCTGGGACGAGGCAGGCCGCCTGGTCCCCGTCACGGTCGTCGCCGTGGGCACGAACGTCGTGACCCAGGTCCGCACCGCGGACACCGACGGTTACGCCGCGGTCCAGCTGGCCGCAGGCCAGATCGACCCGCGCAAGGTCACGAAGCCCCTCAAGGGCCACTTCGAGAAGGCCGGCGTCACGCCGCGCCGTCACGTGACCGAGATCCGCACCACCGATGCCGGTGAGTACACCCTCGGCCAGGAGATCACCGCGGAGGCCTTCGAGGCCGGCGCGAAGGTCGACGTCGTGGGCACCACCAAGGGCAAGGGCACCGCCGGTGTCATGAAGCGTCACGGCTTCCACGGCGTGGGTGCCTCCCACGGTGCGCACCGCAACCACCGCAAGCCTGGTTCGATCGGTGGGGCCTCGACCCCGTCGCGAGTCTTCAAGGGCGTGCGCATGGCTGGTCGGATGGGCTTCGACCGTCAGACCACGCAGAACCTGACCGTCCACGCGGTCGACGCAGAGAAGGGCCTGCTGCTCGTCAAGGGCGCAGTGCCCGGCCCCAAGGGCGGCGTCGTCCTCGTGCGTAGCGCCGTGAAGGGAGCATGACACTCATGGCAGCTCTCACTGTCGACGTCCTCGACGCCACGGGCAAGAAGGCCGGCACGACCGACCTTCCCGCCGAGGTGTTCGACGTCCAGACGAACGTCCCGCTGATCCACCAGGTTGTCGTCGCGCAGCTCGCTGCAGCCCGCCAGGGCACGCACGACACCAAGAGCCGCGGCGAGGTCCGCGGTGGTGGACGCAAGCCGTACAAGCAGAAGGGCACCGGCCGCGCCCGTCAGGGTTCGACCCGTGCACCTCAGTTCGCCGGTGGTGGGGTCGTCCACGGCCCGACGCCGCGCGACTACAGCCAGCGCACCCCCAAGAAGATGAAGGCTGCTGCACTGCGCGGCGCCCTCTCCGACCGGGCTCGTGCCGGCCGTGTCCACGTCGTGACCGGCTTCGGGATCGACGGCCAGCCGTCGACCAAGGCCGCGATCAACTCGCTCGCCAACCTCTCTCCCCGCAAGCACGTGCTCGTGGTGCTGGAGCGCGGCGACGAGCTGACGAGCAAGTCCCTCCGCAACGCGGAGCAGGTGCACCTCCTGGTCGCTGACCAGCTGAACACCTACGACGTGCTCGTCTCCGACGACGTGGTCTTCACCGAGGGCGCACTCGCTGCGTTCCTCGCCGGACCCGCCACGGGCTCTTCGGTCAAGGCCGTCGCGTCCGAGTCGGAAGCAGCTGACGAGGCCGAGGAGGCCGCGAAGTGACCGCCGTGACGAAGGACCCCCGCGACATCCTGCTCGCGCCGGTGGTCTCCGAGAAGAGCTACGGGCTCCTCGACGAGGGTAAGTACACCTTCCTCGTGGACCCGCGGGCCAACAAGACCGAGATCAAGATCGCCGTCGAGCAGATCTTCTCGGTCAAGGTTGCCTCCGTGAACACGATCAACCGCAAGGGCAAGACCCGGCGGACGCGTTTCGGACTGGGCAAGCGCAAGGACACCAAGCGTGCGATCGTCACCCTCCGCGAGGGCACGATCGACATCTTCGGCGGGCCGGTCGGCTGAGGCCGGACGAGAGCAGATTGAGGACAGATCCCCATGGGAATCCGTAAGTACAAGCCGACGACGCCCGGCCGCCGCGGCTCGAGCGTTGCCGACTTCGTCGAGATCACGCGCTCGCAGCCGGAGAAGTCGCTGGTCCGTCCGCTCACCAAGAGCGGTGGCCGCAACAGCACCGGTCGCATCACCACCCGTCACAAGGGTGGTGGCCACAAGCGCGCATACCGCGTCATCGACTTCCGTCGTCACGACAAGGACGGCGTGCCCGCGAAGGTCGCTCACATCGAGTACGACCCCAACCGCACGGCACGCATCGCGCTCCTGCACTACGCGGACGGCGAGAAGCGCTACATCATCGCGCCGAACAAGCTGAAGCAGGGCGACGTCATCGAGAACGGCGCCGGCGCCGACATCAAGCCCGGCAACAACCTGCCGTTGCGCAACATCCCGACCGGTACGGTCATCCACGCCATCGAGCTCAAGCCCGGTGGCGGCGCGAAGATCGCCCGTTCGGCTGGTGCCTCCGTGCAGCTCGTCGCCAAGGACGGCCCCTACGCCCAGCTGCGTATGCCGTCGGGTGAGATCCGCAACGTCGACCTGCGCTGCCGCGCGACGGTCGGCGAGGTGGGCAACGCCGAGCAGTCGAACATCAACTGGGGCAAGGCCGGCCGCATGCGTTGGAAGGGCAAGCGCCCCTCCGTCCGTGGTGTCGCCATGAACCCGATCGACCACCCTCACGGTGGTGGTGAAGGCAAGACCTCCGGTGGACGTCACCCGGTCAGCCCCTGGGGCCAGGCCGAAGGTCGTACCCGCCGTCCCAACAAGCCGAGCGACAAGCTGATCGTGCGTCGTCGCCGTACCGGCAAGAAGCGCTGATAGGAGCCTGACAGATGCCACGCAGCCTGAAGAAGGGCCCCTTCGTGGATGGACACCTTCAGAAGAAGGTGGACGTCCAGAACGAGAAGGGGACCAAGAACGTCATCAAGACCTGGTCCCGTCGGTCGGTCATCACGCCCGACTTCCTCGGTCACACTTTTGCCGTGCACGACGGACGCAAGCACACTCCGGTGTTCGTCACCGAGTCGATGGTTGGCCACAAGCTCGGCGAGTTCGCACCCACCCGGACCTTCCGCGGCCACGTGAAGGACGACAAGAAGGGCCGTCGTCGCTGATCTGCGTGCAGACGCAGATCACGAGACGACGACTCCGAACGTCATGACGAGACAAGAAGGCAGGACAGCAATGGAAGCCAAGGCGCAGGCGCGGTTCGTCCGTGTCACGCCCCAGAAGGCCCGGCGCGTCGTGGACCTCATCCGTGGCAAGCAGGCCACCGAGGCCGTCGCGGTGCTGAAGTTCGCACCGCAGGCCGCGAGTGAGCCGATCCGCAAGGTCGTGGAGAGCGCGATCGCGAACGCACGGGTGAAGGCCGACCGCGCGAGCGTGGCATTCGACGAGCAGGAGCTCGTCGTTGCCCAGGCGTTCGTGGACGAGGGCCCGACCCTCAAGCGGTTCCGGCCTCGCGCTCAGGGGCGCGCGAGCCAGATCCTCAAGCGGACGAGCCACATCACCGTGGTCCTCGTTCCGCGCGAAGACACGAAGGGAAGGGCCCGATAGTGGGACAGAAGGTTCACCCGCACGGGTACCGCCTCGGCATCACCACCGACCACCGGTCGCGTTGGTTCGCCGACAGCACCAAGCCCGGACAGCGGTACCGCGACTACGTCCGCGAGGACGTGCAGATCCGCAAGCTCATGGCCACGGGCCTCGAGCGTGCCGGCATCTCCAAGGTCGAGATCGAGCGCACCCGTGACCGTGTGCGTGTGGACATCCACACCGCACGCCCGGGAATCGTCATCGGCCGCCGTGGCGCAGAGGCAGACCGCATCCGCGGCGAGCTCGAGAAGCTCACGGGCAAGCAGGTCCAGCTCAACATCCTCGAGGTCAAGAACGCTGAGATCGATGCTCAGCTCGTGGCCCAGGGGATCGCGGAGCAGCTCGCGAGCCGTGTGTCGTTCCGTCGTGCGATGCGCAAGGGCATGCAGTCCGCGCAGCGCGCCGGCGCCAAGGGCATCCGCGTGCAGTGCTCGGGTCGTCTCGGCGGCGCCGAGATGAGCCGTTCGGAGTTCTACCGCGAAGGCCGTGTGCCGCTGCACACGCTCCGCGCGAACATCGACTACGGCTTCTTCGAGGCCCGCACCACCTTCGGCCGTATCGGCGTCAAGGTGTGGATCTACAAGGGCGACATGACCGAGAAGGAGTTCGCTGCGCAGCAGGCGACCGCCGCTCCCCGCCAGGGCCGTGGTGGCCCCCGCGGTGGCGACCGTCCTGACCGTGGTGGAGACCGTCGTGGCGCCGGCCGTCGCAACGAGCGTCCGGCACAGTCCGAGGCACCTGCAGCTGCAGGGGCGGAGGCACCTGTCGCCGAGAAGGCTCCTGAGTCCGGAACGGAGGCCTGAGCATGCTTATCCCGCGCAGGCTGAAGCACCGTAAGCAGCACCACCCCTCGCGCTCCGGCGCCTCGAAGGGTGGCAACCAGATCGCGTTCGGCGAGTTCGGCATCCAGGCTCTCGAGCCTGCGTACGTCACGAACCGCCAGATCGAGGCTGCTCGTATCGCGATGACCCGTCACATCAAGCGAGGCGGAAAGGTCTGGATCAACATCTACCCGGACCGCCCGCTGACCAAGAAGCCGGCGGAGACCCGCATGGGTTCTGGTAAGGGTTCGCCCGAGTGGTGGATCGCCAACGTCAAGCCCGGCCGCATCGTCTTCGAGCTGGCCGGTGTCCCGGAGCCCCTGGCTCGCGAGGCCATGCGCCGCGCGATCCACAAGCTCCCGATGAAGTGCCGTTTCGTGGTGCGCGAGGGTGGTGGCAACTGATGGCTATCGGAACCAAGGAACTGGCTTCGAGCGAGCTTGACACGTTCGACGACGAGAAGCTCGTCGCCGAGCTGAAGAAGGCCAAGGAGGAGCTTTTCAACCTCCGTTTCCAGTCGGCCACCGGCCAGCTGGAGAGCCACGGTCGCCTGAAGGCCGTGCGCCGCGACATCGCGCGGATCTACACGATCCTGCGCGAGCGCGAGCTCGGTATCCGTACCGCACCGAGCGTGAGTGAGTGAGGCTGGAATGAGCGAGAACGCAACGAACGCCGCACCGGTGACCGAGACGGCCGCTGACCAGCGCGCCAACCGCAAGACGCGGCGCGGCTACGTGGTGAGCGACAAGATGGACAAGACCGTCGTGATCGAGGTCGAGGACCGGGTCAAGCACCCGCTCTACGGCAAGGTCATCCGGCGCACGAGCAAGGTCAAGGTCCACGACGAGCAGAACGCTGCTGGTGTCGGTGACCTCGTCCTCATCATGGAGACCCGCCCGCTGTCCGCGACCAAGCGGTGGCGCCTGGTGGAGATCCTCGAGAAGGCCAAGTAGGCCCTGCGCCTACCAGGTCGTGACGGGCGGGGGTCCCGCCCGTCACGACCGGTCTCGGGCCGCACCAAGGTGCGGCAACCAGTAGACAGAGCGGCGGGACCCCGTCGCCCTGGCCGGTTCACCCGCAAGGGACCCGGCACTGACAGCTATCCGTTCGGCAAGGCTCGCCTGGCGAGAACCAGCTCGACGACAGGAGTTCACTAAATGATCCAGCAGGAGTCGCGACTTCGCGTCGCCGACAACACGGGTGCCAAGGAGATTCTCTGCATCCGTGTTCTCGGTGGTTCGGGCCGTCGCTACGCCGGAATCGGCGACGTCATCGTCGCAACCGTCAAGGACGCTATCCCCGGTGGCAACGTGAAGAAGGGCGACGTCGTCAAGGCTGTCGTCGTGCGTACCGCCAAGGAGCGCCGTCGTCCGGACGGTTCCTACATCAAGTTTGACGAGAACGCGGCCGTGATCCTCAAGAACGACGGCGAGCCCCGTGGCACGCGTATCTTCGGCCCCGTGGGCCGGGAGCTGCGTGACAAGCGGTTCATGAAGATCATCTCGCTGGCTCCGGAGGTGCTCTGAACATGGCGAAGATCAAGAAGGGCGACCTGGTGGTCGTCATCTCTGGCAAGGACCGCGCAAGCCAGGGTCGCGTGCTCGAGGTCCTCACGGACTCCGACCGCGTGATCGTCGAGGGCATCAACCGCGTCACGAAGCACACCAAGGTGGGTCAGTCCCAGCGCGGGACGCGTACCGGTGGCATCGAGGTCGTCGAGGCGCCGATCCACGTGAGCAACGTGATGGTCGTCGACCCGGAGACCAAGAAGGGCACCCGCGTCGGGTACCGCACCGAAGAGGTCGAGCGTGACGGCCGTACGCGCAAGGTTCGCGTGCGCGTCGCCAAGCGTTCCGGTAAGGACATCTGATGAGCACTGAACTGCAAGCCCCTGAGATCGCGCGTCTCAAGCAGCGCTACCGCGACGAGATCGTCGCCGGCCTCCTCGAGGAGTTCGGCCACGAGAACGTCAACCAGGTTGCACGACTGACGAAGATCGTCGTCAACATGGGTGTCGGCGACGCCGCCAAGGACTCGAAGCTCATCGAGGGTGCCATCCGCGACCTCTCGGCCATCACCGGCCAGAAGCCGCAGGTCACCAAGGCCCGCAAGTCCATCGCTCAGTTCAAGCTGCGTGAGGGCATGCCGATCGGCGCGCACGTCACGCTGCGTGGCGACCGCATGTGGGAGTTCCTCGACCGCCTGCTGTCCATCGCCCTGCCCCGTATCCGCGACTTCCGCGGACTCTCGGCCAAGCAGTTCGACGGCCACGGCAACTACACCTTCGGTCTCACGGAGCAGTCGATGTTCCACGAGATCGACCAGGACAAGATCGATCGCGTCCGCGGTATGGACATCACGATCGTGACGACGGCGACGACCGACGACGAGGGCCGCTCCTTGCTGCGCCGTCTCGGCTTCCCCTTCAAGGAGAACTGACATGGCGAAGAAGGCCCTGGTCAACAAGGCAGCCGCGAAGCCTAAGTTCGCGGTCCGCGCCTACACTCGCTGCCAGAAGTGCGGTCGCCCGCACTCCGTGTACCGCAAGTTCGGCCTGTGCCGTATCTGCGTCCGCGAGATGGCACACCGTGGCGAGCTTCCCGGCGTCACCAAGAGCAGCTGGTAACAACTACGTCGCAGGTCTGGCACGGTTCCCCTCGGGGAACCGGCCAGATACCCCGGCGAGGAAGGGCTGAAGCCCAATGACGATGACCGACCCGATCGCAGACATGCTGACCCGTCTGCGTAACGCGAACTCGGCTTACCACGAGACGGTTCAGATGCCGTTCTCGAAGCTGAAGTCGCACATTGCTGAAATCCTGCAGGCCGAGGGCTACATCTCCGGCTGGACCGTCGAGGACGCGCCCGTGGGCAAGTACCTGACGATCGAGCTGAAGTTCGGCCCGAACCGCGAGCGCTCCCTTGCCGGGATCCGCCGCGTGTCGAAGCCCGGTCTGCGTGTGTACGCGAAGTCGACCAACCTGCCCAAGGTTCTCGGTGGCCTCGGCGTGGCGATCCTGTCCACGTCCTCCGGCCTCCTGACCGACCGTCAGGCAGCCAAGAAGGGCGTGGGCGGAGAAGTCCTCGCCTACGTCTGGTAATCGGAAAGGAGAGATACGCCATGTCTCGTATCGGCAAGATCCCCGTTCCGGTTCCCGCCGGAGTGGATGTCACGATCAGCGGCGCACTGGTGACGGTCAAGGGCCCGAAGGGTTCCTTGGAGCACACCATCCCCGCCCCCATCGAGGTCTCCCAGGACGCCGACACCCTCGTGGTGACGCGCCCGAACGACGAGCGTGCATCGCGCGCTCTGCACGGCCTGACCCGCACCCTCCTCGCGAACCTGGTGACCGGTGTCACCCAGGGCTACGAGAAGAAGCTCGAGATCGTCGGTACCGGTTACCGCGTGACCGCGAAGGGCACTGACCTGGAGTTCGCTCTCGGTTTCAGCCACCCCGTCGTGGTCTCCGCACCGGCCGGCATCACCTTCGCTGTCGAGTCCCCGACCAAGTTCTCGGTCTCGGGCATCGACAAGCAGCAGGTCGGCGAGGTCGCTGCGAACATCCGCAAGATCCGCAAGCCCGAGCCGTACAAGGGCAAGGGTGTGCGGTACGCCGGCGAGGTCGTCCGCCGCAAGGTCGGAAAGGCTGGTAAGTAACGATGGCTCTCAAGGTTCTCGGCAAGGGCAAGGCAGTCTCGCGCAAGCGTCGCCACCTCCGCCTGCGCAAGAAGATCGCTGGCACGGCTGCTCGTCCCCGTCTCGTCGTGACGCGCTCCGCGCGCCACATCACGGCGCAGATCGTGGACGACACGATCGGTCAGACCGTTGCTTCCGCATCCACCATCGAGGGCGACCTGCGGTCGTTCGACGGTGACAAGAGCGCGAAGGCCCGCAAGGTCGGCGAGCTCGTCGCCGAGCGTGCCAAGGCCGCTGGTGTCGACTCGGTCGTCTTCGACCGCGGTGGCAACAAGTACCACGGCCGGGTGGCTGCAGTCGCCGACGGGGCCCGCGAAGGCGGTCTGTCCCTGTGATGATGGCCGAAACCACCACCGTGTACACGGTACGGAAGCAAAGGATTCTCTGATGGCTGCAGGGCAGCGCAGCAACACCGGCGCCCCTACGGGTGCCGCCAACGAGTCGACCGACCGCAACTCCGGAGGCCGCGGCGACGCTCGTCGCGACGGTCGCCGTGGTGACGGTCGCCGTGGTGACGCCGCCGAGAAGAACGCCTTCGTCGAGCGCGTCGTCACCATCAACCGCGTGTCCAAGGTCGTCAAGGGCGGCCGCCGCTTCAGCTTCACCGCGCTCGTCGTGGTGGGCGATGGCGACGGTACCGTCGGTGTCGGCTACGGCAAGGCGAAGGAAGTCCCCGCGGCGATCGCCAAGGGTGTCGAGGAGGCCAAGAAGAACTTCTTCAAGGTTCCCCGCATCCAGGGCACCATCCCTCACCCCATCCAGGGTGAGGCAGCCGCCGGTGTCGTCTTCCTGCGTCCGGCAGCCCCGGGTACCGGTGTCATCGCCGGTGGTCCGGTCCGCGCCGTGCTGGAGTGCGCGGGCATCCACGACGTCCTGAGCAAGTCGCTCGGTTCGTCCAACGCGATCAACATCGTGCACGCGACGGTCGAGGCACTGCGCAACCTGGAGCAGCCTGAGGCTGTTGCAGCGCGTCGTGGCCTGCCGCTCGAGGCCGTGGCTCCGGCCGCGCTCCTTCGTGCACGCGCAGCTGGGGTAGGTGCGTGATGGCTCGACTCAAGGTGACCCAGACGAAGTCCGCCATCGGCGGCAAGCAGAATCAGCGCGACACGCTGCGCACTCTGGGCCTCAAGCGGATCGGCGACACCGCCGTGAAGGAGGACCGCCCGGAGATCCGCGGCATGGTCGCAACGGTGGCGCACCTCGTCGCCGTTGAGGAGGTCGAGTGATCATGGCTGAGAAGGCCAAGAAGGAGACCGCGGTCGAGGCTTCGACCGACGCTCCGAAGAAGAAGGCTCCCGCCAAGAAGGCTGCTGCGACCGAGGCCCCCAAGGCCGAGGCACAGCAGACCGTCGGCGCTGGTGGCACCCTCAAGGTCCACCACCTCCGTCCCGCCCCCGGCGCCAAGAAGGCCAAGACCCGTGTGGGTCGTGGTGAGGCGTCGAAGGGTAAGACGGCCGGCCGTGGTACCAAGGGCCAGAAGGCTCGTTACCAGGTGCCGGAGCGCTTCGAAGGTGGACAGATGCCGCTGCACATGCGTCTGCCCAAGCTTCGTGGCTTCAAGAACCCGTTCCGCACGGAGTACCAGGTCGTGAACCTGGACAAGCTCTCCGCGCTGTACCCCGAGGGTGGCTCCGTCACCGTCGAGGACCTGGTCGCCAAGGGAGCCGTCCGCAAGGGCGAGCTCGTCAAGGTGCTGGGCACGGGTGAGGTCACCGTCAAGCTCGAGGTCGCGGTCGACGCGTTCTCGGCTTCCGCCAAGGACAAGATCCTTGCGGCCGGTGGCTCCGTCTCGGAGGACTGACACGTAGGACAGGGCCGATAGCGCGATGCGCTGTCGGCCCTGTCTGCGTCTGGGGGTGGTCCGCCGGTGCCGCCGCTGCTCGGGGGAACGTAGAATCATCGCCGGTTGTCTCAATTTGCCGTCCATCGCGGCGCAGCGGCTAAGGTGCCCCATGGCGTCCCGTGCCGGGTGCGTCACATCTCGCCGACCAACCGGCGACACGACATCCCGCCTCGGCGGGCCAGGAGGATAGGTGCTCAGCGCATTCGCCCGGGCTTTCCGGACACCTGACCTGCGGCGCAAGCTGCTGTTCACGATCGCCATCATGGCGATCTTCCGTGTGGGCTCGTTCATCCCGACCCCTGGTGTGGACTACGCCAACGTCCAGCAGTGCATCGACACGCAGGGCCAGAACAACCTCCTGGGCATGGTGAACCTGTTCAGCGGTGGCGCCCTGCTCCAGCTCTCGATCTTCGCGCTCGGCATCATGCCGTACATCACCGCGAGCATCATCGTGCAGCTGCTCCGTGTGGTCATCCCTCACTTCGAGGCGCTGCACAAGGAGGGCCAGTCCGGTACCGCGAAGCTCACGCAGTACACGCGCTACCTGACGATCGCTCTCGCCGTCCTGCAGTCGACGACCGTCATCACGACGGCCCGCAGCGGGCTGCTCTTCCCGGGCTGCCCCGTCCCGGTCATCCCGGACAACAGCTTCCTGACGTCCGCGATCATGGTCATCACCATGACGGCGGGCACCGGCCTCATCATGTGGCTCGGCGAGCTGATCTCCGAGCGCGGTGTCGGCAACGGCATGTCGCTCCTCATCTTCACGTCGATCGCGGCCAGCTTCCCGCTCGCTCTCTGGTCGATCGCGGGCGGCTCGAACGGCGCGATCAACTTCACGATCATGATCGCCGTCATCGTCCTCGTCATCGGCCTGGTCGTCTTCGTCGAGCAGTCCCAGCGTCGTGTGCCCGTCCAGTACGCGAAGCGCATGGTCGGGCGCAAGATGTACGGCGGCTCGAGCACCTACATCCCGATCAAGATCAACATGTCGGGCGTCATCCCGGTCATCTTCGCGTCGTCGCTGCTCGCGGTCCCCGGCCTCATCGCCCAGTTCGGCGACACGACGGCAGGGTGGGTCCAGTGGGTCACCAAGTACCTCGCGGACCCGGCGTCGCCGATCCACATCTCGATCTACGTGGTCCTCATCGTCTTCTTCTGCTTCTTCTACACGGCCATCACGTTCAACCCGGACGAGGTCGCCGACAACATGAAGAAGTACGGCGGCTTCATCCCGGGCATCCGGGCCGGCCGCCCCACGGCGGAGTACCTCGACTACGTCATCACCCGCATCACCTCGGCGGGTGCCATCTACCTCGCGCTCGTTGCGCTCATCCCGACGCTCGTCCTGGTCCTGCTGGGGGTGAGCACCAACATCCCGTTCGGTGGTAGCTCGATCCTCATCGTGGTGGGCGTCGGCCTCGAGACGGTCAAGCAGATCGACTCGCAGCTGCAGCAGCGTCACTACGAAGGGTTCTTGCGTTGACCGACACGACTCCCGTCGCGGGCACCTCGTCCGAGGCCTCCGCGCGCTTGATCATCATGGGTCCCCAGGGGGCCGGCAAGGGCACCCAGGCGGCTCGCCTGGCGGCGCACTACGGCATCCCGGCGATCTCCACGGGCGACATCTTCCGTGCCAACATCAAGGGCGGCACGGAGCTGGGCAAGCTGGTGCAGGAGTACACGGCCAAGGGCGAGCTCGTCCCCGACTCGGTGACGAACGACATGGTCCGTGACCGCCTCGCGCAGGACGACGTCGCTCGCGGCTTCATCCTCGACGGCTACCCGCGCAACGCGGCCCAGGTCGTCGAGCTCGACGGCATCCTCGCCGACCTCGGCGTCGAGCTGGACGCCGTGCTCGAGCTCACCGCGGACCGCGACGAGCTCCTGGCCCGCCTGCGCAAGCGTGCGGAGATCGAGGGCCGTGAGGACGACACCGAGGAGGCGATCGCCCGCCGTCTCGACATCTACGCCGAGCAGACCGCTCCGCTGACGTCCGCGTACGCCGAGCGGGGCCTCCTGGCCCAGGTCGACGGCATCGGCGAGATCGACGACGTGACCGAGCGTCTCGTCGAGGCGCTCGCGCCTCTCGTCGGCTGACCCGGGGACGGTAGGAACGCGAAGTGTTCGGTCGCGAGAAGGTCGAGTACAAGACGGTCGACCAGGTGCGCACGATGCGCCGGGCGGGGCTGGTGGTCGCCGACGCGCTCGCCACGGTCCGCTCGGCGGTGCGTCCGGGCATGACGACCGCGGACCTGGACGCGCTGGCGGCGGCCGTGATCGGCGACGCCGGTGCGACGCCGTCGTTCCTGGGGTACCACGGGTACCCGGCGACGCTCTGCGTGTCCGTGAACGACGAGGTCGTGCACGGCATCCCGGGGACGCGTGAGCTGCTCCCGGGCGACGTCGTGTCGGTGGACTGCGGCGCGATCGTCGACGGCTGGCACGGGGACTCCGCGTTCTCGTTCGTCCTGCCCGAGGCCGACGCGGCGGACGTCGCGCTCGTCGAGGCGACCGAGCGGGCGCTCTGGGCCGGCATCGCCGCCCTGGCGACCGGAGAGCGCCTGGGGGACGTCGGCAACGCGGTCGAGGACTCGATCGAGGCGTCGGCCGCGGCCGACGGCGTCCCCTACGGGATCATCGAGGAGTACGTGGGGCACGGCATCGGTACGTCGATGCACCAGCCGCCGGACGTCCTCAACTACCGCACGCGCGAGCGCGGGCCGCGGCTCAAGCCGGGCATGTGCCTGGCCATCGAGCCCATGGTGACCCGTGGCGAGCGCTTCACGCAGGTGCTCGAGGACGACTGGACCGTCGTGACCGACGACGGTGCGCGCGCAGCCCACTGGGAGCACAGCGTCGCCATCCTCGAGGACGGCATCTGGGTCCTGACGGCCCCCGACGGCGGTGCGGCGAAGCTCGCAGAGCTCGGCGTCACCGTCGCCCCGCTCGAGGGCTGAGGATCGTTCTTCGCGGCCGGCCCGTTCCCTACCTGACCAGGCAGGGAGCGGGCCGTCCGCGCGTCCCTGCCCGCGTGGTCGGTTCCCCCCAGGGGGGCCCGCGCACCGTCCTCGACGAGGCGCCGCGCAGGGGAGCGGGGGCGACCGATCAGGGGTCGGGCGGGCACGTGTCCGGGGGCACACCACCTCCGGTTCCTTCTGGCGGATCGATGCCGTAGGATAGTCCGCTGGGTGTAGTCCGCGTTCCCTGTTCGAGTTCAACCGACCGGGCAGCAGGGCGGAATGCACACGACGTCCACTCACCGGTCCTCGCAGAGCACAGGTGAGTGGGAAGCAGTTCGGACGAGAGTTAGCGGAGGATATGGCAAAGAAGGACGGTGTCATCGAGATCGAGGGCAGCGTGGTCGAGGCCCTGCCGAACGCGATGTTCCGCGTGGAGCTGGCCAACGGGCACAAGGTTCTGGCTCACATCTCGGGCAAGATGCGACAGCACTACATCCGGATCCTCCCCGAGGACCGAGTGGTGGTGGAGCTGAGCCCGTACGACCTGTCCCGTGGCCGGATCGTCTACCGCTACAAGTAGTCGTCAAGAATCCACCACTCGAAACAACTGCTGCCGCAGGCCTGGGTTCGCCCGCGCGTGCGTGCGGCGGCGGAGGAACAGACTGATGAAGGTCAAGCCCAGCGTCAAGAAGATCTGCGACAAGTGCAAGGTGATCCGCCGGCACGGTCGCGTCATGGTGATCTGCGAGAACCTGCGTCACAAGCAGCGCCAGGGCTGAGTCCCCGGCGCTCCGGCGCACGGTGATGCAGGTCTGCGAGAGCGGACCGATCGCCGGCACCCTCGGGTGCCAACCAGCGCACCACCACGAACCTCACGGTCGGGCCGCACAGGCCCACTGAGGGGAACCCCCGGCTCGGAGGCCGGGGCCCGCAGCTCCGCGGGAAGATGGTGCGGTAGACCTCCGAACGAAGTAACAGGAGCCGGAAGGCACATGGCACGTCTTGTCGGCGTCGACCTCCCCCGCGAGAAGCGGCTCGAGATCGCGCTCACCTACATCTACGGCGTCGGCCGTACCCGCGCCCAGCAGACGCTGGCCGCCACCGGGATCTCCCCGGACGTTCGCGTGAAGGACCTCGGTGACACCGAGCTCGTCGCGCTGCGTGACTACCTCGAGGGCAACTACAAGCTCGAGGGTGACCTCCGCCGTGAGGTGGCTGCTGACATTCGCCGCAAGGTCGAGATCGGCTGCTACGAGGGCCTGCGTCACCGCCGCGGCCTGCCCGTCCGCGGGCAGCGCACCAAGACCAACGCGCGTACCCGCAAGGGACCCAAGCGCACCGTGGCCGGCAAGAAGAAGGCCCGCTAAGCAGTAGTCCGTGGAACGCGTGCAGCCCGCCTGAGCCTCGTGCTCACCCGCGCGGCGCACGCCGACCCGGTCCGAACACCTCAGACCAGGAGAAGATCGAGAAATGCCTCCCAAGACTCGCGCCACCGCGGCCCGCAAGCCGCGCCGCAAGGACAAGAAGAACGTCCCCCACGGCCAGGCGCACATCAAGAGCACGTTCAACAACACGATCGTGTCGATCACCGACCCGACCGGTGCCGTCATCGCCTGGGCCTCGGCCGGGCACGTCGGCTTCAAGGGCTCGCGCAAGTCGACGCCGTTCGCCGCGCAGCTCGCTGCTGAGTCCGCGGCCCGCCGCGCCCAGGAGCACGGCGTCAAGAAGGTCGACGTCTTCGTCAAGGGCCCCGGCTCCGGCCGTGAGACCGCGATCCGTTCGCTCACCGCGACCGGCCTCGAGGTCGGCTCGATCCAGGACGTGACGCCCCAGGCTCACAACGGCTGCCGCCCCCCCAAGCGTCGCCGCGTCTGATCCTCTGCTCCGCTCGTCGTCGCGCTGCCCCCGGCCCTGCCGGCCGGCGCGACGACGGGCGCAGCACCCTGGCCGGGTGGACAGAGTCCCGTCCAGGAGCACGCGTTGCCCGTGATGCGTCAAATAGCGGACGCAC
Source organism: Oerskovia sp. NPDC057915 (assembly GCF_042887685.1). Lineage (NCBI taxonomy): Bacteria > Bacillati > Actinomycetota > Actinomycetes > Micrococcales > Cellulomonadaceae > Oerskovia > Oerskovia sp. NPDC057915. The sequence goes on along the minus strand of NZ_JBHVOS010000015.1, from coordinate 58,177 downwards.
ACCGAAAGGAACACACCAGTGCTGATCGCACAGCGCCCCACCCTGACCGAAGAGGTCATCTCGGAGAACCGTTCGCGCTTCTCCATCGAGCCGCTCGAGCCTGGCTTCGGCTACACCCTCGGCAACTCGCTTCGTCGCACGCTGCTCTCGTCCATCCCGGGCGCTGCAGTGACCTCGATCCGCATCGACGGTGTCCTCCACGAGTTCACCACCGTTGCCGGTGTCAAGGAAGACGTTACCGAGATCATCCTCAACATCAAGAACCTCGTGGTCTCCTCGGAGAACGACGAGCCGGTCGTGATGTACCTGCGCAAGCAGGGTGCTGGCGCGGTCACCGCCGCGGACATCGTCCCGCCGGCGGGCGTGGAGGTCCACAACCCGGACCTGCACATCGCCACCCTCAACGACAAGGGCAAGCTCGAGATCGAGCTGACGGTCGAGCGTGGACGTGGCTACGTCTCCGCGAACCAGAACAAGTCCTTCGACGCCGAGATCGGCCGTGTTCCCGTCGACTCGATCTACTCGCCGGTCCTCAAGGTCACGTACAAGGTCGAGGCGACCCGTGTCGAGCAGCGCACCGACTTCGACAAGCTGATCGTCGACGTCGAGACGAAGCAGGCGATCTCCCCGCGCGACGCGCTGGCCTCGGCCGGCAAGACGCTCGTCGAGCTCTTCGGCCTCGCCCGTGAGCTCAACGTCGAGGCCGAGGGCATCGAGATCGGCCCGTCCCCGACGGACGCCGCGCTCGCTGCGGACCTCGCGCTCCCGATCGAGGAGCTCAACCTCACGATCCGTTCGTACAACTGCCTCAAGCGTGAGGGCATCCACCAGGTCGGCGAGCTCGTCGCTCGCAGCGAGGCAGACCTGCTGGACATCCGGAACTTCGGCGCGAAGTCCATCAACGAGGTCAAGGAGAAGCTCGCAGAGCTCGGCCTGAACCTCAAGGACTCGCCGCTGGACTTCGACCCCTCCACGGCGGACTACTACGAGGCCGACGAGGACGAGGCGACGTTCTCCGACGGGCAGCAGCAGTTCTGACCTTCCGTGCTCGCGGCTCGGCCGCACGCACGATCCACTTCTAAGGAGCAAGATCAATGCCTACCCCCACCAAGGGTCCGCGGCTCGGCGGTGGCCCGGCTCACGAGCGTCTCATCCTCGCGAACCTGTCCACGCAGCTCTTCGAGCACGGCCGCATCACGACGACCGAGACCAAGGCCAAGCGTCTGCGTCCGGTGGCCGAGCGCCTCATCACGTTCGCGAAGCGCGGTGACCTGGCGGCTCGTCGTCGCGTCATGACCGTCGTCCGCGACAAGTCCGTCGTGCACACGCTGTTCACCGAGATCGCCCCGCAGATGGCGGAGCGCAACGGTGGCTACACGCGCATCACGAAGGTCGGCAACCGCAAGGGCGACAACGCCCCCATGGCCGTCATCGAGCTCGTGACCGAGCCCGTCAGCCCCAAGCAGGCCGTCGTCCGCGAGGCCGAGAAGGCTGCGAAGAAGGCCAGCAAGCCCAAGGCCGCCAAGGTCGAGGCTCCCGTCGAGGACGCCACGATCGAGGACGCGCCCGTCGTCGAGGACGCTCCCGTCGTGGAGGACGCCCCCGTCGAGGACGCGAAGGCTTCGAAGGAGGACTGACCCGTCCCCGGCTCTGCCGGACGGGCTTCCCCTTGAAGGGCCCGGCACCATCTGGTGCCGGGCCCTTCGTCGTGCCCGCCGGCGGACGCCCGAAGCCCCCGGCCGGCGGACGCCCGACGGCACCCCGGCCGGCGGACACCCGACGACGCCCGAGGGCTGACGCCGGCGGCCGGGTGATACGCGACGGACGCCCGTCGACGACCCCCGACAGCGGCGCCCGGCGGCAGATGCCGGCGTCCGGGTGACGCGCGACGGACACCTGACGACGGCGCCCACCTGGTGCGTGCGGGGCACCTGGCGCCGGGGGTGCCCCTAGATTGGTCCGTATGGGTCTGCCGGTGCTGTTCGTCCACGGTTCGCGTACGTCCCGCACGATGTGGCGGGCACAGCTCGAGGCCATGGACCGTGCCGGTATCGAGGCGGTCGCGGTGGACCTGCCGGGGCACGGTGGGCGCACGGACGAGGCGTTCACGCTCGACGGTGCGGTGGCGACCGTCGCGGGGGCCGTGGACGACCTCGGGGGCCGCGCGCTCGTCGTCGGGCTCTCGCTCGGCGGGTACGTGGGGATCGAGCACCGCGCGCGGTTCCCTGCGCAGGTCGCGGGTCTCGTCGCCGCGAGCTGCTGCACCGTGCCGGCGTCCCGGCTGCGCGTCGCCTGGCGCGTCGCGGCGGACCGGATCGAGCGGCTGCCGGACAACGGTGCGGCGCTCAACCGGGCGCTCGTGCGCAGGACGCTGCCCGCGGTCGGTATCGAGGACATCGGTGCGGGCGGGTTCGCGCTCACGACCATGACGGCGATCCTCGACGAGGTGGGGCGCGCGGATCCCTTGTCAGCGCTGGCGGCGACGGACTCTCCCGTGTGGTTCGTCAACGGGCGGTGGGACCATTTCCGGTTCGGGGAGCGCGAGTACCTCGCGGCCGCGCGTGCGGGTGGCGCGCGGGCCGAGCTCGTCGTGGTCCCGGGGGCCAAGCATCTCGTGAGCCTCGACCGGCCCGTGGCGTTCACCCGGGCCGTGCTCGCGGCCCACCACGAGCTGGACCGCTAGCTCAGACGAGCGTCAGGTCCCATGCCCTGGCCCCGCCGACGAGGGCCGCCGAGTTGGGGACGATCACGACGTCGTCGCCGAGGCGTTCGAGCGCGGACGGCGTGATCTGGCGCGAGTTGCCTCCGCCCAGGTAGAGCCGGTCCCACCAGAACACGGGGCGCAGCCCGTCGACGAGCGCGACGACGCGCCGTGACCACAGGCCGTTCCCGAGCCTCCGCCGCTCGACCTCGCCGATGTACTCGTCGTACGTGGTCCCGCGCCGCACGGGGGCGTGCGACCACTCGAGGTGCGGTGCGAGGCGTCCGCCGTGGAACAGGGCCGACCCCAGCCCGGTCCCGAGCGTGAGCACGAGCTCGAGGCCTGACGCCGCGACGACCCCGGCTCCGTGCACCTCGGCGTCGTTGAGCACGAGCGCGGGCATCCCGAGGCGTTCGCTCACCGCTGCCTGCACGTCGAAGCTGGCCCACTGCTCGACCAGGGCCGGGTCGACCCTGCTGCGCGGGCCCGAGCGCGTGACGTAGTGCGGGGTGTGCACGACGACGCCGCGACGGATCATGCCCGGCATGCCGACGGTGACCCGGGCCGCGGGGGGCAGACGGTCGGCGATCTGCGCGATGACGTCGACCAGGAGGGACGGCGGCAGGGGGTAGGGCGTCGGGACCCGGACGGCGGAGGCGTGCGCGGTCCCTGCGGCGTCGAGCACGTTGGCCTTGATGCCGCCCCCGCCGCAGTCGACCGCGAGGGTGCGCAGCTCGGTGGAGTCGGGGCCGGAGGTGCGTTCGGGCATGTCAGCACAGTATCGGGCGCTAGCGTAGGTGCACGTGACGAACGAGCAGCCTGTCCGTGTCCGCCTGGACCTCGCCTACCAGGGCACGGCCTTCGCCGGGTGGGCCCGCCAGCCCGGCCTGCGGACCGTCGAGGGGGCCCTCGAGGACGGGTTGGGGCAGATCCTGCGGGGCGAGCCGCCGCGCCTGACGGTCGCGGGCCGCACCGACGCGGGGGTCCATGCGCGCGGCCAGGTGGCGCACGTCGACCTGCCGCGAGCCGCGTGGGACGCGATGCCGGGCCGCTCGGACCGCACCCCGGGGGACGCGCTCGTCGCGCGGCTCGCGGGAGTGCTGCCGGGCGACGTCGTGGTGCACCGGGCGACGCCCGCACCGCAGGGGTTCGACGCGCGCTTCTCGGCGCTGTACCGCAGCTACACGTTCCGCATCGTCGACGACCCCGCACTGCGCGACCCTCTTCGCCGCGAGTGGGTCCTGTGGAACAGGAAGCCTCTCGACGCCGGCGCGATGCACGAGGCGCTCCAGCCGTTGCTCGGGATCCGGGACTTCGCGGCGTTCTGCAAGCCGCGGCCCGGTGCGACCACGATCCGCGAGCTCCAGCACCTGTCCTGGGAGCGGGCGACGGACGGACCCGACGAGGGGCTCGTCGTCGCGCACGTCCGCGCGGACGCGTTCTGCCACAACATGGTTCGCGCCCTGGTCGGTGCGTCGGTCGCCGTGGGGGAGGGGCGTCGACCCGTCTCCTGGCCGTCCGAGGTCCTGGCGGCGAGGCGCAGGGACGCGGGAGCCGGCGTCGTGCCGCCGCACGGCCTGGTCCTCGAGGCCGTCACGTACCCGCCCGACGACGAGCTCGCGGCCCGGGCAGAACGGGTGCGCGCGGTCCGCATGGACGAGGACGTCTGGGACGCGGCGGCGGTGCGGGCTCCGGAGGCCCCCCGGTCGTAGGGGGTTACGGCTCCTCGACGATGTGGATCGCGGCCTCCTCGGCGCTCGCCGCGGCGCCGTCGATCCCGGCGTCGTCGGCGTACGTGTCGTTGTCGCGCCCGTCGAGCGCGTCGGGGTCCGCGACGAGGCGGCCGGACCGCGTGGTGTCGGGCCGGTCGAGCGGGTCGGCATCCCAGTCCTCGGGCTCCTCGTCGGCGAGGCGCTGGTCGAGCGACTCGCCGTCCTCCTCGAGGCGCTCGGGGTGCGCGTAGGTCAGGGGGGCGCGCTCGGGCGGTGCGTACCCCTCGTCGAGCACGTCGTCGACGCCGCGGTCGACCAGGGTGTCGTCGCGCTGGAGCTGGTCGGAGTCGCCCTCGGTGCCGAGGGCGGGGTCGGTCCGGGTGGCTGGGGTGTCGTCGCTCATCCCTCCACACTGTCACCGCGGGGGCGTTCCTGCAGCCTGCCGGTCCCACCGGCTGCTCGCGGCAGGCCGGCTGCCCGACGGCGGAGCGCGCCGACGTGCGGCGGTGCGCCCGGGAGACGGTCACCCTGGGTGGGCTCGCGCGTCACCGTCGGGCGCCGGGAGCGTCACCCTGGGCGGGTAGGGACGTCACCGTCGGCGGTCAGGTGCGTCACCGTCGGCGAAAGGAGTCGTCAACCAGGGCCTCGGGCAGGGAGGATGAGCCCGTGGGTCACATCGACATCAGCGACATCAGCTACTTCCTGCCCGACGGGCGCCCTCTCCTGGCCGGGGCGACCCTGCGCGTCGCGGACGGCGCCAAGGTCGCGCTCGTCGGCCCCAACGGCGCCGGCAAGACGACGCTCCTGCGCATCGTCGCGGGCGACCTGTCCGCGCACGGCGGCACCGTGGGCCGCAGCGGCGGTCTCGGGGTGATGCGCCAGTTCGTCGGCCGTATCGACGACGAGCGCACGGTCCGTGACCTGCTCGTCGACCTCGCGCAGCCCTCGATCCGCGACGCCGCCCGCGAGCTCGCCGCGGCCGAGCTCGACATCATGACGGTCGACGACACCCCGTCCCAGATGCGCTACGCCCAGGCGCTGGCCGACTGGGCCGACGCGCGCGGGTACGAGGCCGAGGCCGAGTGGGACAAGGTCACCGACGAGGTCCTGTCGATCCCGTTCGAGCAGGCGCAGTTCCGTGAGGTCCGCACACTGTCGGGCGGCGAGCAGAAGCGCCTCGTCCTCACGGCGCTGTTCCGCGGCCCCGAGGAGGTCCTGCTCCTCGACGAGCCCGACAACTACCTCGACGTACCGACCAAGCGCTGGCTCGAGGAGAAGCTCGCGGCCTCGCCCAAGACGGTGCTGTTCATCAGCCACGACCGCGAGCTCCTGGCGCGGACCGCGACGCAGGTCGCGACCGTCGAGCCCACGGCCGCGGGCGGGACGATCTGGGTGCACGGCGGTGGGTTCGGCACGTACGCCGAGGCCCGGGCCGACCGGCGCAGCCGGCTCGAGGAGCTCCTGCGCCGCTGGGAGGAGGAGCACGCCAAGCTCAAGGACCTCGTCAACACCCTCAAGAACAAGGCAGCCTTCAACGACGGGCTCGCGAGCCGCTACCAGGCCGCCCAGACGCGGCTGCGCAAGTTCGAGGAGGCCGGGCCGCCGCAGGTCCTGGCGCACGAGCAGAACGTCAAGGTCCGCCTCACGGGCGGGCGCACGGCCAAGCGGGCCGTGACGTGCGAGCAGCTCGAGCTGACCGGGCTCATGGCGCCGTTCGACCTCGAGGTCTTCTTCGGCGAGCGCGTCGCGATCCTGGGGTCCAACGGTTCGGGCAAGTCGCACTTCATGCGGCTCCTGGCGCGCGGCGGCTCGGCCCCGGACGTCGAGCACCGGCCCGTCCTCGACGGCGCAGCGGGCGGGTCGGGTGCGGGGGAGAGCGCGGTCGTGCCGCCCGTGGCCCACACGGGCCGCGCCGTGCTCGGTTCCCGCGTGCGGCCGGGGTGGTTCGCGCAGAACCACGCGCACCCCGAGTTCGAGGGCCGCACGCTGCTCGAGATCCTGCACCGCGGCGACGGGGCCCGCGACGGCATGGGCCGCGAGCCGGCGAGCAAGGCGCTCGACCGCTACGAGCTCGTCGGTCAGGCCGAGCAGCGTTTCGAGACGCTGTCCGGGGGTCAGCAGGCGCGCTTCCAGATCCTGCTGCTCGAGCTCGGGGGAGCGACGCTCCTGCTGCTCGACGAGCCCACGGACAACCTCGACCTGCACTCGGCCGAGGCGCTCGAGTCGGGCCTGGCGGCGTTCGAGGGCACGGTGCTGGCCGTCACGCACGACCGCTGGTTCGCCCGTGGCTTCGACCGGTTCGTGGTGTTCGGCTCGGACGGGCGGGTCGTCGAGACCCCGGAACCGGTCTGGGACGTCGAGCGGGTCAAGCGCCAGCGCTGACGCACGGAGGCGCGGTGAGGAAGACCACACGGACGGCGGCGGGCCGGTAGCACGACCTGCGCGCCGCCGTCGGGCTCCTAAAATGGAGCAATGGCCGTCCCCAAGATCGTTCTCTTCTACGCCTTCACGCCGCTCGCAGACCCGCGCGCGGTGCAGCTGTGGCAACGCTCCCTCGGGGAGCAGTGGGGGCTGACGGGACGTGTCATCGTCTCCGAGCACGGCATCAACGCCACCCTGGGCGGGACGGTCGAGAACCTCAAGCAGTACGTCAAGACCACCAAGCAGTACCCGGGGTTCTCGGAGATCGACGTCAAGTGGTCGGACGGCACGGGCCGGGACTTCCCGCGCCTGTCGGTCAAGGTGCGCCCCGAGCTCGTGAGCTTCGGCGCGGCCGACGAGCTCACGGTCGACCAGGACGGCGTGGTCGACGGCGGCGCGCGCCTCGACCCGCAGGCGCTGCACGAGCTCGTGGCCGAGCGCGGCGACGACGTCGTGTTCTTCGACGGCCGCAACGCGTTCGAGGCCGCGATCGGCAGGTTCCGAGGCGCGGTCGTGCCCGCGGTCGAGACCACGCGCGACTTCGTGGCCGAGCTCGACTCGGGCGCGTACGACGACCTCAAGGGCCGCCCTGTCGTGACCTACTGCACGGGCGGCGTGCGGTGCGAGGTCCTGTCCTCGCTCATGCTCGCGCGCGGCTTCGAGGAGGTCTACCAGCTCGACGGCGGGATCGTGCGCTACGGCGAGACGTTCGGCGACCAGGGGCTGTGGGAGGGCTCGCTGTACGTGTTCGACGAGCGCATGCACGTCGAGTTCGGGAGCGAGACCGTCCCGCTCGGCGCGTGCAGCGAGTGCGGCGGCGCGACCGCCAAGTACGAGAACTGCGTCGACCCGGGCTGCCAGACGCTGCGCCTGTTCTGCGCCGACTGCGCGGGCGTCGCGCGAACCCTCCAGTGCGACCCGTGCGCCGACCTGCGCCCCGGCGCGTATCCTCGTCCTCGGGAAGGTGCGAGCACCGGCCTCTCCCACGACAACCACCGGGCAACCGCCTGAACCGGCGCCAGGGCGCCCGTGCGTGCGCCGTCGGGCACGCTGCTCACCGAGGTCTGGATCACCCTCGGTGTGACGCAGCATGTTTTGACCCTGCACGGGCCGTCCAGGTAGTCTGTTGAGTCGTTGTGCTTCCCCTTCGGTATCTCGTCACTTGTGCGCCCACTCGCTCCGTGACCTGGACACCTGTCAACCGAAGGCCAAACGACTTGTCGGACGCAGGCTCCTGCGCCGAAGACACCGAAGACACGAAACGAAGGCTACGACCGTGCGTACGTACACCCCGAAGCCCGGCGACGTCCAGCGTGACTGGTACGTCATCGACGCGACCGACGTCGTCCTGGGCCGTCTCGCCACCCACGTGGCGACCCTGCTCCGTGGCAAGCACAAGGCCACCTTTGCTCCGCACGTCGACGGCGGTGACTTCGTCATCGTCATCAACGCCGGCAAGGTCGCCCTGACCGGCAACAAGCGCGAGCAGAAGCTTGCCTACACCCACTCCGGTTACCCGGGTGGTCTTCGGGCGGTCGCGTACAGCGACCTGCTGGAGAAGCACCCCGAGCGTGCTGTGGAGAAGGCCGTCCGCGGCATGATCCCCAAGACCTCGCTCGGCCGCGCCCAGTTCGGCAAGCTCAAGGTCTACGCAGGCTCTGAGCACCCGCACGCCGCGCAGCAGCCGAAGACTTTCGAGATCACCCAGGTCGCGCAGTAGGCTCCGCCTGCTCGTAGACGAGAACTTAGGACGCGAGGACACACCAGTGGCCGAGACCACCGTCGACATCGACGTGCTGGACGAAGAGACCCCCAGCAACTACACCTCTGAGAGCGCAGCCCCCACGGGCCGTGGCCAGAGCATCACCGCCCCCGCGCAGGCCCTGGGCCGTCGCAAGGAGGCCATCGCCCGCGTGCGCCTGGTGCCCGGCACCGGCCAGTGGAAGATCAACGGCCGCACCCTCGAGGGGTACTTCCCCAACAAGGTGCACCAGCAGCTCGTGAACTCCCCGCTGAAGCTGGTCGACGTCGAGGGTCGCTTCGACGTCATCGCCCGCATCAACGGTGGCGGCACGTCCGGCCAGGCCGGCGCCCTGCGTCTCGGCATCGCCCGTGCGCTCAACGAGGTCGACGCCGAGCACAACCGCCCGGCGCTCAAGAAGGCCGGCTTCCTGACTCGCGACGCACGCGTCGTCGAGCGCAAGAAGGCCGGGCTCAAGAAGGCCCGTAAGGCTCCGCAGTACTCCAAGCGCTGATCCAGCGCTTGCGCACGACGGCCCCGGTGGACACAGTCCACCGGGGCCGTCGTCTTTTGTCAGGGATGCTGACGAGCGACCGGACCGGTCGGCTCGCAGCGGGGGCGGGGCAGGCCCTGGTGCCTGTACCGTCCCGTTGAGGGAGGAAAACTCATGGGACGACTGTTCGGCACCGACGGCGTGCGGGGGCTGGCGAACAGGGACGTCACGGCCGAGCTCGCGCTCGGCCTGGGCGTGGCTGCTGCAAACGTGCTGGGACGCACCGGGCAACCCGACGGGCACCGCCCGCGCGCCGTGATCGGCAGGGACCCGCGGGCGTCGGGCGAGTTCCTGGGCGCCGCAGTGACGGCGGGCCTCGCGAGCGCCGGGGTCAACGTGCTCGACGTCGGCGTCCTGCCGACCCCGGCCGTCGCGTTCCTCACGAGCACGCTCGACGTCGACTTCGGCGTCATGATCTCGGCCTCGCACAACCCGATGGCCGACAACGGCATCAAGTTCCTGGCCCGCGGCGGCATCAAGCTCGAGGACTCGCTCGAGGACGAGATGGAGCGCCAGCTCCACGCCGAGTGGGACCGTCCGCTCGGCGCCGAGGTCGGTCGCGTGCGCCGCGACACGGGGAGCGCCGGGGCCGACTACGTCGAGCACCTCATCTCGAGCATCGGCGCGACGGGCGACGCCCTGCCGCTCTCCGGCCTGCGGATCGCGGTCGACTGCGCGAACGGTGCCGCGAGCGACGTGGGTCCCGCGGCGCTGCGCGCGGCGGGCGCCGACGTCGTCGTCATGAACGCGAGCCCCGACGGGCGCAACATCAACGAGAAGTGCGGGTCCAACCATCCCGAGCAGCTCCAGGCCGTCGTCGTCGCGTCCGAGGCCGACTTCGGGGTCGCGTTCGACGGCGACGCGGACCGCTGCATCGCGGTCGACCACCGCGGCGTCCTCGTCGACGGCGACCAGATCATGGGGGTGCTCGCCCTCGCCGAGAAGGAGAAGGGCCGCCTCGCCGACGACACCCTCGTGGTGACCGTCATGAGCAACCTCGGGCTGATCCTCGCGATGCGCGACGCCGGGATCCGCACCGTCCAGACGGGCGTCGGCGACCGCTACGTGCTCGAGGAGATGCGCGCCAAGGGGTACACGCTCGGTGGGGAGCAGTCCGGGCACATCATCCTGTCCCAGTTCGCGACGACGGGCGACGGCGTGCTGACCGCGCTCCAGCTCGCCGCACGCATCCAGGAGTCCGGCACCAAGCTGGCCGACCTCGCGGGCGCTGTGCCCAAGCTGCCCCAGACGCTGCTCAACGTGCGCGGCGTGGACAAGGCGCGGGCTGCGACCGACGAGGTGCTCCAGGAGGCCGTCGCGGCCGCCGAGGTGCGCCTCGGCGAGACCGGGCGCGTGGTCCTGCGCTCCTCGGGCACCGAGCCGCTCGTGCGGGTCATGGTCGAGGCCGCGACGCAGGCCACGGCCGACGCCGTCGCCGAGTCCCTCGCGGGCGTCGTCCGGGACCGGCTGGCCCTGTGACGGCTCGACCCGCCGACGCCGGGACGGGAACCGGGTTCGCCGGTCCCGTCGACGAGTCGCTGAGGGACCAGGTCGCGGAGCACCTCGCACGGCACGAGGACGGCGTGCTCCCGATCGTCCAGGCGGGGCACCCCGTGCTGCGTCGTCCCGCCGCGCCCTACACCGGGCAGCTCGGGGACCTCTTCCCCCGGCTGGTCGAGGCCATGCGCGCGACCATGCACGCGGCCCCGGGCGTCGGGCTCGCCGCCCCCCAGATCGGGCTCGGCCTCGCGGTCGCCGTGGTCCAGGACGCCGGCGTCACCGACGCCGAGGACGCGGGCCTGCGGGAGCGGCACCCCGTGCCGTTCCGGGTGCTCGTCAACCCGTCCTACGCAGCGGTGGGGGACGAGCAGCGGGCCTTCTTCGAGGGCTGCCTGAGCGTCAGCGGGTGGCAGGCCGTCGTCGCGAGGCACCGGTCGGTGCGCCTGACCGGGCAGGACGAGCACGGTGCACCCGTCGACGACGTCCTGACGGGGTGGCCCGCGCGGATCGTCCAGCACGAGACCGACCACCTGCGGGGCGAGCTCTACCTCGACCGCGCAGAGCTGCGGTCGCTCGCCTCGAACGACAACATGTCGCGGTTCTGGGGCGGCACCCCGGACCCCACCGAGGCGTCCGAGGTGCTGGGCTTCCGCCTGCCCTGACGCGCCCGCGGTCCGGGACGTCGAGCGCAAGGTGCCAGAGCGTCGAGCACAGGACCCCGGAATGCCGAACACGTCGTCCGGAGGACGTCACAGCATCCCTCCGGGGGACCTCCCTAGGGGTGGATCTCCTTCCGGAGGATGACGTGACCGGCCTGACGATCCGGCAGAATCGTCCTCGGAAGGTGGGGGTCGACATCAGGGCAGACTGGGGGGTTTCCCCGATGGTGTCGGGCCTCCGTATCCGTAGGCTGGTCACAGGCGTCCACACGACGTCTGTGACCAGCCTGGTCCGCCCCGCCAGCCGACGAACAGAGGACCCGTGATCGAGGCCGTTTCGACCTTCTTGGAGAACCTGGAGATCTGGGTCCTCGCACTCGCGGCGTCCGCCTGGATCTACCCCGCCCTGTACGCGTTCGCGACGATCGACGGGTTCTTCCCGCCGATCCCCAGCGAGTCCGTCGTCATCACGCTCGCCGTCGCTGCCAGCGCCTCGGGGAACCCGAACCTCGTGCTCGTCCTGGTCATCGCCGCCGCAGGAGCCTGGACGGGTGACCAGATCGCCTACTCGCTGGGCCGCGGGATCGGGACCGAGCGCATCCGCTTCCTGCGGTCCGTGCGGGGACGCAAGGCCGTCGCCTGGGCCGACCAGGCGCTCAAGGCGCGCGGTGCAGCCTTCATCCTCGCCGCGCGCTACGTCCCCATCGGCCGGGTCGCGGTCAACATGACCGCAGGCGCCGTGGGGTACCCGCGGCGCCGCTTCATGGCGTACTCGGGCCTGGCCGCCGTCACCTGGGCCCTCTACTCGGTGCTCATCGGTCTCGTCGCGGCACAGTGGCTCGGGCACCAGCCGCTGCTCGCCATGGTCATCGGCGTCGTCATGGGCGTGCTGTCCGGCGTGATCGTCGACCGGATCATGAACAGCATGGCACGCAGGCGTCGGGCCCGGGAAGCGGCCCGCGAGGCCGCAGCAGGGGCGACCCCGATCCACGGCGAGGCGGCCGACCGGCCGGTGGCGACGTCGTCGGGCGTCGAGGGCGACCAGGACGCCGTCCGCCGCGCCTCCTGACCGCCCCCGGTCCCCTCAGACCTTGCGCAGGCGGGCGCGCTGGACCGAGTGGTCCGAGCCCTTCGTCAGCACCAGGGTCGCGCGACCGCGCGTCGGCAGGATGTTCTCCTCCAGGTTCGGCGCGTTGATCGAGTCCCAGATCGACTTGGCCTTCTCGACGGCCTCCTCGTCCGTGAGCGTCGCGTAGCGCTTGAAGTACGACTCGGGGCGCGCGAACGCCGTCCGGCGCAGCGACAGGAACCGGTCCACGTACCACTGTCGGATGTTGCGCGTGCGCGCGTCGACGTAGATCGAGAAGTCGAAGAAGTCGCTCACCGCGACTGCCTGGTCGTCGGACGGCCCCGGGCGAGCCGGCTGGAGGACGTTGAGGCCCTCCACGATCAGGACGTCCGGTCTGCGGACGACGGTCTCGGCCCCCGGGACGATGTCGTAGGTCAGGTGGTCGTAGACGGGGCTGCGGACCTCGGGCACTCCCGCCTTCACGCGGGACAGGAACCGGATGAGGGCGCGCCGGTCGTACGACTCGGGGAACCCCTTGCGCTCCATGAGCCCGCGGCGTGCGAGCTCGGCGTTCGGGTACAGGAACCCGTCCGTCGTGATGAGCTCGACCCGCGGGGTCTCCGGCCAGCGCGCGAGCATCTCGCGCAGGATGCGCGACGTCGTCGACTTGCCCACGGCGACCGACCCCGCGACGCCGATCACGTACGGCGTGCGGGTCGAGTTCTCGCGCAGGAACGTCGAGGTGGCCTCGTGAAGGCCGCTGGTCGCCGTCACGTAGAGGTTGAGCAACCGCGAGATGGGGCGGTAGATCGCGTCGACCTCCGCCAGGTCGATCGGGTCGCCCAGGCCGCGGAGCTTGACGACGTCCGCGTCCGTCAGCGGCAGCGGCGTCGACTCGGAGAGCCTGCTCCACGCCGCACGGTCCAGGTCGACGTACGGGGACGCCGTCGAGAGGTCGGGCAGGCGCCCGGACCCGGACGAGGCGTCCTGATCGGTCGCGGGAGCACCCTCGAGCGGAGGGACGGGCAGGTCGGAGGAAGGAACCACTCGGACGATTCTGCCGGACGCAGGACACCACCGTGAACACGAACAGGCCGGACCACTAACAAAGAACCGCGAGATGTCGCGGCTGCGAAGGCCCCAGAACGTCCGGCTAGACTCCGAAACCATGTGTGGAATCGTGGGTTACGCAGGCCCCCTTGAAGCGTCGGGGCGACCCCTCGACGTCGTCCTCGAAGGACTCGGCAGGCTCGAGTACCGCGGCTACGACTCGGCCGGGGTCGCGCTCGTCGCGCCCGACCGGGCAGACGTCGCGACGGCCAAGAAGTCCGGAAAGCTCGTCAAGCTCGTCGACGAGCTCCAGTCGCGTCCGCTGCCCGCCGCCTCCGCGGCGATCGGGCACACGCGGTGGGCCACCCACGGCGCACCGAACGACACCAACGCGCACCCGCACGTCGCGGACGAGGGACGCCTGGCCGTGATCCACAACGGGATCATCGAGAACTACAGCGGACTTCGCCAATCGCTCGTCGCCGACGGCGCGACCTTCCTCTCCGAGACCGACACCGAGGTCGCGGCCCAGCTCCTCGCCCGTGCGTACCGCCGCACCGGCGACCTGACCGAGGCGATGGCCGACGTCGCACGTCAGCTCGAAGGAACGTTCACCCTGCTCGCCGTCCACGCCGACGCCCCGACCACCGTGGTCGGCGCACGGCACGACTCGCCGCTCGTCGTGGGCCTCGGCGACGGCGAGAACTTCCTCGGCTCCGACGTCGCCGCGTTCATCGCGTCGACCAAGGACGCGCTCGAGCTCGGTCAGGACCAGATCGTCACCATCACCCCCGACAGCGTCGAGGTCGTCGACTTCCACGGCAAGCCCGCCGAGGCCACGCGCTTCACGGTCGACTGGGACGCCGCCGCGGCCGAGAAGGGCGGCTTCACGTCCTTCATGGACAAGGAGATCCACGACCAGCCGCAGGCCGTCGCGGACACCCTGCTCGGACGGACCGACGCCGAGGGGCGCCTGGTCCTCGACGACCTGCGCATCGACGAGGCCGTGCTGCGGACCGTCGACAAGATCATCGTCGTGGCGTGCGGCACGGCCGCCTACTCGGGGCACGTCGCCAAGTACGCGATCGAGCACTGGTGCCGCATCCCCGTCGAGGTCGAGCTGGCGCACGAGTTCCGCTACCGCGACCCGATCGTGAACGAGAAGACCCTCGTCGTCGCCGTCACGCAGTCCGGCGAGACCATGGACACCCTCATGGCCGTGCGCCACGCCCGCGAGCAGGGCGCCAAGGTCATCTCGATCGTCAACACGCACGGGTCGACCATCCCGCGCGAGTCCGACGCCGTCCTGTACACGCACGCGGGCCCCGAGATCGCCGTCGCCTCGACCAAGGCGTTCTTGTCGCAGATCACCGCGGCGTACCTCCTCGGCCTCTACCTCGCCCAGCTGCGCGGCAACAAGTTCCCCGACGAGATCCGCGAGATCCTCGACGACCTGCGCGAGATGCCGCGCAAGATCCAGACCGTCATCGAGCGCGGCGAGTACGTCAGCGCCGTGGCCCGCTCCATGAAGGACGCGACGTCGGTGCTCTTCCTGGGGCGCCACGTCGGGTTCCCCGTCGCCCTCGAGGGCGCGCTCAAGCTCAAGGAGCTCGCCTACATCCACGCCGAGGGCTTCGCCGCGGGCGAGCTCAAGCACGGCCCCATCGCGCTCATCGACGAAGGGCAGCCGGTCTTCGTCGTCGTGCCGTCCCCGCGCGGGCGCGACTCGCTGCACTCGAAGGTCGTCTCCAACATCCAGGAGATCCGCGCCCGCGGCGCACGCACGCTCGTGATCGCCGAGGACGGCGACGACGCGGTGCTGCCGTACGCGGACGAGATCTTCTGGATCCCGCAGTCGCCCACGCTGCTCTCGCCGCTGCTCGCGGTCGTCCCGCTGCAGATCTTCGCCATGGCGCTCGCCACGGCCAAGGGGCTCGACGTCGACCAGCCGCGCAACCTCGCGAAGTCGGTCACGGTCGAGTAGCCGACCGCCCCGCCCTCCGACGCGAGCCCGCCGTGCCCCCCCGCACGGCGGGCTCGCTGCGTCGGGGGCCGGCCCGGACCAGCGCATAGGGTGAGCGCATGATCATCGGGGTGGGTATCGACGTGGTGGACGTCGCGCGGTTCATGGACACGCTCGAACGGACGCCGCGCCTGCGGGAGAAGCTGTTCACCCCGGCCGAGCGGGACCTGCCCGCCTCGTCGCTCGCGGCCCGGTTCGCCGCCAAGGAGGCCATCGCGAAGGCGCTCGGCGCGCCCGGCGGCATGCGCTGGCAGGACGCGACGGTCCACCGGGTCGTCGGGGGAGCACCCCAGGTCGAGATCACCGGGACGGTCCAGGCGCGGGCGGACGAGCTGGGGATCGTGACGTTCCACCTGTCGATCTCGCACGACGCCGGGATCGCGTCGGCCATGGTGGTCGCTGAGGGCTGAGGGCTGAGGGCTGAGGGCTGAGGGCTGAGGGCTGAGGGGGCTCCGCCCCGGGGCTCCACCCCGCCGCGAGGCCCCTCGCCGTGCGCTCCGCCCGCGGGGCCCCTCGCCGTGCGTCCCGCCCGGGTGGGGCGCGAGGCTGAGGGGGCTCCGCCGTCGGGCATGCGGTGCGTGTCGGTCGAGCATGCGGTGGGCGTCGCGAGACGCCTCGAGGCGGACGCCCACCGCGTGCTCGGCACCGACGGGGTGCGGGGGACGGTCAGCCCTGCAGGGCCGGGATCACCTCGCGCTCGAACAGCTCGATGCCGCTGCGGTCGTACGCGGCCTCCGCGAAGTACGTGATCGCGTACGTCATGCCCGCGCCCTCGAGCTTCTGGAGGTTCTCGACGATCTGCTCGGGCGTGCCGACGAGCGGTCCCGAGCGGAAGTCGGCCACGGTCTCCTCGGCCTTCGCGGGGACCGTCTTGGCGTAGTGCTCGCCGATCCACCGCAGGCGGTCCTCGACGTCGGCCTCGGTCGCCCCGATGACCACGTTGTAGTTGGACGAGCGCGTGATCTCGTCGAACGGGCGCCCGATCGCCTCGCAGTGCCCGCGCAGCACCTCCGACTTGTGCGTGAAGCCCTCGAGCCGTCCGTCGAAGTTCGTGTACTGCGCGTGCTGGGCAGCGATGCGCAGCGTCTTCTTCTCGCCGCCGCCCGCGATCCACAGCGGGATGCTCGGTGCGCTGGTGCCCTCCGGGCCGACGCCGTCGAGGACCTGGAGCGGCTGCGGGTGGCACAGCGCGCCGTCGACCTGGAAGTACGTGCCGTCGAGCGTCGCCGAGCCCGTGCGCCACATCTGCTCCATGACCTGCACGCCCTCGTCGAGCGCGCCCAGGCGCGCACCGGCCCCGGGGAAGCCGTACCCGTAGGCGCGCCACTCGTGCTCGTACCAGCCGGCGCCGATGCCCATCTCGGTGCGACCGCCGCTCACGATGTCGACCGTCGCCGCGACCTTCGCGAGGTAGGCGGGGTTGCGGTACGCGATGCACGTGCACATCTGGCCCAGGCGCACGCGCTCGGTCGAGGCGGCGAAGGCGGCCATGAGCGTCCACGCCTCGTGCGTCGCCTCGCCCGTGGGCTCGGGCACGGTGTGGAAGTGGTCGTAGACCCACGCCGACTCCCACGCGTGACGAGCGCCCGGGAGGCGCTCGCCGGCCAGCGCGGTGTCCGCGTGGCGCGCGAGGGACCGCATGGTCTCCCACTGCTCGGAAGGGTCGATGCCGACGAGGTCCTGACGCCAGCCTTGCGGGATGAAGAGTCCGAATCGCATGGTCGCCAATCTAGCCCGGCGGGCCGGGGGTGCGTCGCGGCGGGTGCACCGGTGGGCGCCGGGGCAGGATGGGCCCATGATCGAAGCGTTCACCGCCGCCCAGGTCCGTGCCGCCGAGGAGCCGCTGCTCGCCCGGGGGATCCCGCTCATGGAGCGTGCGGCGTTCGCGCTCGCTACGGTCGTGGCGAAGGACCTTCGGAGCGGCCCGCGCGGGCGCACGCCCGACGGCGCAGCGCGGCCTCGGCGCGTGACCGGCCGACGGGTGGTGCTCCTCGTGGGATCGGGCAACAACGGCGGCGACGCCCTGTTCGCGGGTGCCTTCCTGGCCCGGCGCGGTGTCGCGGTCGAGGCGGTGTGCACGAGCGATCGTCCGCACGCCGAGGGGCTGGCCGCGCTGCGCCGCGCGGGCGGGCGGGTCCGCGACCTCGCAGGCCCGGCCGGCCGCCCGTCCTGGTCGCAGGTCGTGGACGGGGTCCTCGCGGCCGACGTGGTCGTCGACGGGCTGGTCGGGATCGGCGCGACGGGGGCGCTGCGAGGCGCCGCCGGGGAGCTGGTCGCGGCCCTCGCGGACGAGCGGTCGCGGCGGTCTCCGGGGCGGGGCGGGGCGAGGGACGGTCTCCCGCGGGTCGTCGCGGTCGACGCCCCGAGCGGCATCGGCGTCGACGACGGCTCGGTCCCCGGGCCGGTCCTCCCCGCCGACCGGACGGTCACGTTCGGCGCGGTCAAGCCCGGGCTGCTGCTGCCGCCGGCGTCGCACCTCGCGGGGGTCGTGACGCTCGTCGACGTCGGGCTCGAGGACGTGGGCGGAGCGGCGGGGCCGCTGGTGCGGCGCCTCGAGCGTGCCGACGTCGCTCGCCTGTGGCCCGTCCCCGGGCCGACGGACCAGAAGTACACGCGCGGCGTCCTGGGGGTCGTCGCAGGCACGCCCACGTTCCCGGGGGCCGCAGTCCTGGCCGTCACGGCCGCGGTCCGCGCGGGCGCGGGCATGGTGCGCTACCGCGGGCCCGACGACGTCGCGCACGTCGTCGTCTCCGCGCGCCCCGAGGCGGTTCCCGCCGAGGGCAGGGTGCAGGCCTGGGCTCTCGGTTCGGGGATCCCGGCAGCGGGGGAGCGCCCGGCGCTGCGGGACGGCGTCGGCGGGAGGAACGCGGACGCCGGGCAGCACGATCGGATCCGGTACGCGCTCGCGGTCGCGTGCGGGGTGCTGTCCGAGGACGTGACCGGACCGAGGATCCCCGCGGTGGTCGACGCCGGAGCCCTGTCGCTGCTCCCGGACCGCTGCCCGCCGTCGGTCGTCCTGACGCCGCACGCGGGCGAGCTCGCGACCCTCCTGCGCGCTCGGGGCGAGGACGTCGACCGCGAGGGGGTCGAGGCCGAGCCGTCCCGCTGGGCGCGCAGGGCGCACGACCTCACGGGCGCGACCGTGCTGCTCAAGGGTGCGGCGACGGTCGTGGTCGGTCCGGCCGGCGCATGGTCGCAGGCCGACGGGCCTGCGTGGCTCGCGACGGCCGGCGCAGGAGACGTCCTCACGGGCCTCCTGGGCGCCCTGCTGGCGGCGTACGGCGAGCGCGTGGTGCAGGAGCCCGGCCTGGCCGCAGAGCTCGCTGCTGCGGCCGCTACGGTCCACGGGTGGGCGGGTGACCGCGCGAACCCAGGGGGACCGGTCGCGGCGCTCGACGTCGCCGAGGCGCTGCCGGGAGTGATCGCGACCCTGCTCGCCGAGGGTGACGCGCCCGCCCGCCGAGGGTGACGGTGGCACCCGCCGAGGGTGACGAGACGAGGGGCCGAGGGTGACGCACCCACCCGCCGAGGGTGACGAGACGAGGGGCCGAGGGTGACGCATGCGGATCGAGGGTGACCAGGTCGTGGTCGAGGGTGACGTCGTTGCCGCCCTCGTGGCGCGATGTCTAGCGCTCGTCGACTCTGCCCGGCGCGCGCCGGAGTCGCGCGGCCGTGTGAGGGTGCTCGTCGGGATCGCGGGGTCACCCGGAGCGGGCAAGTCGACGCTCGCCGCGGACGTCCTGGCCGCGCTCGCGGGCGGGACGGTGCCCGGCGCCCCGGACGCCGGAACGGTCGAGGGGCCACCGGCTCTGCGTGACCACCGCCCGCCTCCGGCCGGGTCGACCGGGGTGCGAGCCGTCGTCGTGCCCATGGACGGGTTCCACCTCGCGGACGTCGAGCTCGGACGCCTCGGTCGCCGGGCCCGCAAGGGCGCGCCCGACACGTTCGACGCGCACGGCTTCGTGGCCCTTCTCGAGCGGCTCCGGGCGCCACGCCGAGGAGTCACGGTCTACGCCCCCGCGTTCGACCGTGAGATCGAGGAGCCCGTGGCCGGCTCGATACCGGTGGGGCCGGAGGTCGAGCTCGTCCTGACCGAGGGCAACTACCTTCTCCTCGGCGACGAGCACGACGACGGGCGGTGGACCCCGGTCCGGGACCTCCTCGACGAGACGTGGTTCGTCGACCTTCAGGACGCGACGCGCGTCGAACGACTCGTGGCACGGCACGTCCGTCACGGCAGGACGCCCGCCGCGGCGCGGGAGTGGGTGCTCGGCTCCGACGAGACCAACGCCCGGCTGGTGGCCTCGACACGAGACCGGGCCGACGTCGTCGTGCGTCCCTGAGCGTCACCCGACCAGCGCAGACGCCTGCGCCGGGGCAGCGGCTACCGTGGAGGCGTGCCGCCCCCCACGACCTCTCACGTCCCGCCGCGCCGTCGGCGGATCCCGTTCCAGCCGCTGCCCGTGCGGGACGGGCTCAACGCGACGCGCGTCGTCCTGCCGGCGAACGGCGACGGCAGCGTGGGGGCGCCCCGGTGGGAGACCGTCCTCGACCACCTGGTCCACCGCTTCCCCGACGACGAGCCGCGCCTGCGTGAGAAGGTCGCCGCGGGCGAGGTCGTCGACCACCTGGGGCGCCCGGTGACCGCCGAGACGGCCTTCGCGCAGCACGCGCGCGTGTTCCTCTACCGGGACCCACCGGTCGAGACGCGCGTACCTTTCGAGATCGAGATCCTGTACCAGGACGACGACCTGGTGGTCGTCGACAAGCCGCACTTCCTCGCGAGCATCCCGCGAGGCGCGTTCATCGCAGAGTCCGCGCTCGTGCGGCTGCGGCGAGATCTCGAGCTGCCCGAGCTCTCGCCCGCCCACCGCCTCGACCGTGTCACCGGCGGGGTCCTCGTCCTGACCGTACGACCCGAGGTCCGCGGTCCGTACCAGACGCTCTTCGCCGAGCGACGTGTGACCAAGGTCTACGAGGCCGTCGCGGGCGTCGACCCGACGCTCGACCTGCCGCGCGTCGTGCGCAGCCGCATCCACAAGGAGCGCGGCGTCATGCGTGCCTTCGAGGTGCCCGGCGAGCCGAACTCCGAGAGCCTCGTCGAGCTCGTGGACACCCGGGGGGCCGCGCCCGGCCCGGGCCAGGGGGCACCCCGCACGCTCGGCCTCTACCGCCTCACGCCGCACACGGGCAAGACCCATCAGCTCCGGCTGCACATGAACTCGCTCGGTCTGCCGATCCTGCACGACAACTTCTACCCGACGTTCTACGACGTGCGCCCCGACGACTTCAGCCGCCCGCTCCAGCTCGTCTCGCGCTCGATCGAGTTCGTCGACCCGCTCAGCGGGGAGCAGCGGCGGTTCGAGACGACCCGCCCTCTCCAGGAGTGGCCCTAGGGCCGACGGCGTCACCCTCGGCGGGTGCGTACGTCACCCTCGGCGGGGGCCCCGGTCACCGTCGGCGGGAGGCGTCCCGCAGGCGGGTGAAGGAACCGGTGAGAGAATCGGTGACCGTGAGCCCCTTCAGCGACCCCAGGCACGGATCCGCGGACGACTTCACCTCTCTCACGGCGGCAGGCGCCCCGCGCCCCGCCGACTACTTCCCGGCGCGCGCCGTGATCGACCTGGGCGCGATCCGCTCGAACGTCGAGGCCCTCGCGTCCCGCGCGAGCACCGCGCAGGTCATGGCCGTCGTCAAGGCCGACGCGTACGGCCACGGACTGCTGCCGAGCGCCCGGGCGGCGCTCGCGGGCGGCGCGACGTGGCTCGGCACGGCCCAGGTCTCCGAGGCGCTCGCACTGCGCGCCGCGGGCATCGGCCCGGACCAGGCGCGGGTCCTCACGTGGCTCTACGCCCCGGGTGCCCCGCTCCGGGCGCTCGTCGACGCCGAGATCGACGTCTCGGTCGCCTCGCTGTGGGCGATCGAGGAGGTCGCCGACGCGGCCCGCGCGGCCGGGCGCCCGGCTCGCGTGCACCTCAAGATCGACACGGGGCTGGGGCGCAACGGGATCGTGCCGGACCAGCTGCCGGCAGCGCTCGACGCGGCGCTGCGGGCCGAGTCGGAGGGTGTGCTGAGCGTCGTCGGGATCTGGTCGCACTTCGCGTTCGCGGACGAGCCCGAGCACCCGACCGTCCTGCACCAGGTCGAGGTCTTCGACGAGGCGGTCCGGACGGCCGAGGGCGCGGGCGCCCGGTTCGAGGTGCGCCACCTCGCGAACTCGGCGGCGACCCTGACGAACCCGAGCGTGCACTACGACCTCGTGCGCCCGGGCCTCGCGGTCTACGGGCTCTCGCCGGTCCCGCAGCTCGGGACGCCCGACGACTTCGGGCTGACCCCGGCCATGACGCTCGAGGCCGAGCTCGCGACCGTCAAGCGCGTCCCGGAGGGCCAGGGCGTGTCGTACGCGCACGCCTACACGACGTCGCAGGCGACGGTCCTCGGTGTGGTGCCCCTCGGCTACGCCGACGGCATCCCGCGGCACGCGTCGGGCGCCCTGCCCGAGCGGCCGGGCGGCCCGGTGCTCGTCGGCGGGCCGATCGACGAGGCCGGCGGGGTGGACGGCACGGGCCGTGTCCTGCACGTCGCGGGGCGGGTCTGCATGGACCAGTTCGTGCTCGACCTGGGCCCGTATGCCGCCGAGGAGGCGGGCGACGTCGTGACGTTGTTCGGTCCGGGGACGGGCCTCGCGCGCGGCGGAGCCCCGACCGCGGAGGACTGGGCGCTCGCCGCCGGGACCATCAGCTACGAGATCACGACGCGCCTGGGGGCCAGCGTGCCGCGCGTCTACCGGGACGGCGACGCGTCAGGCCCGACGGCGGAGCTCACCACGGGCGGTGACGCCGCCCTCGGGGGGCCCGCCCCGGCGCGGGCGGACCGCGCACAGGACCACACGCTGCGTGACCGCACGCACGACGACCAGGAGTGGCTGTCATGACCGACCTGACCTTCGACCTGCCCGACGCGGACGCGACCCGCGCGTTCGGACTCGCCCTGGCGCGCGAGCTGCGCGCGGGCGACCTCGTGATGCTCACGGGCGACCTGGGCGCGGGCAAGACGACCCTGACGCAGGGCATCGGCACGGGGCTGGGGGTGCGCGGCCAGGTCGCGTCGCCGACCTTCATCATCGCGCGCGTCCACCCGCCGCTCGCGGACGGCCCGTACCTGGTCCACGTCGACGCGTACCGGCTCGGTTCGCTCGACGAGGTCGAGGCCCTCGACCTCGACGCGAGCCTCGACGAGTCGGTCACGGTCGTCGAGTGGGGGCAGGACCTCGTGGAGTCCCTCGCGGAGGACCGCCTGGAGATCACGATCGAGCGCCCCCGGGGCGGCGTCGACACGTCTGCCACGGCCGCGGTGCCCCGGTCCGGCGAGTCCGACGCCCCTGACGAGGCCGACGACGAGGCCGAGGCGCCCGAGGCCGGGGTCCGTCACGTGACCGTGCGAGCCCTGGGTGACCGGTGGGCCGAGGTCGACGGGCTCGCGGACGCCCTGCGTGCGGCGGTCGAGGCCGCGGCGGAGCACACCGCGACGGAGCACGCCGCAGCGGGCTCGGCCGCCGGTGCCTCGTCCGACCAGGACCTGGCCGCGAACCGGCCCGCGGAAAAGTAGGCTGGGACCGTGGCAGTTCTCGCGCTCGATACGTCAGCCGCCGTCGCGGTCGCCCTCGTCGGGGACGGCGGTGAACGGCTCGCTGTGCGCTCGGCGGACGAGCGCCGCCGGCACGCCGAGACCCTGGCCCCGCTCATCAGCGAGGTGCTCGCCGAGGCCGGGGTGGACCGCACCGCGCTGACCGCGGTCGTCGCGGGCACGGGGCCGGCCCCCTTCACGGGCCTGCGGGTCGGGCTGGTCACGGCGCGCACGCTCGCGCTGTCGCTCGGCGTCCCGGCGCTCGGCGTCTCGGGGCTCGACGCGATCGCGGCGCAGGCCGTGAGCGACCTGGGGCTGACGCCGGGCGAGGAGGTCCTCGCGACGGCCGACGCGCGCCGCCGTGAGGTCTACTGGGCGCGCTACCGCGTCGTCGCGCACGAGGGGCCGCACGCGACGCCGGTCGTCGAGCTCGTCGCGGGGCCGGACGTGGGTCCGGCCGCGGGGCTGGCCGACCAGGTCGAGGGTGCCGTGGTCGTGGGCGAGGGCGCCGCCCTCTACCCCGATCACCTGCCGCTCGCCGAGGACGCCCCACTCGTCCCCGACGCGGTCGTGCTGGCGCGGCTCGCGATCGCGCGACGCGACGCGGGTGTCGAGCAGCCCACCGAGCCGTTGTACCTGCGCCGCCCCGACGTCCAGGAGCCCGCGGCCCGCAAGCGCGCGACCGACGCACCCCCGGCCGATCGGAAGGCGAGCGGGGCGTGAGCGCGCACTACGAGGTCAAGCTGCGGCCGCTGCGCGCGGCGGACCTCCCGCGCGTCGTGCGGCTCGAGCAGGAGCTGTTCGGGCCGAGCGCCTGGACGTACGGGATGCTGGCCGAGGAGCTCGGCGCGCTGGGCCGCTGGTACGTCGCGGCCGAGCCCGTCCGGATCTACGCGGCGGGTCCGCAGGACCTCGTGGGCTATGCGGGCCTGTGGTTCGACGGTGACGTCACGCAGGTCATGACGATCGGGGTGGACCCGCAGTACCACCACCTGGGCATCGGCTCGGTGCTCCTGACGGCGCTGATCGACCGGTCGCGCCAGGTCGGGGCGAGCGCGGTCCTGCTGGAGGTCGCGGTCGACAACGACGCGGCGCTGGCCATGTACGGCAAGTTCGGGTTCGAGCAGCTCGGCATCCGCAAGCGGTACTACCAGCCCGAGGACGTCGACGCCTACACCATGCGCCTCGAGCTGACCGACGAGTCCGCACCACCTGCTCCGACGGGCGGCGAGAGCGGCGTGCTCCCCGACGAGCCGGGCGTCGCGTGAGCGCTCGGGACGTGGTGCTCGTCTCGGCACGGGCGCTGCACGACGAGCTCGCCGCGCGCACCGGCGACCTGGTCCTGCTCGACGTCCGCTGGGCGCTGGGTGTGACCGACGGCCACGAGCAGCACCTCGCGGGGCACCTGCCCGGCGCGGTGTTCGTGGACCTCGAGACCGAGCTCGCCGCACCACCGTCGCCTGCGCGGGGGCGCCACCCGCTGCCAGACGTCGCCGACCTCCAGGCGGCGGCCCGCCGCTGGGGCGTGCGCGCGGGGTCGCGCGTGGTCGCGTACGACGCCGTGGGTGCCACGTCGGCCGCACGCGCCTGGTGGCTCCTGCGCTGGGCGGGCCTCGAGGACGTCCGCCTGCTCGACGGGGGCCTGGGCGCCTGGACCGACGAGGGCTTCGCCGTCGAGACGGGCGACGTGGTCCCGGTCCCGGGCGACGTCCTCCTGTCCCAGGGCGAGCTCCCCACGCTCACGCCCGACGACGCGGCGCACCTGGCGTCGTCGGGCAGCGGGCTGCTGCTGGACGCCCGGGCGGGCGAGCGCTTCCGTGGCGAGGTCGAGCCCGTGGACCCGCGCGCGGGGCACGTGCCGGGCGCGGTGAGCGCGCCGACGACCGGCAACCTGGGGCCTGGCGGACGGTTCCTCGACGAGGCGGCGCTGCGCGATCGCTTCGCGGGCCTGGGCCTGGGCGACGGCACCCACGGTCGGGTCGGTGTGTACTGCGGCTCGGGGGTCACGGCCGCGCACGAGGTCGCGGCCCTCGCGACGATCGGCGTCGACGCCGCGCTGTACGCGGGTTCGTGGTCGCAGTGGTCGAACGACGAGACCCGCCCGGTGGCCACGGGGGCCTGACCGGACGGGTCCTGGGGTCGTGCAGGGCGGTCGCGACGAGCTGGGCGCCGGAGCAGGGTTGCGCCGCGCCGCCCGGGGGCCTCAGCGTCGTCGACGCTGCGACCGCAGGGGGCCTAGAGGGTCTCGGAGGCCTGGTCGAACGTGAGGCGCGTCTGGCGGGGGTACGTCGCACCCTCGCCGGCGGGGGTGCCGACGTTGATGACGACGAGCGAGTTCCAGCCGTTCTCGCCGAAGAACTCGGCGTCGATGCCGGCGGCGTCGAACCCGCCCATGGGGCCGACGTGCAGACCGGCGGCGCGCAGGCCCACGATGAAGTAGCCGACCTGGATCAGCGCCGACGTGCGGGACATGCCGGTGCGCGTCTCGACGCCGGCCGCCTCGAGGTTCTCCTTGGCGCCCTCCATGTGGGGGGCGAGGACCGGGAGGAACTCGTGGAAGTTGGGGTCGGCCGCGGCGACGATGGTCAGCGGCGCGGCGAGGGTCTTGGCCTTGTTGCCGTCGGCCATGTGCTCGACGAGGCGCGCACGGGCCTCGGGGTCGCGGACCACGAGGAGGCGCAGCGGGACGGTGTTCATGGCGGTCGGGCCCCAGCGGACCAGGTCGTAGGCGGCCTGGATCTTCTCGTCCGGGACCACCTCGTCCTCGAAGGCGTTGACGGTACGTGCCTCGCGGAACAGGAGGTCGGCGACCTGGGCGTCGATCTCGAGGAGGTCGTCGAACGCGGCGTCGATGGGGGTGAAGGTCTCTGTGCTCATGCCTCGGTCAACAGTTGAAGGATCAATCACTCTTCCCGGCGGGCGCCGTGACGTGCGACACATCGCCTCCGGCGGGCCCGGCCGCGGGCTGGTCACGGCCCGCCCGCGCCTGGCCGGTGCCGCGGCGCGCACGACGACCTCCCGCGCACGACTACCCTGGGAACCATGGTTTCTGGCGGTTCCTCTGACACCCTCGGCGCGCCCCTGGTCCTCGGGATCGAGTCGTCCTGCGACGAGACGGGCGTCGCGCTCGTGCGCGGACGCGAGCTCCTCGTCGACGCGGTCGCGAGCTCCATGGACGAGCACGCCCGCTACGGCGGCATCATCCCCGAGGTCGCCTCGCGCGCCCACCTCGAGGCGATGATCCCCACGATCCAGCGCGCACTGGGCCAGGCCGACGTCGACCTGTCCGAGATCGACGCGATCGCCGTGACGGCCGGGCCCGGCCTCGTGGGCCCGCTCACGATCGGCGCCTCGGCCGCCAAGGCCCTGTCGATCGGCCTGAACAAGCCGCTCTACGGCGTCAACCACGTGATCGGCCACGCCGCCGTGGACGAGCTCGTCCACGGCGAGCTCCCCGAGCGCGTCATGGCGCTCGTGGTCTCGGGCGGGCACTCGTCGCTGCTCCTCGTCGACGACATCGCGACGGACGTCACCGAGCTCGGCTCGACGCTCGACGACGCCGCGGGCGAGGCCTTCGACAAGGTCGGCCGCCTGCTCGGCCTGCCCTACCCGGGCGGCCCGCACATCGACCGCCTCGCGCGCGAGGGCGACCCGACCGCGATCCGGTTCCCGCGCGGCCTCACGGCCCGCAAGGACCAGGACAAGCACGCGTACGACTTCTCGTTCTCCGGGCTCAAGACCGCTGTGGCCCGGTGGGTCGAGGCCCGCGTCGACAGCGGCCTCGAGGTGCCCCTCAACGACGTCGCGGCCTCGTTCGCCGAGGCCGTCGCCGACGTCCTCACGGCCAAGACCATCGCGGCCTGCCGGCGGCACGGCGTCGAGACCCTCGTGGTCGGCGGAGGCTTCAGCGCCAACTCCCAGCTGCGCGACATGGCGGCCGAGCGCTGCGCCGCGGCCGGGATCGACCTGCGCATCCCGCCGATCCGCTACTGCACCGACAACGGCGCGATGATCGCCGCGCTCGGGTCCGCCGTCGTGCGGGCCGGGGTGGCGCCGTCGGGCCTGGACATCCCCGTCGACTCGTCGATGCCGCTCACGACCGTCTCGGTCTGAGCCGGGACGAGAACGGGGTCGAGGTCGCCATCCACGCGATGACGACCTCGACCCCGTTCTCGACGGCCGGGACGGCAGGGACGGCCGGGGTGAGCCCAGCGGTCAGCGCGCGGGGCGCAGCAGGAACGTGAACTCGTCGGCGTCCGCCGCGGCGTGGTGCCCTTCCTCGTCCTGGACGGCGACCGTCTCGAGGCCCGCCTCCGCGGCGAGCGCCCGGAACCCGTCCTGCGTGTACCAGTGGATCGTCCAGAGCCGCTCCTCGACCGTGCTCGCCCCGTCGAGGACCCGCTCGTAGCGCAGCGCGCTGCGCTGGGTCCGCGTGGGCTCGTCGCGGTCCTCGGCCACGACCCCGACCCGCAGGACGGCGCCGTCCTCGCGCGTCGTCTCGCGGGAGACGCCGACCGCGTCAGGGGGAGTGGGGGACGGGACGAACAGCGGGACCAGGGCGGTCCCGTCGTCGGTCAGGTGGGACCGGATGCCGCGCAGCGCCGCGAGGGCCGTGTCGTCGTCGGGCAGGAGGCAGAACGTGGGCCCCGCGAGGTAGATCGAGCGGTACGTGTGCGGCAGGTCGAGCGACTCCATGCGCTGGTGGTGGAGCGTCACGTCGAGGCCCTGGACGGCCGCGAGCTCGCGGCACCGCTCGAGCATGTCGGCCGACGAGTCCACGCCCTCGACGTCGAGCCCCAGCGAGCGCAGGACAAGGAGCGGGTCGCCGTCGCCGCAGCCCAGCTCGAGGGCCGGCTCGCCCGAGTCGAGCACGAAGCGCGCGTAGCGCTCCGGATCCTCGTAGCCGGACTTCAGGGGAGCGTAGAGCTCGGCGACGATGCCCGTGTAGAAGTCCGCAGGATCCATGCGCCCCATCGTCTCAGCAGGGGCAACGCATTTTCCGGACCGGCGCGCGGGGGCGGCAGGACCGCGAGCGCGCACGGTCGGGCGGCCCGCGCGGGCACCGTGGCGACGTGCGCGGGGTGCCGCGCGTCGCCGTCGGGCGCCTTCAGAGCGGGCGGCCCGCCCGCATCTCCGCGACGAGCGCCCGCACGACGGCGTCGAGCTCGCCCCCGTTGCGCCGCGCCACTGCCCGCTGCCGCTGGTAGGAGGCGCCCCGGCGCAGGATGAGGCGCACGTCGTCGAGCTCGGCGAGGCACCCGAGACGTGCGGCCACCGGTTCGAGCTCGACCAGCAGCTTGCTCACGGCCTCGGTCACGAGCTCCTCGTTGCCCGCACGGTCGAGGATGATGATCGCGTCCATGCCGTAGCGGGCCGAGCGCCACTTGTTCTCCTGCGCGAACCACGCCGGGATCGTGGGCAGCTCCTTGCCCTCGTCGAGCAGCGTCGACAGGTGCTCGACCAGGCAGTGGTTGAGCGCGGCGAGCGCGAGGACCTCGGTCAGGTTGGTCGCGCCGTCGCAGATGCGCGTCTCGAGCGTCCCGAAGCGTGGGGACGGCCGCAGGTCCCAGCGGACCTCGTCGAACTGGTCGATCACGCCCGTGTGCATCATGTCGCCGACGTAGCCCTCGAGCTGCTCCCACGTCTCGAACTGGAAGCCCAGGCCCGCGGTCGGGAGCTGCTGGAACATGAGCGCACGGTTCGACGCGTAGCCCGTGTCCTTGCCGCCCCAGAACGGCGACGACGCCGAGAGCGACTGCAGGTGCGCGAAGTACCCCAGCATGGCGCGCGAGATGGGCAGCACCTTCGCGCGGTCCTCGATCCCCACGTGCACGTGCACGCCGTAGATGAGCATCTGCCGCCCCCACCACTGCGTGCGGTCGATGAGGGTCGCGTAGCGCTCCTTGTCCGTGACCTTCTGCTGGGCCCAGCGCGCGAACGGGTGCGTGCCCGCGCTCATGAGCTCGACGCGCAGCGGGTCGGTCAGGACGCGGATCTCCTCGATCGCGGCCTCCAGGTCGCGGCCGGCGTCGCCGACCGTGCGGCACACGCCGCTCACGACCTCGACCGTGTTGAGGAGCAGCTCCTGGCGGATGTGCGGGTGCTGGGTGCCGTCGGTGGGCTCGACGGCGTCGAGCACGGTCTGGGCGACCTGGCGCAGGTCGCCCGAGTCCTTGTCGACGAGCGCGAGCTCCCACTCGATGCCGACGGACGAGCGCTCGGACCGGGCGAAGGGAAGGTGCACCGATCAGCCCCTCTCTCCAGGTGCGGGGGTGTCCAGGACGCTCGTGCCGTCGGGCCGGGTCAACGGCTCGACGACCAGGACCTGCTGCGATCCGCCGACCCGGGTCAGGACGACGGTCGCCTCCGCGGTACCGCGCAGGTCGAGCTGCTTGCGGAGCTGCTCCGGCACGACGGCCGTGCCCCGCTTCTTGATGGTCAGTCTCCCGACGCCCCGCTCCCGCAGGTACGCCTTGAGCTTCTTGAGGCTGAAGGGCATGACGTCCAGGACGCGGTACCCGGTCGCAAGATCAGCGCCGTCGGCGCTGCCCACGACTGCGCGCGGGGCGGGGTGGTCCGTCGTGACGTATGCGATGGTCCGGTCCAGCAGGCGGCCGCCGAGCTCCGCGGCGGCGTGTGCCACGAGCCCGGCGCGGATGATCGCGCCGTCGGGCTCGTACAGGTAGTGCCCGACGGCGCCGACGTCCGGCACGGGCTCGTCGTCGCCCTGGTCGTGGCGCAGGGTGCGCGACGTCGTGCGCCGGTCGCCGTCCGCGTCGGTCGTGGTACGCAGCACGAGGGCCGTGCGCCCGGGGCCGTCGGGGGCCAGGGGGCCGAACCACAGCGCGGCCTCGACGACGTCGCCGTCGACCGAGACCCACTGCGTCTCGGCGTCGGTGGGCAGGCCCGCGTGCGGGATGCCGGGACCGACCTTGATCCCGACCGCGGGCACGACCGAGCGCAGCGCCCACACGTCGTCGAGCGGGGGAGCGTACGAGCGCGGGTCGAAGATGCGGGTGCCCGATCGCGTGCGCCGGGCCGGGTCGGCGAACACACCGTCGACGCCCTCCGCGACGAGGTCGATGCTCAGGCCGTCGGCGTGGCGGACCTCGGCCTCGGGGAAGTGGCGCAGGTTGACCGTCGCGATCGAGGCGGTGACCTCGTCGATGTCGGTCGCGAGGACCTGGAGCCCCGTCCCGGCGAAGGTCATCGAGTCCGCGCCGATCCCGCACGTCAGGTCGGCCACCTTGGTGACCCCGGCCGCGTGGTACCGCCGCGCGTGGTGGGCCGCGACCACGAGCCGGGTCGCCTGCTCGAGGCCGTCCTGGGTGAAGAGCATGCCGTCGGCGAACGCGTCGAACTTGAGGTGCGCCTTGGCGCGCAGGCGGGACTGGGTGAGGGCCGCCGCGGCGAGCTCGGGGTCGACGCCCTGGGCGCGCAGGCCGGTCGCGAGCACCATGGCCTGGCGCTCGTCGTAGGGCGGGAGCGCGCTGAGGAGCGACCATCCCGCCGGGCTGAGCAGCTTGGTCAGTGCCGACGCGTCCATGCGTCGATCTTTCCACGCCCGGCGCGCGTTGGCACTCGCCTTGACCGAGTGCTAATGCGGACCTAGATTGAGCGTAGGTCGTCCCCACCCCCGGGTGAGGGCGACAAGAGCGACACCCGCCGGTCCGGCACCCGCGACGACGGACGGCAGGCAGCGCTCGACACCTACCCGTTGCAGTTCTCACAGCGAAACGGAGGTCCGACGTGTCGGTCCCCATCAAGCCGCTCGAGGACCGGATCGTCGTGAAGGCCCTCGAGGCCGAGACCACGACCGCATCCGGCCTGGTCATTCCGGACACCGCCAAGGAGAAGCCCCAGGAGGGCGAGGTCCTGGCCGTTGGTCCGGGTCGTATCGACGACAACGGCAACCGCGTCCCGCTGGACGTCGTCGTCGGCGACAAGGTCATCTACAGCAAGTACGGCGGCACCGAGGTCAAGTACGGGGGCCAGGAGTACCTGGTGCTCTCCGCACGCGACATCCTCGCCGTGGTCGTCTCCTGATCTTCTGATCACGGGCTGACGTCCAGCAGCACTGCTGGTGACGAAGGGCCCCGCAACCTGTCGGTTGCGGGGCCCTTCGTCGTGTCCGGTGCCGGCTGGATCTCGAGGCCGGCGCGGGCGCCGGGGACGTGTGGTGGGTGCTGACGGGTGCTGACGGGTGCTGAGGCAACTGACGCTGCTGAAGGCTGCTGACGGCTGCCGGCGGTGGCGGCATGGTCTACGTGGTGCGGTCTGCGTGGTGCGGACCGACTGGACGCGGACCGACTACGCGGACCGACTGGACGCGGACCGACGGGACGACCCGTCAGCCGGTCTTCGCGACGCCGGCCAGGATCGCTGCGCGCTCGTCCTCGCTCAGGCCGCCCCAGACCCCGTAGGGCTCACGCACCTTGAGGGACTGCTCGCGGCACTGCATCATCACCGGGCACGAGGCGCAGATCGCCTTGGCTGCCTCGGCGCGTCGTCGTCGGGTCGAGCCTCGCTCGCCCTCCGGGTGGAAGAACAGGGTGTCGTCCTGGTCACGGCACGAGCCCTGGTACTGCCATTCCCACAGTTCCATGACCGGTCCGGGGAGCCTCGAGATCTCTGTCATGGAGCACAACCTACAAGCGTTGCAGAAGTTGTTCAAGTGGCTGGGGTGGGCAACTTCGTGAACCGGTTCTTGGTGGTCTGCATCGATTTGCGTCTCGGGTGGCGCGAACCGCACTCGTTTCAGGAGTAGTTCAGGCGATCCGGTCATCACGGACTGAGACACGCCGCGTCCGAAGTGGCGAGTGAATGAACCGGTCGGCAGAATCGGGTGCATGACTTCACTCCGGTCCGCCCCGAACCCCGGCGGGCCCCGACGGAAGGCGACCGAGGCACCAGCTCTCGCCGTCGCGGCCGTCGCCAAGAGGCTGGGCGTCGCCCCGGCCACCCTCCGCACCTGGGACCGTCGGTACGGTCTCGGGCCCTCCGAGCACACCGCCGGTTCCCACCGGCGGTACACCGCCGACGACGTCGCGCGGCTCGTCGTCATGCGCCGCCTGACGCTCGAGGGGGTCGCCCCGGTCGACGCCGCGCGCGCAGCGCTCGACGCCGACGAGGCCGAGCTGGCCCTCGAGATCGAGGTCGGGCACAGCGAGGCGGACGACGACGCGGACGACGACGCGGACGACGACGCCGACGGCGCGGACGGCCCCGACGGTGACGGTGACCCCGAGCCGGGCACCGACTCCTCCTCGGCGGCCGACACCCCGCCCGGCGGGGTCCGGCTCCTGCGCTCGGTGCCGCGGTCGGCCGACGACGAGCCCGTGCGTCTCGGCGCTCCGCGCCCGACGAGCGTGTCCGACGTCGTGGACGCCGCCATCGCGTTCGACCAGAAGAAGTGCGACCAGCTCCTGCGCATCGCACCCGGCACCGACCCCGGCCACTGGTGGTCGACGCTCGTCGAGCCCGCGCTGCACCGCATCGCCGAGCGGACGTTCCTCGCGTCCCCCGGCGAGATGCCCGAGGTCGTGTTCTCCAACGCGACCCTGGCCGCCCTGCGTGAGTACACGCACGCGTCCGAGGAGGCGCTCGTCGCGGGAGGCGGGCCTCCGCCCAACCACCCGAGCCGCATGCGCCGGATCGTCCTGATCTTCGCGGCGCCGGGCGAGCAGGTGCCGCTCGCGGCGCACGCCCTGGCCGCAGCGCTCGGCGCGCAGGGGGCCATGGCGCGCATCGTCACGGGCTCGGCCACGGCGCACCGCTCGCTCGAGCTCGTCACCATGGTCCGCCCCGCGGCCATCGCGGTCGTGACCATGCAGCCCCGGCCCGTGCTCGACGTCGTGCAGACGTTGCACGAGGCCAACCCGGACCTGCCGATCTTCGTCGGCCTCGCGAACGACGAGGCCGCGGCGAGCCTGCCCTACGCCTCGACGGTCCAGCGCGTGCGCAGCTTCACCGGTCTGCTCCACGAGGCCCTCGCCGTCGTGCGGTGACCTGCACCACGCGCAGGCTCCCGGCTGTCTCCCGGCCGTCCCGTTGGCGGGACGGCCGGGAATATGCGGGAGGCCCTGAGCGTAGAATCTTGATGTGACCGACTCTCTCGCAGCCCCCGCACACGACCCCTTCGGCTTCACCGGACTGACGTACGACGACGTCCTCCTGCTCCCGAACGAGACGGACGTCATCCCGAGCGAGGTCGACACGACCGCCCGGCTGACGCGCGAGATCACCATGTCCGCACCGCTGCTCTCGGCGGCGATGGACACCGTGACCGAGTCGCGCATGGCGATCGCGATGGCCCGCCAGGGTGGGATCGGCATCATCCACCGCAACCTGTCGATCGAGGCGCAGGCCAAGGAGGTCGACCTCGTCAAGAGGTCCGAGTCCGGCATGATCACCGACCCGGTCACGGTCGGCCCCGAGGCCACGCTCGCGGAGCTCGACGCGCTGTGCGGCCAGTACCGGGTGTCCGGTCTGCCCGTGGTCGAGCCCGACGGCAAGCTCGTCGGCATCATCACCAACAGGGACCTGCGGTTCGTCAACCCCGCGGACTTCGCCGAGCGGCGCGTGTTCGAGATCATGACGCCCATGCCCCTCGTGACGGCTCCGATCGGCATCGCGCGCGACGACGCCGCCGCGCTCCTGGCCAAGCACAAGATCGAGAAGCTCCCGCTCATCGACGCCGAGGGCCGTCTGGGTGGCCTCATCACGGTCAAGGACTTCGTCAAGACGGAGCAGTACCCCGGCGCGACCAAGGATGGCGAGGGTCGTCTGCGCGTGGGGGCGGCGATCGGGTTCTTCGGTGACGCGTGGACCCGTGCGACCGCGCTCGCCGAGGCCGGTGTGGACGTCCTGGTCGCCGACACCGCGAACGGCCACGCTCGCCTCCTGCTCGACATGATCCGCAAGCTCAAGGCGGACCCGGCGTTCAAGGACGTCCAGGTCGTCGGCGGAAACGTCGCGACCCGTGCGGGCGCGCAGGCGCTCGTCGACGCCGGGGCCGACGGCGTCAAGGTCGGCGTGGGCCCGGGCTCGATCTGCACGACCCGCGTCGTCGCGGGCGTCGGCGTCCCGCAGGTCACCGCGATCTACGAGGCCTCGCTCGCGTGCCGCCCTGCCGGTGTCCCGGTCATCGGCGATGGCGGCCTGCAGTACTCGGGCGACATCGCCAAGGCGCTCGTCGCGGGTGCGGACACCGTCATGCTCGGCTCGCTCCTCGCGGGCTGCGACGAGAGCCCGGGCGACCTCGTGTTCGTCAACGGCAAGCAGTTCAAGCTCTACCGCGGCATGGGCTCGATCGGTGCCATGGCCTCGCGCGGCAAGAAGGTGTCCTACTCCAAGGACCGCTACTTCCAGGCCGACGTCGCGAGCGACGACAAGATCGTGCCCGAGGGCATCGAGGGGCAGGTGCCCTACCGCGGCCCGCTCGGGGCGGTCGCTCACCAGCTCGTCGGTGGCCTGCACCAGTCGATGTTCTACGTCGGCGCGCACACCATCCCGCAGCTCCAAGAGCGCGGCAAGTTCGTGCGCATCACGCCGGCCGGGCTCAAGGAGTCGCACCCGCACGACATCCAGATGACGGTCGAGGCTCCCAACTACACGGGACGCTGACCTCGCGGCCCGGGCAGGACCCGGGCACGGGACGAGACGACAGGACGGGCGCGACCCTTGCGAGGGTCGCGCCCGTCCTGTCGTCGGGTCAGGTCAGTCGCGGAACGTCTCGATCCGCGCGCCGAGCTCGATGAGCCGCTCCTGGAGCTGCTCGTAGCCGCGAGAGATGATGTCGACGTTGCGCAGCACCGAGGTGCCCTTCGCGGCGAGCATCGCGAGCAGGATCACGACGGCGGGCCGCAGAGCCGGCGGGCAGCTCACCTCGGCGCCCGACCAGTGGGTCGGGCCGGTGATGTCGAGCCGGTGCGAGTCGAGCAGCCGGACGTCGGCGCCGAGACGCGTGAGGTCCGTCAGGTGGATCGCCCGTCCCTCGTAGACCCAGTCGTGGATGAGGGTGTGCCCGCTCGCGCACGCCGCGATGACGGCGAAGAACGGCAGGTTGTCGATGTTGAGCCCCGGGAACGGCATGGGGTGGATCTTGTCGATCGGCGCGTGGAGCTCGCTCGGGTGGACGGCGACGTCGACCAGGCGGGTGCGGCCGTTGAGGGCCAGGTACTCGGGGGAGAGCGAGTAGCGCAGGCCCATCTCGGACAGCGTCGCGAGCTCGATCTCCATGAACTCGATCGGCACGCGCGCGACCGTGATCTCGGAGCCCGTGACGATCCCGGCGGTCAGGAGGCTCATGGCCTCGACGGGGTCCTCGGACACCGCGTACTCGACGTCGGCATCGATGTCGGTGCGTCCGTGGATGCGCAGCGTCGTGGTGCCGATGCCCTCGATGCGCACGCCCAGGAGCTCCAGGTAGAAGCAGAGGTCCTGGACCATGTAGTTGGGGCTCGCGTTGCGGATCGTGGTCACGCCGTCGCGAGACGCGGCGGCCATGATCGCGTTCTCCGTGACCGTGTCGCCGCGCTCGGTCAGCACGACGCTCAGGTCCTGGGTGCCGGGGGTCGCGACGACGGCCTCGTAGTTGCCAGAGGCCGCGGTGACCGACAGCCCGAACGGGCGCAGCGCGATCATGTGGGGCTCGACGGTCCGGGTGCCCAGGTCGCAGCCGCCCGCGTAGGGGAGGGAGAACTCGTCCTGGAGTCCGAGCAGGGGGCCGAGGAACATGATGATCGACCGGGTGCGACGGGCCGCGTCGACGTCGATCGAGGCGAGGTCGAGCTGCGCGGGCACGACGATCTCGAGGTCACGGCCGTCGGTCGACCAGGTGGCCTGCACGCCGATGCTGCGCAGGACGTCGACGATGCGGTCGACCTCCACGATGCGGGCGACGCGGCGCAGCGTGGTGCGTCCCCGGTTGAGGAGCGAGGCGCACAGCAGGGCGACCGCGCCGTTCTTCGAGGAGTTGACCTCGATGCGGCCCGAGAGCACGTGACCGCCGCTGACCCGCAGGTGGGAGTGCTTGGGTGCGCCGAACGAGATGATCTCCGAGTCGAGCGCGGCGCTGATCCGGGCGAGCATGTCGAGGCTCACGTTCTGCGAGCCCTGCTCGATCCGGTGGATCGCGCTCTGGCTCGTCCCGAGACGCTCGGCGAGCTGGGCCTGGGTGAGGCCCTTGTTCTGGCGTGCGCCGCGGATGAGGGCGGCGACCTGTGCGAGGTGCTGGGGTGCTTCGTCGACCATGGTCATGAGCCGACGATAACTCATGGATGAGATATTGGCGCGCCGGTCTTGAGGTGCCGGGTCGGCTTCACGGGATCATCACGAGGAGCCCATACGTTCTATGAGGTTTTTCGCGGACGGACGCCCGTGGCTCAGGACGGCCAGGCGGTGCTGGCCCCCGCGCCGACGTACCCCTGCCCGGCGCGCCAGGTGTTGAAGTTCTCCGCCCAGGCCCGGTGGGCCGTGATCTGGTGGCGGTGCAGCGAGTCGAGGTCCTGCTCGGCGAGCTCGGGGAAGACGCGGGTCATGGCATCGAGCACGTCGAGCGTCGCGAGGACGTCGACGTCCGCGGTGTGGAGGTTGCCGCCGTCGGTCACGCCGTAGTGCACGCACAGGTCGCCGAGCTTGCGCTTGCCCTTGCGGAAGCGGTCGAGCGAGCGGTCGAGCACGAGCGGGTCGATCACGGGAGTGACCTCCCGCCCCAGCCGTTCG
This sequence comes from Oerskovia sp. NPDC057915, assembly GCF_042887685.1. Taxonomy (NCBI): domain Bacteria; kingdom Bacillati; phylum Actinomycetota; class Actinomycetes; order Micrococcales; family Cellulomonadaceae; genus Oerskovia; species Oerskovia sp. NPDC057915. The sequence continues at coordinate 21,397 of NZ_JBHVOS010000015.1, read as the reverse complement.
CCCAGGGTCGGGAGGGCGTGGCGTGCGAGCTCGGCGTCGAGCAGCGACAGGTCGAACGCCGCGTTGAACGCGACGACCGGCACACCGATCGCGAGGTCCGCGGCGATGAGCGCCGCGATCTCTTCGAGGGCTGGTCCCGGTGCCACCCCGTGGGCGACCGCGTGCTCGGTCGAGATGCCGTGGATCGCGGCCGCCTCCGCGGGGATGGGGACGCCGGGATCGACGAGCCAGGTCCGGACCTCGGTGCTCTGCCCCGGGACGCGCCGCACGAGCGCGGCGGTCACGATGCGGTCGTTCGTGACGTCGACCCCGGTGGTCTCGGTGTCGAAGCCCAGCAGCGGTCCGGTCGTCCAGCTCATCGTCGTGCTCCTTGCGGTCGTCCTGTGGGTGGTGGCCCGGCGGTCCTCGCCGTTCGCGACCGTCCCTGGTCTCTGCTGGTGAGCATGCCAGCGGCCACTGACAGCCCTGCCGGGCGGTGCTGCTGGGACGCTGCGGTCCATCGCGTGGCGCGCGAGGGCGTGACCGCGTCCGGGGCCGGTATCCTCGTCGGGTGAGCAACGAGATCGAGATCGGTCGTGGCAAGCGCGGACGGCGCGCCTTCTCCTTCGACGACATCGCCGTGGTCCCCTCCCGGCGTACGCGTGACCCGGAGGACGTGTCGGTGGGGTGGCAGATCGACGCCTACCACTTCGACCTGCCGATCCTGGCGGCCCCCATGGACTCCGTGATGAGCCCGGCGACCGCGGTCGCCCTGGGCAACGCGGGCGGCCTGGGCGTGCTGGACCTCGAGGGCCTGTGGACGCGGTACGAGAACCCGGAGCCGATCCTCGCGGAGATCGCGACGCTCGACGCGGTGAGCGCGACGCGTCGCATGCAGGAGGTGTACGCCGAGCCGATCAAGGCCGAGCTGATCACCCAGCGCCTCAAGGAGATCCGGGAGTCCGGCGTCACGGTCGCGGGCGCCCTGTCGCCGCAGCGCACGCAGGAGTTCTACAAGACCGTCGTCGACGCCGGGGTGGACCTGTTCGTCATCCGCGGCACCACCGTCTCGGCCGAGCACGTGTCGGGCAACGCGGAGCCGCTCAACCTCAAGCGCTTCATCTACGAGCTCGACGTCCCGGTCATCGTCGGCGGGGCCTCGACCTACACGGCGGCGCTCCACCTCATGCGCACGGGCGCCGCGGGCGTCCTCGTCGGCTTCGGTGGCGGCGCGGCGCACACGACCCGCGTGAGCCTCGGCATCCACGCGCCCATGGCGACGGCCGTCGCGGACGTCGCGGCCGCGCGTCGTGACTACCTGGACGAGTCGGGTGGCCGCTACGTGCACGTCATCGCCGACGGTGGTGTGGGGCGTTCGGGCGACCTGGTCAAGGCCGTCGCGTGCGGTGCGGACGCCGTGATGCTCGGTGCCGCCCTGGCGCGTGCGACCGAGGCGCCGGGCAAGGGCTGGCACTGGGGTTCCGAGGCGCACCACCCGCAGCTGCCCCGCGGGGAGCGCGTGAGCGTCGGCACGGCCGGCACGCTCGACGAGATCCTGTTCGGCCCGGGTCGCCAGGCCGACGGCACGCTCAACCTCGTGGGTGCGCTCAAGCGTGCGATGGCCACGACGGGCTACTCGGACCTCAAGGAGTTCCAGCGCGTCGAGGTCGTCGTCTCGCCCTACCAGCCGCGCTGATGGCTCCGGGCCGCATCCGCGACGGGGTCGGGCTGACGAACGCCCTGGGCGCGGGTGCGCCCTCGGGCGTCGAGCCGGGCCCCGCGCAGGCTGACGGCGTGGTCGAGCCGTCGGGGGGCGGCGCCGTCGGTCCGTTCCGCGTGGGCGGTGTCGACTTCCGCGAGATCACGGACGACGACGTCGAGCAGGTCGTGGCCCTCTGGGAGGCGTGCGGCCTCGCGCGGCCCTGGAACGACGCGCACCTCGACGTGGCGGACGCCCGGACGGCCCCGTCCTCGACCGTCCTCGTCGCGCACGGGGACACCCCGGGCACCGTCGTCGCGACGGCCATGGCCGGGTTCGACGGGCACCGCGGTTGGGTCTACTACGTCGCCGTGGTGCCCGACCTGCAGGGCACGGGGCTCGGGCGTGACGCGGTGGTCGCCGCGGAGGCGTGGCTCGCGTCGCAGGGGGTGCGCAAGGTGCGCCTCATGGTGCGCACGACCAACACACAGGTCCTGGGCTTCTACGAGCGGCTCGGGTACGTCGACGCCGAGTGCACGGTCCTCGGGCGCGACCTCGTCTGAGGTGCCGGGGCCCCGACGAGGCCGGTCGGGCGACGACGAGCCGCCCGGCCGACCTCGGGCTCGACACCCGGCCTCGTCAGATGGTCGACCAGCCACCGTCCGACATGAGGAGCGCGCCGTTCACGTTCGCGGAGTCCTCGGAGAGCAGCCACGTGATCGAGGCCGCGAGCTGCTCGGCGGTCGCGGGGGCGGGCACGGTCGCCTGCATGATCGGCCCGAGACGCTTGGCGCCGAGCTCGGAACGGAACGGCGCCTCGATGTTTGTCGCGACGGCTCCGGGGGCCACGGCGTTGACGCGCACCCCCGCGGGGCCGTAGAAGAGCGCGGTGCTCTTGGTCAGGCCCACGACCGCGTGCTTCGAGGTCGCGTACGGGGTGCCCGAGGCACCTGCGCGGATGCTGGCCTCGCTCGCGACGTTGACGATCCGGCCGTGACCGGCCTCGACCATCGCGGGCAGCACGGCGCGCATGAGCTTCATGGGTGCGGTCACGTTGATGCGCATGACGCGCTCCCACAGGGCGTCGTCGATCTCGGCCGTGGGGACGAACGAGTCCATGATCCCGGCGTTGTTGACGAGGCCCGTGATGCGTCCTTCGCCGGCCTCGACGATGCTGGCGATCACGGCGTCGTCGGACACGTCGCCCACGACGGTCAGGAGCGGGGCTTCGCCGCTCTCGGTGGCCAGCGCGGCGAGGCGGTCGGCGTCGAGGTCGCTCGCGATGACGCGCGCGCCCTCGGCGAGGAGACGGGTCGCGGTGGCCTTGCCGATGCCGGAGCCTGCGCCGGTGACGACGACGGTCGCGCCGGAGAATCGGTTCGGGATGGTCGACGTGCTCATGATGGGGTCCTTCCGCCGGGTCGAGGTGCCTGGTCTGGCTCCTGCTACCTTTCTAGCACTCAGTGTCATAAAGATGTTCCCGAGGAGATGTGATGTCGCAGACACCCGCACGCCGTGGGCGCCCTGCCACGGTCGACCCGGCGCACGTCGCTGCGACGGCCTTGCGCCTGTTCACCGAGCAGGGATTCGGGAACGTCACGATGGACGACGTCGCGAGCGCGTGCGGCGTCGGGCGACGGACCCTCTTCCGCCTCTTCCCGTCGAAGGCCGCGATGGTCTGGGGCGGCTCGGGGGAGGCTCGCGACGCGATCACCGAGGTGCTCGACGCGAGCAGACCCGCGAGCCTGGCCGAGGCGCTCGACGTGGTGCGCGCCGCGTTCGTCGCGTCCTCGACCTTCCCCGACGACGCCCTCGAGGTCACGCGTCAGCGGCTGCGGCTCATCGGGTCGGACGACGAGCTGCTCGCCTGGGGCACCTCGCGCATCGGCACGTCGGCCGCGCTCGTCGAGTCCTTCCTGGCCCGCGCCGAGGACGGGTCCCAGCCGTCGCTGCGCGCGCGGTCGCTCGCCGCGGCGTGCTCGGCCGCGAACTTCGCAGCTCTCGTGTGGTGGGCCGAGGCCGCTCCCGAGCGGGACCCGGCCCAGGTCGTCGACGACGCCCTGGCGCACCTCCTCGACGGAGCGCGCACCTGGGCGGCGCAGGACTGACCGCAGCGGCCCGGCGCGATCCCGGCGTCGCCCGGCGCGGCCCGGCGCCCGCCGGCCCGGAGGACGTCGTACCCGGCACGCCGGGCGAGACCTGCCAAAGGGGATTGTGTGAAGGATGTTCTGCGCAGGGGTACCGCCGCGTAACCTGTCACGCATGGCAAGCGAAACATCGGACGGCAGCGCCGCCATCGACGGCCTCCTGGACCCGGAGCACCCCTCCGCCACGTACGTCCTGGAGCCCGACGTCGTCGCTCCCCTCGTGGCCCGCATCGTCACCTCCCACACGGCGGGGGAGCACCGTTCGGTCCTCCCGTTCACCGGGGCGCCGCTCGCGTCGATCCCCCTGTCCTCGGTCGAGGACGTCACGCTCGCGGTCGAGCGTGCGCGCCGGGCCCAGCGTTCCTGGGCGCACACCACGGTCGCCGAGCGCGCCGCGGTGCTCCTGCGCTTCCACGACCTGGTCCTCGAGCGGCAGGCCGAGATCCTGGACCTGCTCCAGATGGAGACGGGCAAGTCGCGCCGCAGCGCGTTCGAGGAGGTCGGCGACATCGCCCAGGTCACGCGCCACTACGGCGTGCGGGCCGCGCACTACCTCGGCGAGCGGCGAGTCGGCGGGATGCTGCCCGTCCTCACGCGCGCGAGCGTGCACCGCCGTCCGGTCGGCGTGGTCGGGGCCATCGCACCCTGGAACTACCCGCTCACGCTGGCCCTCGCCGAGGCGCTGCCCGCCCTGGTCGCGGGCAACGCCGTGGTGGTCAAGCCGGACCCCCAGACCACGCTGACGGCCCTGTGGGCCGCCGAGGTCCTGGAGGAGGCCGGGCTGCCCGGCGACCTCCTGCTCGTCGTGGCCGGCGGCGGGGAGATCGGCGCGGCCCTGACGGGGCTCGTCGACCACATCGCGTTCACGGGCTCGACGGCGACGGGGCGCAAGGTCGCCGCGCTGGCGGGCGAGCGGCTCATCGGGACCACGCTCGAGCTGGGCGGAAAGAACCCCCTGTACGTCGCGGCGGACGCGCACGTGCCGTCCGCGGCGCTGGGCGCCGTGCGTGCGTGCTTCTCCAACAGCGGCCAGCTCTGCGTCTCGATCGAGCGGCTCGTCCTGCACGAGGACGTCGCCGAGGAGTTCCTCGACGCGTTCGTCCCGCTCGTGCGCGAGCTGAGGCTCGGTACCGCGCTCGACTACTCGGTCGACATGGGCTCGCTCACGTCCCAGGCGCAGCTCGACCGCGTGGTCGCCCACGTCGACGACGCGCTCTCGCAGGGCGCCCGCGTGCTCGCAGGCGGTGTGCACCGCGCCGACATCGGCCCGTTCTTCTACGCGCCCACGGTCCTCGACCACGTGCCGTCCACGGCCGAGTGCGCGCGCGAGGAGACGTTCGGCCCGGTCGTCACGGTGACCCGCGTACCCGACGACGCGGCTGCGATCCGGGCGATGAACGACTCGGACCTCGGGCTCAGCGCGAGCATCTGGACGCAGGACACCGCGCGCGGACGCCGACTCGCGGCGCAGGTCGATGCCGGGGCCGTCAACATCAACGACGGGTACGCGTCGGCGTTCGGCTCGGTCGCTGCGCCCATGGGCGGGTTCAAGAGCTCGGGCGTGGGGCGTCGGCACGGGCGCGAGGGGATCGAGGCGCTCACCGAGGCGCAGACGATCGTGGTCCAGCGGGGGGTCTCGCGCGGGCTGAGCTTCGACACGCTCTACGCGCAGCCCGCCGACCGTGCGAGCCGCCTGCTCACGACCGCCTTCGCGGTCATGAAGAAGCTGCGCCTGCCGTAGCGGCGGGGGTCGCGTCGAGCGAGCCCAGGACGTCTGTGACCGCGGTCTCGCGCGCGCCCAGGTGCACGGGTTCCCGGCCCGTCACGGCGTCCCAGGCGGCCTTGAGCGAGGCGGGCACCTCGCGCACCCGGTACATCACGGCCTTGGCCGGCTCGACGCTTTCGGCCGACACCCCGACGCCCACCGCGTCGATGCCTGCCTGCGTGCACGAGAACAGGGCCCGGGGCAGGTGGTAGTCCTGCGTGAGGACCACGGCCTCGGTGACGCCGAAGACCTCGCGCGCCCGTACGCACGTGTCGTGGGTGTCGAACCCCGCGAAGTCGCGGACGACGCGTCCCGCGGGCACACCGTGGCCGACGAGCCAGTCGAGCATCGCGGTCGGCTCGTCGTAGTCCTCGCTCGCGTTGTCCCCGCTCACGAGGATCACCTCGACCGTCCCGCGCTCGTACAGCTCGCGCGCCGCGTCGAGGCGCCGCGTGAGGTACGTCGAGGGCGTGCCGTCGGGGCGCAGGCCCGCGCCGAGGACGAGGGCTACCGGACGCGCGCGCACGTCCTCGATGCCGCGGTGCGCGCGCAGCTGCCCGCTCACCTGGACCCACGCGACGGGGGCTGCGACCACGAGGACCAGCGCGGCGGCTCCGACGACCGCGGCGCGCCCGCGGTGGCCGCGCAGCCACGACGGTCCGGGCCGGCGGCCCCGGCCCGGCCCGGGGCCCACGGGAGTCTCAGCGGTCGTGCCGGTCGTCCCAGCCCTGCCCGACGCCGTCTCCGGGGGCGTGGCCCCGTCCGTCCCCTGCTCGCTCATGTCGGGGAGCCTACTGGCGTGAGCCTCCGCCAGGTGCGTGCCCGCGCGCGGTGAGACCAGCGAGCTCGGTCCGCAGGTTCTGCTCGGCGCGCTCCTGCCAGCGGTCGCGCCCGAGCGAGGTCCGGAAGAGCGACGGGAGCGCGAGGAGCTGCTCGAGGACCGCGGCCCGGCCCGCCACGAACTGCTCGTCGGGCACGTGGGCGTACTCCGCGCGGACCTGCCGGACGTAGCGGGCGTACCGGTCGGGCGCGCTGCCGAGGATCGCGAGGTCGGCGTCGCACACGAGCGCACCGGCCTCGTCGTCGGGGGCAGGGTCGTGCGTCGCGGTGAGGCGGACGAGCCGGGCGACCTCCGCGACGTCGTCGTGCGTGAGGTGTGTCCCGCCCGGGGCGAGGGCCCTGTCTCCGGGGAGCGACGCCGTCGGGCGGGGGAGGAGAGGGGACAGGCGGTCGACCGCGAGCGCGGCCGACGCCTCCTCGTCGTCGCCCGCGACGCCCTCGTGGACCGCGTCGTGGAACCACAGCGCGAGCTGCGCGTGCAGCGACGTGCCCGACGGCGCAGGCTCGGCGGGGGAGGGCACTCCCGGCGAGCGGCCCTCCAGGACCGCGAGGGAGTCGAGCACGTGGACCAGGTGCGCGGGCCCGTGGTATGCGCGGTGCGGCTCGTGCCAGCGGGCGACCAGGTCCTCTCCCACCTCGCGCGCACCCGGGAGCCCGCGCACCAGGGAGTCCCACCGGGACAGCAGGGCTGCGGCCTTGGCCGCCCCGCGCTCGCGGGCCGGGACGCGCAGCCCCGAGGCCCGCAGCCGCACGATGAGCTCGCGCCCCGACACGTCCTGGGCCCCTGCGGCGACGCAGTCCGCGTGACGCCCGGCCGGGACGTCGTAGTGGTCGAGGTCGAACGCGCGCCGCCCGAGCCCCAGGCGCTCGGCGAAGTCGTGCAGCTCGTCGAGCGAGGAGTCCGAGACGAGGTGGGACCACGAGGTCCCGTGGGCGGGCCAGGTCGGCGGGTCGATGAGAAGAGCCACGCCTCGACCCTAGAGGGTCGAGGCGTGGCTCGGGTCGTGCGCGGGCAGTGCCGTGCCCGCGCACGGTCCCGTCGCGCTGTGCTCGGGTGCGCGACGGACGGCGGTGGAGAGGTCAGGACTCCTGCGGCACGTCCGGCTCTGCCTGCTCGGCAGGCGAGGACGGCTCGGGAGCCGACCCTGCTGCGCCTGCGGACGCCGCCGGCGGGAACGTGACGGGCTTCCCGGCCTTCTCGGTCTCCTCGACGATCTCCACGCTCAGGCGGGCGATCGCGAGCTCCTCCATGGTCGGCACGACCATGACCAGCGTGCTCGTCCAGTCGGGCGAGATGACGCGCGGCTCCTTGCTGCGGACCGCGTTGCGCTCCGGGTCGACCGCGATGCCGAGGCCTGCGAGGCCCTCGACGACCTGGGCACGCACGATGTCGTCGTTCTCGCCCACGCCGGCCGTGAACGCGATGACGTCGATGCGACCCAGCACGGCCATGTACGCACCGATGTACTTGCGCAGCCGGTGGATGTACACGTCGAGCGCGAGCTTCGCGTCCTCGTCGCCCGCGGCGATCAGGTCGTGCAGCGCGCGGAAGTCGTTCTCGCCCGCGATGCCCTTGATGCCCGAGCGCTTGTTGAACAGGTCGTCGAGCTCGTCGATCGACATGTTCGCGTTGCGCGCGAGGTGGAAGATCACGGCGGGGTCGATGTCCCCGGTGCGGGTCCCCATGACCAGGCCCTCGAGCGGCGTCAGGCCCATCGACGTGTCGACCGCGATGCCGCCGCGCACGGCCGAGGCCGACGCGCCGTTGCCGAGGTGCAGCACGATGATGTTCAGGTCCTGCAGCCGGCGGCCCAGGACGCGCGCGACCTTGCCCGACACGTAGTGGTGGCTCGTGCCGTGGAAGCCGTACCGGCGCACGCCGTACTTCTTCGCGGTCTCCTTCTCCAGGGCGTACGTCGAGGCGGCCTCGGGCAGCGACGAGAAGAACGCCGTGTCGAACACCGCGACGTGCGGGACGTCGGGCAGGAGCTCGCGGGCGACCGCGATGCCCGTGACGTTCGCCGGGTTGTGCAGCGGGGCGAGGGGAGCCAGGTCCAGGATCTGACGCTCGACCTCGTCGTCCACCAGGACGGGGCGGGAGAACTGCGCACCGCCGTGGACGACGCGGTGACCCACGGCGTACACGTTGGCGTCGGCGAGGCGCGGCCCGACCTCGTCGAACAGCGAGAGCGCGATGCGCAGCGCCTCCGCGTGGTCGCGGACGGGCTCCTCGCGCGTGGTCGTGTTGCCCGCGAAGCGGTGCTTGATGACACCGTTCGACTCACCGATGCGCTCGATGGTCCCCGCGGCGATGGCCTCGCCGCCGACCGGGTTGACGAGCTGGTACTTGAGCGAGGACGACCCCGAGTTCATCACGAGGACCGAGCCGTGAGCGCCGTACGCCGAGTACGGGTTCGAGCGCTCGTGCTCCGGGAGGACGGTCATGCGGGTGCTCCGTTCGTGCCGGGCTCGGTGGTCGAGCCCGCCTGTGCCTGGATGGCCGTGATGGCCACGGTGTTGACGATGTCCTGGACCAGGGCACCGCGAGAGAGGTCGTTGACGGGCTTGTTGAGGCCCTGGAGGACGGGTCCCACAGCGATCGCGCCCGCCGAGCGCTGGACCGCCTTGTAGGTGTTGTTGCCCGTGTTGAGGTCGGGGAAGATGAAGACCGTCGCCTTGCCCGCGACGTCCGAGACCGGCATCTTGGACGCGGCCACGGACGCGTCGACCGCGGCGTCGTACTGGATGGGGCCCTCGACGAACAGGTCGGGGCGACGGCTGCGCACGATCTCGGTCGCGGAGCGCACCTTGTCGACGTCGACGCCCGAGCCGGACTCGCCGGTCGAGTAGGACAGCATCGCCACCCGCTGGTCGATCCCGAACTGGAGCGCCGTCGCGGCCGACGAGATCGCGATGTCGGCGAGCTGGGTGTCGGTCGGGTCCGGGTTCACGGCGCAGTCGCCGTAGACCAGGACGCGGTCCTCGAGGCACATGAGGAACACCGACGACACGACGGACACGCCCGGCATGGTCTTGATGATCTCGAACGACGGCTTGATGGTGTGCGCCGTCGTGTGACGCGCACCCGAGACCATGCCGTCGGCCAGACCCAGGTGGACCATCATCGTCCCGAAGTACGACACGTCGGGGACGATCTCGCGCGCGCGCTCGACCGTCATGCCCTTGTGGGCGCGCAGCCTCGTGTACTCCTCGGCGAAGCGCTGGACGAGCTCGGGGTCGTGCGGGTCGATCACGGTCGCCGCGTCGATGTCGAGACCCAGCTCGGTCGCCCGCGCCCGGATCGACTGCTCGTCACCCAGGATCGTCAGGTCGGCGACCTGGCGACCCAGCAGGGTCGAGGCCGCGCGCAGGATGCGGTCGTCGTCGCCCTCGGGCAGCACGATGTTCTTGCGGTCCGCGCGGGCCCGCGAGAGCAGCTCGTACTCGAACATGAGCGGCGTGACGACCTCGGGGCGCGGCACGTCCAGGCCCGCGAGGAGCGCGGCGCCGTCGACGTTCTGCTCGAACAGCGCGAGCGCCGTGTCGACCTTGCGCTGCGACTCCTTGGACACCCGGCCCCGCACCCGCGACGCGGCGCTCGCGGAACGGAACGTCCCGAGGTCCGTGCGGATGATCGGCAGGCTCGGGTCGAGGGCCTCGACCAGGCGACCGGTCGAGTCGGTCGGGTAGAAGCCGCCGTTGAGGACGATGCCCGCGAGGGACGGGAAGTTGCGGGCCTGGTGCGCGGCGAGCAGGCCGATGAGGATGTCGCTGCGGTCGCCCGGGGTGATGACCACGGCGCCGTCGACGAGTTTCTCGAGCAGGTGCTCGAGCGACATGGCCCCGACGAGCAGGTCGAGGACCTCGCGGCCCAGCAGCTCGGGGTCGCCGAGCGCGAGCTCGCCGCCCACGGCCTCCATGATCGCGGCCACGGTCGGGGCGTTGAGGAACGGGTCCTCCGGGATGGCCCACCCGGGCAGCGAGCCCGACGCCGAGTGGGCGCCATGACCCTCGGGCGTGATCGCCGTGAGCTGGGCGCGCACCTGGTCGATGCTCTCGGGCCGGCACCGGTTCGCGACGACCGCGATCGGCTGGGCGTGGTTCGAGCGGAGCTCGTTGACGCTGACCTCGGTGAGGTTCGCGATGGCCTCGGGCGTGCGGTCACGACCCGAGACGACCAGGAGCACCGGGGCGCCCAGGTTGGCTGCGATGCGGGCGTTGAACGCGAGCTCGGTCGGGCCGGCGACGTCGGTGTAGTCCGTGCCGACGATCACCACGAAGTCGCACTGCCTGGCGACCTCGTGGTAGCGGGCGACGATCTGGGCGAGAGCCGCCTCGGGGTCGGCGTGGACGTCGTCGTACGTGACGCCCATGGCCTCCTCGTAGGTGAGGTCGACGCCGTCGTGCGCGAGCAGCAGCTCGAGCACGTAGTCGCGGTCTGCGGAGCCGGGTGCGGCGGCGGAGCCGGCCCCGTCGACGGGGACGGTGGCCCCCGCGACGGAGCTCGGGGCGGTCCTCGTCACGGGCCGGAAGACCCCGACCCGCTGGACCCTACGGGTCAGCAGGTCGAGGACTCCCAGCGCGATCGTGGACTTCCCCGTCTCGCCCTCGGGTGAGGCGAGGTAGATGGATCGGGCGGTGCTGGTCACTCGTTGTCGCCTCCGGTAGCGGCGGCCGCGTCGTACGACGGGCCGCTCCCTTCTGTCGCGGTGTCGCCCGCGTCGGGCCACACCCAGTCACGGACCGAGGGGATGTCCTCGCCGTGCTCTCTCGTGTACTGCCGTGCTTCGAGGCGGGCGTCCACCATCTTCTGGCGCAGACCGGCCGCCTTCGACCGCAGCGAAGGCACGCGGTCGATGACGTCGATCACCAGGTGGAACCGGTCGAGGTCGTTGAGCATGACCATGTCGAACGGCGTGGTGGTCGTGCCCTCCTCCTTGTAGCCGCGCACGTGGATGTTCTCGTGCCCGTTGCGGCGGTAGGTCAGGCGGTGGATGAGCCACGGGTACCCGTGGTACGCGAAGACCACGGGCTTGTCCGTGGTGAAGAGCGTGTCGAAGTCACGGTCGGAGAGCCCGTGCGGGTGCTCCTTCTCGTCCTGAAGGCGCATGAGGTCCACGACGTTCACGACGCGCACCTTGAGCCCGGGCAGGTGCTGGCGCAGCAGGTCGGCCGCGGCGAGCGTCTCCAGGGTCGGGACGTCGCCCGCGCAGCCGAGCACGACGTCGGGGTCCTCGCCCGGCACCTCGGTGCCGGCCCACTCCCAGATGCCCAGGCCCCGGGTGCAGTGCGCGACCGCCTGGTCCATGGTGAGGAAGTTCGGCGCGGGCTGCTTGCCCGCGACCACGACGTTGACGTACTGGCGCGAGCGCAGGACGTGGTCGTAGGTCGAGAGCAGGGTGTTGGCGTCCGGCGGCAGGTAGACGCGGACGATCTCGGCCTTCTTGTTCACGACGTGGTCGATGAAGCCCGGGTCCTGGTGGCTGAAGCCGTTGTGGTCCTGGCGCCACACGTGGCTCGAGAGCAGGTAGTTGAGGCTCGCGATCGGGCGGCGCCACGGGATGTCGTTCGTGATCTTGAGCCACTTGGCGTGCTGGTTGAACATCGAGTCGATGATGTGGATGAACGCCTCGTAGCACGAGAACAGGCCGTGGCGGCCCGTCAGCAGGTAGCCCTCGAGCCACCCCTGGCACTGGTGCTCGGACAGCATCTCCATGACGCGACCCGCACGCGCGAGGTGCTCGTCGACGTCGGGTCCGAAGAAGTCAGCGTTCCACTGCTTGTCCGTGACCTCGTAGACGGCCTGCAGGCGGTTCGACGCGGTCTCGTCGGGGCCGAAGATCCGGAAGTTGTCCGGGTTGAGGCGCACGACGTCCGTGAGCCACTGGCCCAGGACCCTGGTCGCCTCCGAGAGGCCGCCGCCCGGCGCGCTGACCTCGACCGCGTAGTCGCGGAAGTCGGGCAGGCGCAGGTCCTTGAGCAGCAGCCCGCCGTTGGTGTGCGGGTTGTCGCTCATGCGCAGCGTGCCGGGAGGCGCGAGCCGCGCGACGTCCGTGTCGAGGCGGCCCTCGTCGTCGAACAGCTCGTGGATGCGGTACGAGTCGAGCCAGTCCTTGAGGTCCTGCAGGTGCTCGGGGGTGTCGCGCGCGCTCGCGAGCGGCACCTGGTGCGAGCGCCACGAGTCCTCGGTCTTCTTGCCGTCGATCGACTTGGGTCCGGTCCACCCCTTGGGGGTGCGGAAGACGATCATGGGCCAGGCCGGGCGCTCGTCGTTGCCCGCCGCGGCGTCGGCCTTGATCTGCGCGATGTGGTTGAGCACCTCGTCGAGCAGGACCCCGAAGCGGCGGTGGACCTCGTAGTGGTCCTCGCCGTCGAACCCGCCCGTGAAGAAGTACGGGGTGTGTCCGTAGCCGATCATGAGGTCGCGCAGCTCGTCGTCGCTGATGCGCCCGAGGATCGTGGGGTTCGCGATCTTGTACCCGTTGAGGTGCAGGATCGGCAGGACGACACCGTCGTTGACCGGGTTGACGAACTTGTTCGAGTGCCAGCTCGTGGCCAGGGGGCCGGTCTCCGCCTCGCCGTCGCCCACGACCGCGGCGACCAGCAGGTCCGGGTTGTCGAACGCGGCACCGTAGGCGTGCGAGAGCGCGTAGCCGAGCTCGCCGCCCTCGTGGATCGAGCCGGGCGTCTCCGGGGCGACGTGCGAGGGGATCCCACCCGGGAACGAGAACTGGCGGAACAGCCGGCGCAGGCCCTCGGTGTCCTGGGTGATGTCGGAGTAGACCTCCGAGTAGGTGCCCTCGAGGTACGAGTTCGCGACGAGCCCGGGGCCACCGTGGCCGGGGCCCGTGACGTAGATCGTCGACTGCTCACGCTCGACGATCGCGCGGTTGAGGTGCGCGTAGAGGAAGTTCAGGCCGGGCGTCGTGCCCCAGTGGCCGAGGAGGCGTGGCTTGACGTCGTCCCGGGTGAGGGGCTCGCGCAGCAGCGGGTTCGACAGGAGGTAGATCTGGCCCACCGACAGGTAGTTGGCGGCCCGCCACCACCCGTCGACGCGCGCGAGCGTCTCCTCGGAGAGGGGGGAGACCTCGGCGGATCGCCAAGGGGTTCCTTCTGTCGGACGCGAGGTGGTCGTAGTCATCGCACGCTCCAGCTGTACCGGGGAATGGTGGCACCTTCATACAACCTCATCGATGGGTGCAACGCATGGTTTCGACGGCCCCACGGGATGTGAGGTGCGTCGGTCGAGGCAGAAAAGGACGAAGGTCCCGACCGCTGCGTCGGGAGGTCCCGGGACGGGCGGACCGGTCCGCGGGAGTGGTCTGGGTCACGTCGGGGGTCGGGGATTCTCCCGGGCCACCCCCGCCCGGCTACCGTGGAGTCGTGTCCGACCAGGCCCCCTCTCGCCCCGGCTTCTGGGCTGTCGCCCGCAGCCCCCGCATGATCGGCTTCCTGCTGCTCTTCCTCCTCGCGGCGGGCGTGTGCGGCCGTCTCGGGGTGTGGCAGCTCGACCGCGCCTACCAGCGGGCCGAGCTCGCCGAGCAGCACGAGATCGCCGAGGCCGAGGCCGCCGGTCCCGAGGGCCTCGGCGTGCTGCTCCCCCCGCAGTCGACCTTCCCGGGCGAGCTCGTGGGACGCCAGGCCTGGGTCGAGGGCGAGTACGAGCCCGAGGGGCAGCTCCTGGTCGCGGGTCGCGCGCTCGACGGTCGCACCGGCTACCTGGTCCTGACGCCGCTGCGCGTGAGCGACGACGGCACGGGCGGCGAGTCCTGGGCCGACCTGTCCGGCCCGCCCGTCGTCCCGGTCGTCCGCGGCTGGGTCCCGACGACGGACGCGCCAGCCCTCGCCGTGCCCTCGGGCGAGGTGCGGCTCACCGCCTACCTCCAGGCCTCCGAGGCCGCCGGGACCGGCGGCCTGCCCGAGGGGCAGACCGACTCGATCTCCTCGGCGGCGCTCGCCAACGTCTGGGGCAACCCGATCTACGGCGGGTACCTCGTGCTCATGGAGTCCGACCCGGCGCAGCTCGCCGCGGCCGACGGCGGCCCTCACCTCCTGCCCCGACCCACGATCGAGGGCGGCAACGGGGTCAACGTCCAGAACGCGTTCTACGCGCTGCAGTGGTGGATCTTCGGGCTGTTCGCCGTCGCCCTCTGGGTGCGGCTCGTGCGCGACGAGGCGGCGGGCGGGCGCAAGCGCTCGGACGGCGTCGGCGGCGGGATCGCCGGTCTGCCCGACCTGCCGCGGTCGCCGGGCGGAGAGGGCCCCGGCGCCGGCGCCTCCGAGGTGTCCGGTGGTTCCGACGGGGCGGGCGCTTCCGAGGAAGCCGGTCCGGCCGAGCGCTCCGGCGGGGCTGAGCGCTCCGGCGGGGCTGCGGGCACCGGTGCGACCGGAGGGGCCGCGTCGAGCAGCGCGCCGGTCAGCCGTCCGACGGTGTGAGCTCGAGCAGCATCTCGACGGTCCCCGCGTCGTCGACCTGGACGAAGCCGAGGTTCGGCGCGGCCACGCCGTAGTCGGAGAACGTCACGGGGATCGAGCCGCTGACCTGCGCCCCGCTGCCCGTGGTCCGGGCCTCGAGCGTCGCGGTGACCTCGTGCGGGACGCCCTTGATCGTGAGGGTGCCGGTGGCCTGGACCGTCGCGGTGCCGGTCGCCAGGCCGGAGAGGTCGACGGGGGTCGTGAGGACGAAGGTCGCGGTCGGGTGCTCGCCGGTGTCGAGGATGCGCAGGAACTGCCGGTCGCGCCCGGAGTCGTCGGTCTCGATGGTCGTCATGTCGACCTCGATGCTCGCCGCGGTGAGGACGCCGCCCTCGACCGTGACCTCGCCGCGCACGTCGCTCGTGCGGCCGACCACGGTCACGTCCTGCCCGGAGAGCACCTCGTCGACGCGGTAGCCCGCCCGGGAGTCGGTGTCGACGGCGTACACGCCGTCCTGGACGCCGTCGACGGTCGAGCCCGAGGCGTCGGCAGCGGCCGAGGAGGCGTCGCTGGGCGCTGCGGAGCCGATCGACAGGGGAGCGGCCTCGGTGCCGGCCTGCGAGCGGGCGTAGACCCACGTGCCACCGAGCAGGAGGAGCGCGCACAGCATCGCGATCCCGACGGTCAGCGTGATCGTCTTCTTCATGGCCCCTCGTATCCTCGTTGAACGTTCAACCAATCCTGAGGGGTCTTCCTGGGGAATCCCTGGAAGACGGGCGTCGCGTCTGCTGTGCGTCCGGACGTGCGCCGAGGACCTCGTCGTCCCGGCAGGTCGTCGGCGTGCGCCGGGACCGGTCGGACCCGCGAGAGCGTACCGGCAGGTCAGGACCTCGCGGGACAGGGTTCAGGGCGTGGCCGGGTACACCGGTCACGCCCTGAACGTCCGTGCGAGGGGTCCGGCTACTCCTGCTGCCAGGAGCTCCAGAGCCGCGCGTAGTCCCCGCCCGCCGCGACGAGCTCGTCGTGAGGCCCGATCTCGGTGATGCGCCCCCCGTCGACGACCGCGACCCGGTCGGCGTCGTGCGCCGTGTGCAGGCGGTGCGCGATCGCGACGACCGTGCGTCCTTCGAGGACGGCGTTGAGCGAGCGCTCGAGGTGGCGGGCCGCACGCGGGTCCAGCAACGACGTCGCCTCGTCGAGGATCAGGGTGTGCGGGTCGAGCAGCACGAGCCGCGCGAGCGCGACCTGCTGTGCCTGCGCGGGCGTGAGCACGTGACCGCCCGAGCCCACCTCGGTCGCGAGCCCCTCGGGGAGCGCCTCGACCCAGTCGCGGGCGTCGACCGCGGTCAGCGCGGCGCGCAGCGCGTCGTCGTCGGCGTGCTCGTCGGCCAGGCGCAGGTTGTCCGCGAGCGACCCGACGAACACGTGGTGCTCCTGCGTGACCAGCGCGACGTGACGTCGCAGGTCGTCGAGCGGGAGGTCGACCAGCTCGACGCCGCCCACCGTGACCGAACCGCCCGTGGGCGGGTGGATGCCCGCGAGCATGCGCCCGAGCGTGGACTTGCCCGCCCCGGACGGGCCGACGACCGCCAGGCGCTCACCGACCGCGAGGTCGAGGTCGATCCCGTGCAGCACGTTGTGCCCCTCGCGGTACGCGTACTCGACGTCCCGCGCCACGACGTGCTCGTCCGTGGGCATCGCGTCCCCGGCCTCGCGGTCGCTGTCGACGAGCTTGACGCCCACGATGCGCGCGAGGGACGTCGCGGCGACCTGGATCTCGTCGAGCCAGAAGATGAGCTCCCAGACGGGCCCCGCGAGCTGGAACGCGTACATGGCGATGGTCGTCACGGCGCCGATCGTCGCGTGCCCCGTCGAGAGCAGGTAGCCACCCCACACGATGACCGCGACGGGGGCGAGCACGAACGTGAAGTCGACCGCGGGGAACAGGACGGTGCGCAGGTTCAGCGTGTACTTCTCGGCCGCGAAGGCCTCGCGCAGGTCCGCCTCGACGCGTGCCCGGCGCCGGGCACCCAGGCGCAGGGCGTCGACCGTGCGAGCACCCTCGACCGACTCGGTGATGGTGCCGTTGAGCGCCGCGTACGCCGCGGACTCGCGCTGGTAGCCGGGCGAGGCGCGCCGCAGGTACCAGCGCGAGACGACGACCATGAGCGGGACGCCCAGGAACAGCGACACGGCCACGAGGGGCGAGGTGAGCATGCTCGCGACGACCGTGAGCAGGATCGTGACGACCGCGACGATGAGGCGCGGGACGCCGAACCGCACGGCGTGCTGGATGCGGTTGACGTCGTTGGTCGTGCGCGCGACGAGGTCTCCCGTGCCGGCACGCTCGACCGTCGACAGCGGCAGCGTCGTGACCGTCTCGAGGAAGTCCTCGCGCAGCTCGGCGAAGACCGTCTCGCCGAAGATCATCGAGGACTTCTGGGCGTAGCGGATGAGGACGGCCTGGACGAGCACCGCGGCCACGCCGATCGCGATGACCTGGTTGACGTAGGTCGAGGTGGTGCCCTGGGCGACCGCGTCGACGAGCCGGCCCAGGATCCAGGGGCCCGCGAGCCCCGCGATCGCGGCGACGGTGTGCAGGACCGCGAGACCGATGAGCGGCCTGCGGTGCTCGCGGACCAGGTAGGCGGTGTGCTGGCGGACCTGGGAGGCGTCGGCGACGGGGAGCTTCATGACACGCCCTTCGAGGCGTCGGTGAGCTCGGCGGAGCCCGTGGGCAGGTGGTCGTCGTCGGGGTCGGCGGGCGTCTCGTCCATCGAGCGCCCGACGACGGCGCGGTAGCGCGCGGCCTCCTCGCCCTGGTGCGCGGTCAGGGGCCGGTGCAGGAGCTCGCGGTGCGTGCCGTGCGTGGCGACGCGGCCGTCCTCGACGAACAGGACGTCGTCGACGTGGTCGAGCACGAGCGGGCTCGCGGTCACGATGAGGGTGGTGCGCCCGCGCCGGACCTCGGCGAGGCGTTCGGCGATGCGCGCCTCGGTGTGGGCGTCGACCGCGCTCGTGGGCTCGACGAGGAGCAGGATCTCCGGGTCGGTGAGGATCGCGCGGGCCAGGGCGACGCGCTGACGCTGACCGCCGGACAACGAACGACCCTTCTCCGGGAGCTCTCCCGCGAGCCCGTCCGGGACGGAGTCGAGCACGTCCTGCGCGTCGGCGATCATGACGGCGCGCAGGAGCTCTGCCTCGAGGTTCCCTCCCCGCACGTCGATCTCCTCGCCGAGCACGCCCGAGAACAGGTGGGGCGTGGCCTCGGCGACCACGATGCGCTCGCGCACCACGTCCTTGTCGAGGTCGGAGAGCCGGATCCCACCCAGGTGCACGGGCGTGCCCGCCTCCGCGACGTCGTCGAACCGGCCCATGCGCGTGGCGATGCGCGCCGACTCGTCCGGGTCCACGCTCACGAGCGCGACGACGCGGCCGGGCGTGAGCTCGACACCGCTCGTGTCGTCGACCAGCACCGACCCGGCAGGTGGCGCGGACGCCGTGCCCGGGGTCGCGCCCGTCGCGGGGACGACCGAGAGCACCTTGACGAGCTTCTTCGCGGCCACGTGGGCGCGCGTCGTGATCTGGAGCGTCTGGGTCGCGATCTGCAGCGGCCACGACAGGAACGCCGCGTACCCGTAGAACGCGACGAGCTGGCCCGGGCTGATGTCCCCGGCCACGGCCGCGTGCGCGCCCAGGTACAGGACCAGGGCGACGAACAGGCCCGGCAGCAGGACCTGGAGCCCGTCGAGGTAGGACTGCGTGGTCGCGACGCGCACGCCCGTCTGGCGGACGGCCTGCGACTGGGTGCGGTAGCGGTCCGTGAAGACCTTCTCCCCGCCGATGCCGCGCAGGATGCGCAGGCCCGACACGGTGTCCGCGCCCAGGGTGGTCAGCCGACCCGACGCCTCGCGCTGCGCGGCCTGGCGCTGCTGGAGCGGCTTGACGAGGAACGCGAGGATGCCCGCGACGACCGGCAGCCCGAGGACCACGACGAGGCCGAGCTGGAGCGAGGTGCTCAGCATGATCCCGGCGACCACGGCGTACGCCATGAGGGAGCCCGCGAAGCGAGCCGCGATCGCGTAGACCTCGCCCACCCGCAGCGCGTCCGACGCGACCGCCGAGACGACCTCTCCCGTGGGGAGCTCGTCCGTGATCGTGTGCCCCGAGCGCGCGACGGTGTCGCCCACGAGCTGCGACGTGGTGAAGGCCGACCGCAGCCAGTTCTCGATGTCGTAGCGGTGGCCGAGCGCTGCCGCCCCCACCTGGACCAGGCCGATGCCCAGCATGACCGCGGCCCAGCCGAGCAGGACCGCACCGAAGCCCTCGTCGAGGCCCTCGTCGAGCGCACGGCCCAGCACGTAGGGCATGACGGCCTGGCACACGAACGTGACCATGCCGAGGAGGACGGCGACCAGGAGGATGCCCCACTGGCGGCGCGCGAGCCACCAGAGGAAGGCACCGGGGCCGGTGAGCGGAGGGGTGCCCGGGTCGGGGAGGGGGAGGGGTCGCACGGTCACTAACATTAGGTGTGGCCACCGACACCGGGCCACGGATTTTCGCTCAGCGTAAGGAAACCTTCCCATGACCACGCCCGACCCCGCCGGCTCGCAGAAGACCTCCGACGCCGTGGCGGACGCCCCGTCGCAGGAGGTCGTCGACCGCGCCGTCCGCAAGGCCCGCGGCGCTCTCCAGCGCTACCGCGTGATGGCCCTCATCACCGGTGTGATGCTCCTCATCCTGTGCGTCGAGATGATCGTCAAGTACGGCGTCGGTGCGTTCGTCGACGTCGACGGCGTGATGCGCTTCGTGGGCTGGATCCCGTTCGCGCACGGCTGGGTCTACGTGGTCTACCTCGTGACGGTCCTGGACCTGTGGTCCAAGATGCGCTGGAGCTGGGGCCGCCTGGCGACCATGGTCTTCGCGGGCGTCGTGCCCGTCATGTCCTTCATCCTCGAGAAGAAGGTCCACCGCGAGGCCGAGGCCAAGCTCGACGCCCTCGTGGAGCAGTACGCCCGATGACCTCGCTGCCGCCGCTGGTCGCCCCCTCGACCGAGCCCCTGTCCCCGCAGGAGCTGGCCCGCTACTCGCGGCACCTGGCCCTGCCGGGGATCGGGGTCGAGGGCCAGCAGCGGCTGCGCGCCGCGCGCGTCCTGGTCGTGGGCGCGGGCGGGCTGGGCAGCCCCGCGCTGCTCTATCTCGCGGCGGCCGGCGTCGGGACGGTCGGCATCGTCGACGACGACCGCGTCGAGCTCTCCAACCTCCAGCGGCAGGTGATCCACGGCGGTTCCGACGTGGGGCGGCCCAAGGTCGAGTCCGCGCGCGACGCGATCGCCGACGTCAACCCGCACGTGAGCGTCCGGGTGCACGAGCACCGCCTCGACGCCTCGAACGTCCTCGACGTCCTCGACGGCTACGACCTGGTCCTCGACGGGACCGACAACTTCGCGACCCGCTACCTCGTGGGCGACGCCGCCGAGGTCGCGGGCATCCCGTGCGTCTGGGGCTCGATCTTCCGCTTCCAGGGCCAGGTCAGCGTCTTCTGGTCGGTGCCTCCTGTCGGGGAGGGCGTGGTCTACCGTGACGTGTTCCCTGAGCCGCCGCCGCCCGGCACCGTGCCCGACTGCGCGACCGGCGGAGTCCTGGGGGCCATGTGCGGGACCGTCGGCTCGGTCATGGCGACCGAGGCGATCAAGCTGGTCACCGGTGCGGGGAGCACGCTCCTGGGCCGCCTCGCGGTCTACGACTCGCTCGAGCTCACGTGGCGCCACCTCACGGTCCGGGCCGACCCCGCGCGCGTCCCCGTGACCGCGCTCCTGGCGGGCGACCACGCCTACGAGGCGTTCTGCGGGTTCGCCCCGGCGGACGTCGCGGTCCCGGCCGCCGTCTCGTCCGGGAAGGTCTTCTTCCCGGGCCCGACGGCGGACGGTCGTCTCGCGGTCGACCTCGCCCGGGGGGCAGGGGAGCCGGGCGGGGCAGGGGCTGCCGGTACGGGCGGGCGCCCGGTGCCCGCGACGAGCGACACCTCCGGTGGGCCGGTCCCGGGGACGGGAGCGACGCCGTCGGGCAGCGACCCGGCGAACGGGCGGACGGACGACGGAGCGACGCGGCCGGTGGGGTACCCGGTCGCGGCGACGCCCACGAGCCTGACGGCGCGCGAGCTCGCCGACCGCCTCGCCGACCCCGACGACGACCTCCTGCTGCTCGACGTCCGCGAGGACTGGGAGACGCAGATCGTCGCGATCGACGGCGCGCTCGTCGTGCCCAGCGGGGTCTACGCGGGGCCCGGCGCGGGCGCGGCGCTCGCGGACCTGCCACGTGGCCGGACGGTCGCGGTGCTGTGCAAGGTCGGGGGCCGGTCCGACCGGGTCGCGGGCCTCGCGCGGGCCGCAGGCGTGGACGCGCGCAACGTCGAGGGCGGGGTCCTGGCCTGGGTGCGGGACGTCGACCCGGGACTCCCGACGTACTGACCGTCGACCCCGTCCGCCGAGGTAGACCCGTGCGCGCGAGGTAGACCCCCGGGAGGTCTACCTCGCGCACACGGGTCTACCT
>NZ_JBHVOS010000014.1:0-128106 GCF_042887685.1 Oerskovia sp. NPDC057915 | reverse complement strand
GCGCGAGGTAGACCTCCGGGAGGTCTACCTCGCGCGCACGGGTCTACCTCGCCAGGACAGCGTCACTCACCCGTGAGCGGGCCGCCGAACCACTCCTCGATGAGCGCCCGCGCGATCGACGAACGGCTCGGGAGCCTCACGTCCCCGCTCTCCGTGGCCTGCGTGAGCTGCGCCCGGGTGAACCAGCGCGCGTCGGTGACCTCCTCGCCGTCGGGCCGGACGTCCGTCGTGAGCGCCGTGGCCGTGAAGCCCAGCATGAGCGAGGCCGGGAACGGCCACGGCTGGCTCGCCCTGTAGACGACCTCCCCGACCGTGACGCCGACCTCCTCGGCGACCTCGCGCCGCACCGCCTGCTCGAGTCCCTCCCCCGGCTCGACGTAGCCCGCGAGCGTCGAGAAGCGCCCCTCGGGCCAGTGCGCCGCGTGCCCCAGCAGGAGCCGGTCCTCGCCCGGGCCCGCGCCCGGGTCGACGACCGCCATGATGACCGCCGGGTCCGTGCGCGGGTAGTGCTCGACGCCCTGCGCCACGCAGCGCCGCACCCAGCCCGCCGCGACGGGCACGGTCGGCTCGCCGCAGCGCGGGCAGCGCTCGTTGGCGGCGTGCCAGGCCGCGAGCGCGACGGCCTCGGTCGCGAGACCCGTGTCGCGCGGCCCCAGCCGTGAGGCGAGCTCGCGCAGCCCCGCCCACTCGTGGGTGCGCACCAGGACCGACAGCGGACCCTTGGGATCCACGCCCTCGATGTCGAGGTCGAGGTCGTCGGCGTCGTCGGGCAGGAGGAGGGCCAGGAAGGACGTGCCCGACGGCGCATCCTCGCCCAGGAAGACCCAGCGCGGCGTGTTGCTGTGGTCGCCCGAGGCCGCGTGCGGCTCGGGAACGGCCGCGACCTCCTGCGGCGTCGCGAGCGCGAGCCCGTCCGGGCCGGTCGCGAGACGCCCGCGGTGCAGCAGCACCACGCGCGTCGAGGGGTCGGCGCGGAGCGTCGCGACCAGGTCCTCCTCGGTGCGGCGGTGCGCCGCACGGTCGAGCATGGAGCGTGCGAGCGGCAGGTGCGCGGCGAAGGCGCCGGAGGAAGCCGCCGAGCCGACGGCGGCGCCCGCGACGGGCATCGAGGTGGCGGCCTGGTCGGGGGTGGGGACGACGGGGTCCGGTGCGGCGGGCGAGGTCTGGTCTGTCACCTGTCGACCGTAGGTCACGCGGGGCACGCACGGCACGCGGCGCGTCCAGCCCGCAGACACGCCACGGACCGGGTGACGACGCCCGCCCCGCACCGACTACCGTGGACGAGTGCCACGCTCACCGCTCAACCTCGCCGCGCTCGCGACCGCGGCCGTCCCCGGCCTCGACGTCCGGTCCGTGCGACCGTCCGAAGCGACGGGCGACGACGACGTCGCGATCGTCACCGACAGCGGCGGTCAGGAGTGGGTCGTCCGGGCACCGCGCACCCTCGCGGCCGGTGCGGCCCTCGAGGCCGAGACCGCGCTCCTGGACTCCCTGCGCCACTACGTGACGACAGGAGTCCTGTCGTTCACGGTTCCCGACGTCCTGGGTTACGCGCTGCTCCCCGAGGGTGGGCGCGCCGTCGTGCACCACCGCTACGGCGGGGTGCCGCTCGACCTCGACACCCTGCGCCCCGGCCCCGGGCTCGCCGCAGATCTCGGACGCGTCCTCGCCGCAGTGCACGAGCTGCCGCACTCGGTCGTCGAGAACGCAGGGCTGCCCGTCTACACGGCCGCCGAGTACCGCGACCGGCGCCTCGCCGAGGTCGACGAGGCCGCCAAGACCGGCCGGGTCCCCTCGCGGCTCCTGCGCCGCTGGGAGTCCGCGCTCGAGGACGTGTCGCTGTGGAAGTACCAGCCCGTCGTCGTGCACGGCGACCTGGGCACCGAGCAGGTGCTCGTCGCCCGCGGACGCGTCGTGGCCATCACCGACTGGGCCGAGGCGCGCGTCGCCGACCCCGCCGACGACCTCGCGTGGCTGCTCGTCGCGGCACCGCCCGAGGCGATCGACTCGATCATGGAGGCCTACCAGCTCCGCCGCACCGAGCTCACCGACCCGCACCTGACCGAGCGGGCGCTGCTCGCCGGTGAGCTGGCACTGGCCCGCTGGCTGCTGCACGGCGTGCGCCACGGGCTCCAGGACGTGATCGACGACGCGGTCGACATGCTCATCGACCTCGACGAGGTGACGAGCGGGGAGAACGAGGGGTAGAGGGAGGACGCGATCAGGCGCCATGCCCCGCGACCAGCGCCTCCAGCTCCGCCGCGTCGAGCAGCCGCTCCGGGCGCACGGTCTCGTCGGAGCCCAGGTAGTAGAACGCCGCGTTGACCTTCTCGACGGGCAGCCCGGACCAGCGCGACCACGCGAGCCGGTAGACCGCGAGCTGGACCTCGCGCGTCCGCCGGGCCTCGGCGTCTCGCGGGGCCTTGCCCGTCTTCCAGTCCACGACCACGACGGCGTCCGTCGCGCCGCCCGCGTGCTCGGGGCTCTCGGGGAAGACCGCGTCGATGCGCGAGCGGAACATGATCCCGCCCACGGGCGTCTCGACGTCGACCTCCACGGCGATCGGTGTGCGCCCCGCCCACTCCGAGGCGAGGAACGTCTGCTGGAGCGCGTCGAGGTCCAGGTCCGGGGAGATGTCCTCGTCGTCGGCGCCGGGCAGGTCGTCGACGTCGAGCAGCGACGACGACGTGAAGTACTGCTCGGCCCACAGGTGGAACTGCGTGCCGCGGCGCGCGTGCACCGTGGGCTGCGCGGGCACGGGGCGTCGCAGGTGCAGCGCGTACTCACCCCGGTCCGCGGCCAGCCGCACGAGTCCCGACGCCGAGATGTGTGCCGGGAACGAGATCTCGCTGCTGCGGGCGTCGCGGCGGTTCCGCTCCTCCAGCAGGATGCGCGCGAGCTCGCGCAGGTCCGTGCCCGAACCGTCGAGCAGCGGAACCCGACCGTCCGAGACCGCACCCTGCTCCGCATCCCCGCCCCGACCTGTACCGGCCGAGAGCGACGCGCGGGCGTCGATCCGTCCACGGACCCGGTCTGCGGCAGCCCGCACGACCGCACGGGCACGCGGCCCGGTGGTCGGGACGGACGCGGGCGTGGGCGACCCGTCGGCCCCGGCCCGGTCCGTAGCGGCCCCGTCCGCCCCTGCCTCCCCGCGCGGCCACTCGGCCTCGTGGACCAGCTCGTCGCGCGGGTTGGTCTCGTCCTTCTCGGGCATGCCCGCCCAGTCGGACGCACTGATGATCCCGGCTTCGGCGAGCTCGACGAGGAACGGCGAGGGCGTGCGCGGCTTGGTCGCGTCACGCCACCAGGACCCGGCGAGCAGCAGCTCGGCGCGGGCGCGCGTGAACGCGACGTAGGCGAGGCGGCGCTCCTCGTCGACCTGGTGCTCGCCGCTCGCCGCGAGGAACTCCTTGCGCCGTCCGTCGAGGTCCTTGGCGTCCTCCGCGACCTCGTAGCGAAAGACGGGCACGTCCTCGGCATCACCGCGCAACGGGTACGGGAGGTTGCCCAGCCCGGTGAACCAGCCGCTGTCGGTGGGGCCCTTGTCCCCCACGGCGGTGTTGGGGAAGATCCCGTCGACCATGCCTGGCACGGCGACGACGTCCCACTCCAGCCCCTTCGACGCGTGCACCGTGATGATCTGCACCGCGTCGGGATCGGGCTCGCGGACGGGCAGGTCGAGGCCACGCTCCTGCGAGCCGGCCGTGCCGAGCCACGCGAGGAACGCGCCGAGCGTGGGAAGGTCCGCGGACTGCGAGAACGTCGCCGCGACGTCACGGAACGCGTCGAGGTGCGCGCGCCCGCGGTCCCCGATCTCCTCGCCGTACCCGCCCGCAGCGAGCGTCGCCGCGGTGGTCACCTCGATGTCCAGGCCCAGGGCCCGCTCAGCCTGGGTCACGAGCTCCGGGAGCGACAGGTACGTCTGCCCGCGCAGGTCGCGCAGCACCCTGGACAGCGCGACGAGCCGCGCGTGCCCGGCCTCGGTGAGCACGCGACCGTCCCGCGCGGGGTGCCCCGGGGCAGGCAGGTCGTCGAGCGCGTCGACGATCGACCGGTGGTCGACGACGTCACCCTCGACCACCGTGAGCGTCCCGTCCGCGGCGACGCCAGGCAGATCCGCCGCGCCAGGCGCCACGGGCCCGCCCAGCAGGTCGGTCGTACCCGACGCGCCCGCACCCGACGGACCGGCGGACGCTCCGCCGTCGGGCAGGGCACCGGGAGAGAGGTCCGTCGACGGGCGGCGTGCCGCGTCCCGGAGCGCCAGGTCCGCCGCCCAGCTGCTCAGCGCGTGCAGGTCCGCCGCGCCCAGGTTGAGACGCGGCCCCGTGAGGACGCGCATGAGCGAGTCGCCGCGCGACGGGTCGTGCGCGACCTCCAGGAGCGCCACGAGGTCCACGACCTCCGGGGTCGAGAGCAGACCGCCGAGCCCCACGACCTCGACCGGCAGCCCCTTGGCGCGCAGCGCGACCTCCATCGCGAGGAACTGCGAGCGCGCGCGGCACAGCACCGCGGCGGTCACGCGTTCCTGGCGGCGTGCGCGCGGGCGCCAGCGCTCGGCGACGAAGTCCGCGACCGCGGCGGCCTCCTCCTCGAGCGTCGCCGCGTACACACCCGTCACGACACCGCGCCCCGCACCGGGGCGCTCGTCGAGCTGCGGCACGGGCACGCGCGTGGCCCCCTCGCGCAGCGGCGCGGCCGTGACGTTGGCGGCTGCCAGGACCGCCCGGTCGTTGCGCCAGGACGTGCTGAGGTACCGCACGTCCGCGGGCGCGCCCGTGCTGCCGGGGCCCGTCGCGCGGAACCGCTCGGGGAACCGCGCCAGGCCCGACGCGCTCGCACCACGCCAGCCGTAGATCGACTGGTTCGGGTCGCCCACGGCCGTGACCGGGTGCCCGCCGAACAGCGCGCACAGCAGCTCGACCTGCGCGTAGGACGTGTCCTGGTACTCGTCGAGCAGCACGACCCCGTACCGGGCCCGCTCCCCCGCCCCCACCGCGGGCACGGTCCTGGCGAGCCTGGCCGCGATCGCGACCTGGTCCCCGAAGTCGAGCGAGTCCGACGTCCGCTTGCGCTCCTGGTACGTCTCGACGACGTCGAGCAGCCGGTGGCGTTCCCCGAGCGACCCGAGGAGGCGCTTGACCTCGGCGTAGTGCTCGGTGCGCTTGCCCCCGAGCGGCGTCGCCAGGACGGTGTCGACGATGCCCGTGATGCCCGCGCGGGCCTCGTCGGGGCTCAGCAGGTGCTCGCTCAGCGCCCCGGACAGCGACAGCACCGCGCCGACGACCGTCGAGAACGCCGCGTCGGTCTGGAGGTCGCCCGCCCAGCTCTCGACGACCTCCGCCGCGAGCTGCCACTGGCTGGCCTCCGAGAGCAGCCGGGCGCCGGGCTCGATGCCGATGCGCAGCGCGTGGTCCCCCACGAGCGAGGCCGCATACGAGTTGTACGTCGAGATCGCGGGCCGGTCCAGCATCGACAGCGCGGCGCCGTCCCTGCCCAGGGCGCGGTCGAGCTGTACGAGGCGCGACTGCACGCGCTCGGCGAGCTCGCCCGCGGCCTTGCGCGTGAACGTCAGGCCGAGCACGGCCTCCTTGGCGACCCAGTCGTTCGCGATGAGCCACACGACGCGCGCGGCCATGGTCTCGGTCTTGCCCGACCCCGCCCCGGCCACCACGAGCATCGGCTCGAGGGGTGCCTCGATCACGGCGACCTGCTCGTCGGTGGGTCGCGGACGCCCCAGCATCTCCGCGATGCGCACGGCCGAGAACCGCGGCTCGGGCAGCTCGTGCGCACCCGCCGCGCCGACGGTCCCGGCTCCCGCCGGGAGCCCGACAGCCCCGAGGTCGACGTCGTCGAACAGCGACTCGGCGCTCATGCGATCACCTGGCGGCCTTCCGTCGTGAGGGGGCAGGAGCGGCGCACGGGGCACACCGAGCACAGCTTGTTCTCGCGGGCCGTGAACACCGAGTCGGCCATGGTGTCCGCGACGTCCTCGACGAGCTCGCGCGCCCAGCTCGACCCGTCGGGCTCGGGCTCCAGCGCGGGCTGCGTCCGCAGGCCCGCGTCCTTGCCGTCACCCACGAAGACGAGCTGCGCGCCCGCGCTGCGGGTGCCGTCGGGCAGGTCGAGCACCCCGCCCTCGACCGCGAGCTGGTAGGTGCCGAGCTGGGGGTTGGTCACGGCCTCCGTGACCGACGGCTTGGTCTTGCCCGTCTTGAGGTCCGCGACGCGCACCGCACCGTCCCCGGCGTCCTCGACCCGGTCGATGACCCCGCGCAGCACGGCCCGGCCGATCTCCAGCTCGAACGGCGCCTCGACGAGCAGCGGCTCGCCCGAGGACTGCAGGTACCCGGCGAGACGGCCGACCATCTCCTCGGCCTTGTGGCGCGTCTGCGTCGCGGGCCAGCCCGGTGTGAGCGCGAGCTCGGGCCAGCGGCGGTCCAGCTCGGCCGCGAGCTCGGAGTGCGTCCCGCGCGGCGCCTCCTGCGCGATCGAGTGGACCAGGTTGCCCAGCGACTGCGCGGTCGCGTCGGGGGCCGTGCCGCCCGCGCTCTCCACGGCCCAGCGCAGCGCGCACCTGCTCACCGACTCGACCTTGGACGGCGAGATCATGACGGTGTCCTCGGGCCCCCACAGGGGCTCGGTGCTCGAGACCGGGTTGACGCCGTACCAGGACTCGGGCCGGGCCTCGCCGACGCCCGCGAGCGCCAGGTCGGCCAGCAGCTCGGCGAGGGCCTCGGCCCGTTCGAGGTCCGGGGCCCCGGTCCGGTCGGGTCGCGCTCCGCGCGCGGCCGGGCGGGGAGCGGCCGGCGACGTCGCGGGCGACTCCCGCACGACCTGCTCGACGAGCAGGCTGCGCGCCGAGGCGACGAGCCCGCGCAGGTCGAGCGGCTGGCCCACCTCGACGCGGCGCGGGTCGCGCTCCTCGTCGGGCGCACGTCCGCCACCGTCGCCGTCGCCGTCGTCCGGCGTCCCGCTCGTGGTGGGGGCGTCGTCGTCGAGCCCGGCGGGCGGGCACACGAGGTCGACGAACGGCGAGGGGACCTCGTCGACGTCGCTCACGGCCGTCACGAGCAGGCGCCGCGTCGCGCGCGAGGTCGCGACCGCGAACGACCGCAGCTCGTCGGTGAGGACGGCCCGCCGGGCGTCCGGCCCCAGGCCGTGCGCGTCCTGCGAGCGCCCCGCGAGGAGCTCGACGAGCGCCTCGGATCCGAGCAGCGAGTCGCGCAGCCGAAGGTCCGGCCACACGCCGTCCTGGACCCCGGCCACGACCACGACGTCCCACTCGCGCCCGGCCGCGCCGGCGGGAGTGAGGGCGGCGACCGAGTCCGTGCCCGCGGCACGGGCGGCGAGCGAGTCGGCGGGCAGGTCCTGGGACTCGAGGTACTCCACGAACGCCGACGGCGGAGCCCCCGGCATGCGGTCGACGAAGGTCTCCGCGGCGCGGAAGAGGGCGAGGACCGCGTCGAGGTCGCGGTCCGCGCGCGCACCGACGGCCCCTCCGCCCAGGGCTGCGTCGCGCCACCTGTCCGACAGGCCGGTCGCGCTCCAGATCGCCCAGAGGACGGTCTGCGCGGTCGCGTCGGGAGCGTGCGTGGACTCGCGCCCGGCGGCGATCACCCGGGCCACGGACACGGCTCCGCGGCGCACGCTCGTGGGCAGCGTCGCGGCGCGCGACTCGTCGAGCAGGACCTCGACCAGGAGCGCGTCCGACGTGCGGCCGCCGCCCGAGCCGAGCTCCTCGGCGCGCAACGCCCGGCGCAGCCGTCGCAGCGCGACCACGTCCAGCCCGCCCACGGGCGACGTCACGAGCGCGGCCGCCGTCACGGGGTCGAGCTCGTCGAAGGTCGCCGGCTCGTCGGACCGGGCGGGCTCCCGCTCGATCAGGGTCTCGGCGGGGTCCCCCACGTCGCGGGTCACGGCGTCGTCGATCCCGGCCGCGCCACGCACACCGTCGAGCCCCCGCGAGTACCCGGCCGGGGGCAGGCCCACCGCGACGCGCATGATCGCGAGCAGCGGCGTGACCGCGGGCTCCTCGCGCAGCGGCACGTCCGAGCCGAGGATGCCGACGGGCACCGAGGCCGCGATGAGCGCGCGGCGCAGCGTCGCGAGCTGGGCCCCGGCACGGCAGACCACGGCCATGCGTCCCCAGGGGGTGCCGTGCAGCAGGTGCTCGGCACGCAGCTCGCGGGCCACGTACGCGGCCTCCTCCGCGCCGCTGCCGAGCAGGGCGACCGAGGCACCACGCGGCGGGCCGTCCTCCGGGGCGGGGGCGGGCGACGGCGCCGCCCCGCGGTGGACCGCGCCGGCGACCGTGCCGATCTGGGTCGTCACCATCCGCGTGACCTCGCGCAGGTCGCCCGCCTGCCGCCAGGCGGTGCCGAGGACCTCGACGCGCGCGTCGAACTCGCCCGTCGCGGCACGCCGGCGCACGGGCGCCGCCGCCCGCCCGACCAGGGCCGGGCTCGCGCCGCGGAAGGTCTGGACGGCCGTGTCCGGGTCCGCGAGCAGGACGAGGCGCGCGCCGTCGTCGTGCACCACGCGCAGGAAGCGTGCGGTCGCGATCGTGGCCTCCTGGTAGTCGTCGACCACGACCAGGTCCCACCCGGGCCGGGGCGCTCCCGTGACCTCGTCCTCCCAGGCGAGCAGGGCCTCCGCGGCCTCGTCGACCACGACCGCCGGGTCGTAGCGCGAGCCCAGGTCCGGGGTCCCGACCCGCAGCGCCGTCACGTCGAGGTACTCCTGGTAGACCTGCGCGGCGGTCCGCCACTCGGGGCGGTCGTGCTGCGCGCCCAGGTCGTCGAGGTCTGCAGGGGTCAGGCCGCGCTCGGCCGCGCGCATCAGGAGGTCGCGCAGCTCCTGGCGGAGGCCGCGCAGGGCCAGCACCTCCTCGGGCAGCCCGTCCGGCAGGCGCAGCGGCACGCCCTCGCCGTCCAGGTGTCCCGCGAGCAGCTCGGCGAGCAGGAGGTCCTGCTCGGGGCCCGAGATGAGGGTGGGCGGCGGTTCGCCGGTCGCCGCGGCCCGCGCCCTGAGGACCGCGAACGCGGCGGCAGCGGCCGTGCGGACCATGGGGGCGCTGACCGTGCGGTCCGCGCGCGCCGACAACCGGTCGCGCACCTCCGCGGCGGACCGCCGCGACGCCGCGACCACCAGGATCCTGGCCGGGTCCACGCCCTCGCTGAGCGCCTGTGCCGCCACCTCGATGGCCACCGTCGTCTTGCCCGTCCCCGGCGCCCCGACGACGAGCGTCGCAGGCTCCGTGCGCGCCGCGTCGAGCGCAGCCCGCTGGGTCTCGTCGAGCCGGACCGGGGCCGCGGAGGCGGTGCCCGGCAGGACGAGGCGGAGGTCGGGAAGGTGCAGCACCCCAAGATCTCACCACGAGGCACCGACACCGCCGGGCCGCCACGGCACCCGCGAGGCGCGGCTAGAGCGTCGGCCAGCCGTTCGGCAGGCAGCCCTCGGTCGACATCGACTGCTGGACCATGACGGGGGCGAGCGCCCCGGGCGCCGGGCAGCTCACGTGGCGGTGCCCCAGTACGTGCCCGACCTCGTGGTTCACCAGGTACTGCCGGTACAGCGGCAGGTCCTGCCCGAAGTCCGTGGCACCGTTCACCCAGCGCGAGAAGTTGAGGATCGCGGCGCCCGTCGTCCCGCACGAGTACTCGCCGATCGTCTTGAGCGGGGCGCACAGCCGGTCGGTCGTCGCGGGGCTCGCGAGGACCACGCGGATGTCCGCGTCGCCCCCGGTCCGCGCGAACGTCACACCGTCCACGGCGCTCCACCCCCGCGGGTCGTTGAGCGTCGCGAGCACGGCGGCCGCGAACGTCTCGCCGTCCACGGGTAGCCCCTGCTCGACCTCGACGCGCACGCGCCTGACCGTCCCCGGCCCGGGGGCGGGCACCTCGGCCGGCACGACCACCAGCGCCCCACCAAGGTCCAGGACGACCTCCCGGCCGACCAGTCCCGACCCCTCCTCGACGACCCGCTCGAGCGGCAGCGGCAGCACCCCCGGGCCGTCGAGACCGAGCTGCGGGTCGCGGACCGAGCGGCTCGCGGTGGCCTGCGAGCGCACGTCGGTCGCGCCGTCCGTGCCGGCGCTCCCGTCCACCGGTCCGGTCGTCGCCCCGGGCGCCGCCTCCTCCTGCCCGACGCCGTCTCCACCCTGGTCGCCCGTCGCACCCGAGGCCACGGGCACCACAGGATCCGTCGGGGCGCCGGGGACCAGCGACCCCACGCCCAGGACACCGGCCCCGAGCCCACCCAGGACCCCGACCACGACGAACGCCGCCGCCGGACCGCGGCGCATCCCGCGCCGACGCGCGCTCGCGAGCCGCGCCCGGGTGCGTGCGCCACCTGACGTGCGCGGCGCCGTCGGGCCCGGAAAAGGGGCCTGACCTGGGTTTTCACCCTCCACCGGACGATCCCCCAGGGGTCCCCTCCAACCATCGACGGGCGCTCCTGGTGCATTCACCTGTCCATGATCGCATCGCCCGCCGCACCACCTCTGCGCTGCCCGTACTATCGCGGCATGTCGGGGGTCGCAGAGAAGCAGAGAATGCCCGGTCCGGTGCGCGCCCGCATGCCCAAGGGCGAACGGCGGTCGCAGCTGCTCACCATCGCCGAACGCCTGTTCTCCGACCACGGCTACCACCACATCACGATGGACGACATCGCCGACGGCGCCGGGGTCAGCAAGCCCGTCCTCTACCGGCACTTCCCGTCCAAGCTCGACCTGTACCTGGCGCTCGTCGACCAGCAGGGCGTGGCCCTCGTGGACTCGGTCCGCACCGTCCTCGCACCGTTCAGGTCCGCACCACCGGGCACGTCCCCCGGCGACGTCGACGCCCTCGCCGTGGACGGGCTCGCCGTGATCGAGGCCATCGTGCGGGCGTACGTCGACTACGCGCGGACCGCTGGACCGTCCGCGGGCCTCCTGTTCGAGTCCGACGTCATGCGCGACCCGGGCGTCCGGGCCCGCGTGCTCGAGCCCGACGAGGTCAACGCCCGCGAGTTCGCCCTCGTCCTCGGCCGCCTGACGTCCCTCACCGAGCACGAGGCGCTCGTCGTCGCCCGCACCTGCACCGCGATCGCGCGCAACGCCGCAGGCGAGGCCGCGCGCGCCGGCAGCGGCGTGACGAGCGAGGAGCTCACCCGCCTCGTGCCCGCGCTCGCGTGGCGCGGTGTCCACGGGATGCTCCGCCGCGAGCGCTGACACCGTCCCGGCCCCTCACCCGCCGCCACCAGCGCGGGAGCGCCCGGGACGTCCGGGAATCTCGTTAGTATCGGAGGAGTTGTCGACAAGTGGCCGGCGGGATCACCCGCGGGCGACGCTCGCGAAGGAGAATCACGTGGAAGTCACCATCGGTGTGCAGAACTTGGCCCGCGAGCTCGTGATCGAGACGGAGGAGACCACCGAAGCCGTGGCCGCCGCTGTCTCCGCTGCTCTGGCCGGCGGTCCGGCCCTCGAGCTGCTCGACTCGCGCGGACGCCGCGTCATCGTCCCGACGGCGTCGATCGGCTACGTCGAGATCGGCACCGAGGAGCAGCGTCGGGTGGGCTTCGGCTCGCTCTGACGACTCGCGTCCGGCGCGCGCAGCGCACGAGAGCGGGGCCCCGGCTGACACAGCCGGGGCCCCGCTCTCGTCGGCTGAGGGCCGCTCGGGCCGCGAGCCTGCGTGCGCCGCTCAGGCCACGAGGCCGCGTGGAACCGCTCAGGCCGCGAGGCCCAACCGCCCCATCCGGCGCGTGTGCTCCGCCGTGAGCTGGGAGAAGACCCACGCCTGCCGGTCGGCAGCCGTACCCGTCACGTCTGCCGCTCCGGGCGTGCCGGCGTCGGCGCGGTGGCCGGCGCCGTCCGCGAGGAGGCGGCTCAGCCCCTCGCGCTCGGCGAGCAGCGACTGCACCAGCCCGAGGGCCTCGCCCACGAGGCGCCGCCCCCACAGCGCGAGACGTGACGCGAGCACGGGGTCGGCCGCGGCGGCGTCGGCGATGACGGTCGCGGAGCGCTCGGAGTCCACACCGTCCGAGAGGATCTCCAGGACCAGGTCGCGCGACCGGTCGTCGAGCCCGTCCGCGGCGAGCCGGCAGAAGTCGTCGGCCACCCCGTGCCCGACGTACCCCTTGAGGACGCCCTCCCACCAGGTGCTCGACGGGGTGCGGCTCTCGAAGTCGTCGAAGATGCCGTCGAAGGCGCCCATCTCGGCCTCGGGGTCACCGCCCAGGTCCGCGATGCGCTCCAGGACCCGCTCGTGCCGGGCAAGCATCTTGCCCGCGTGCCGGGAGAGCTGGTGGCGCTGCGCGAGGGTCGGGGCGTTCGCCGCATCGGCGGCCAGACGCCCGAACGTCGCGAGCTCGGTGTACGCGATGAGACCCAGGAGGCCGATCACGTCGCGGTCGGTCGCGAGCCTCTCCGTACCGCCGGACAGGTCGTGGTGCTGGGGCTCGCTCATCCGGCCAGAATAGTCGAGCGCCCTCCACCGGCCGCGACATGAAACGTGACAACACGGGTGATGACGGGTCCAGGGGGAGCAGTCCGATACAATGGGCGGGTACATCGGTTGCCCGGTCGTCCGAATCCCCCGGCCCCCGGTGGGTGCTCCTGAGCCCCACCCCGTGCCGAAAGACTTGCGAACGACACTGCACGACGCCGACCTCGGTCGGTGCGCGCGGGCGGAACCGGGGTTCGCGCCTCACGGCCGACGACCCCCGACGACGTCTTCGCGGCGAATACCCACGATCGGCTGCCGGCCACTAGGCGCGAGAGACCGTACCTGCCTGGGACTTCCCGGAGCATCGTGGACCCGCCAACCGTCGGGTCGATCACGCACGTGCGGCGCCTCGCGCCAGACATCAGAACCACGAGGCACCAGTGACCACCACCGAAGTTCCCGTCGAGCCCACCGCGCTCGACCTTCCCTCTTCCGAGACCCCTGCCGACGACGTCCAGGGCACGCTGTCGTCGAGCGTCCAGGCCAAGGACGTCTCCTTCGCGGACTTCGGCGTCCGCCCGGAGATCGTCGAGGCGCTGGCCGACGCCGGCATCACCCACCCGTTCCCCATCCAGGCCATGACGCTGCCGGTCGCGATGTCGGGCCACGACATCATCGGCCAGGCCAAGACCGGCACCGGCAAGACGCTCGGTTTCGGCGTTCCGCTGCTGCACCGCGTCGTCGCCCCGGGCGAGGAGGGCTTCGACCAGCTCCCTGCACCGGGCAAGCCGCAGGCCCTCGTCATCGTCCCGACCCGCGAGCTCGCCGTCCAGGTCGCCGGCGACCTCGAGGCCGCGTCGGCCAAGCGCAGCGTCCGCATCATCCAGCTCTACGGCGGCCGTGCGTACGAGCCGCAGATCGCGACGCTCAACGCGGGCGTCGAGGTCGTCGTCGGGACCCCCGGTCGCATGATCGACCTCATGAACCAGGGCCACCTCAACCTGACGCGCGCACGCTGCGTCGTGCTCGACGAGGCCGACGAGATGCTCGACCTGGGCTTCTTGCCCGACGTCGAGAAGCTCCTCTCGCGCACGCCCGCGGCCCGCCACACCATGCTGTTCTCGGCGACCATGCCGGGCGCGGTCGTCTCGATGGCGCGTCGCTACATGACGCAGCCGACGCACATCCGGGCCAACGACCCGGACGACGGCGGTCAGACCGTCAAGAACATCAAGCAGGTCGTCTACCGCGCGCACGCGCTCGACAAGGTCGAGGTCCTCGCGCGCATCCTCCAGTCCGAGGGCCGCGGCCTGACGATCGTGTTCGCACGCACCAAGCGCACGGCCGCCAAGGTCGCCGACGAGCTCGCCGACCGCGGCTTCGCGTCCGGCGCGATCCACGGCGACCTGGGCCAGGGCGCCCGCGAGCAGGCACTGCGTGCGTTCCGCTCGGGCAAGATCGACGTGCTCGTCGCGACCGACGTCGCCGCGCGAGGCATCGACGTCGACGACGTCACGCACGTCGTGAACTACCAGTGCCCCGAGGACGAGAAGACCTACCTGCACCGCACGGGCCGTACGGGCCGCGCGGGCAACAAGGGAACGGCCGTCACGTTCGTCGACTGGGACGACGTGCCCCGCTGGTCGCTCATCAACAAGGCCCTGGACCTGAACATCCCGGAGCCCGTCGAGACGTACTCGACGTCCCCGCACCTGTACACGGACCTCAACATCCCCGAGGGCACCAAGGGCCGCCTGCCCAAGTCGGCGCAGACCCGCGCCGGCCTCGACGCCGAGAAGCTCGAGGACCTGGGCGAGACCGGCAAGCGTGGCGGTTCGCCGTCGCGCGGCGGTCGTGACGCTGGGCGCGACGCGGGCCGTTCGGGCTCGCGCGACGCCGGGCGTGCGGGTGGCCGTGACGGCGGGCGCAGCGGTTCGCGCGACGCCGGCCGTTCCGGTGGTCGCGAGGGTGGCCGCAGCGGCGAGGGTGCACAGCGCTCCTCGTCCACGGGTGCCACCGACGCTGCACAGGCCCCGCGCACCGAGGCTCCGGCTGCGGGCGCCTCGGCGGAGGGCGCTCCCTCGCGTCCGCGCCGACAGCGCAACCGCCGCCGCACGCACGGTGGTGCATCGGACGCAGCCGGTGCACCGGCGTCGGCCGAGTGATCCTCGACCGCCTCGCCTGACCTGACGGCGGGCCGTCGCTCTGCGGAGCGGCGGCCCGCCGTCGTGTCCGGGGGCGGATGGCGCTGCTCCGGAGATCGGCCGGCACCTGTCGAGCTCGTCGGAGCGCGGCTCGCGGGTCGGGTCTAGCGTGGGTCCATGGAACCTCGCGTCAGTCTGATCACCCTGGGGGTGCGCGACGTCGCCCGGGCGCGCGCCTTCTACGTCGACGGTCTCGGGTGGGAGCCGGTCAACGAGGTCCCGGGCGAGGTCGTGTTCCTCCAGGTGGGGCACGGCCTGCTGCTCTCGCTGTGGCGCCGCGCAGACCTCCTCGAAGAGGCCGGTCCCGGTGTCCACGAGGCCCACCACGGCCCCGCGCCGGTGGTGCCCGTCGCGCTCGCGCACAACGTCGGCTCCCCCGCCGAGGTGGACGACGTCCTGGCGAGCGCGCTCGCCGCTGGAGGCTCCGTCGTCGTGCACGCGCAGGTGCGCGTGTGGGGCGGTTACTCGGGGTACTTCGCGGACCCGGACGGGTTCCGCTGGGAGGTCGCGCACAACCCGGGCCTCCTGGTGTCCGACGACGGCCGGGTCACCTTCGTCGCGCCGGAACCCGATCCGGGAGCCTGGTAGGCCGGAGCCGACTGCCGAGGTAGACCCGTGTGCGCGAGGTAGACCTCCCGGGGGTCTACCTCGCGCGCACGGGTCTACCTCGCGCTCGCGATGGGCGACGTCAGGGCGTCCAGTCGACGTCCGAGACCTCGTTCCAGCCGATGCCCGCCGCCGTCCAGCGCGGCGACACCTGGACGAGCCGGTCGCGGAAGTCCGGGTAGCTGCGGTCGGCCTGCTCCGACCACGCGACCTCGGCCGTCGCGGGCAGGCGCGGGAAGAGCATGAAGTCGGCGTACTGGTCGACGGGCACGAACTCGTCGAGGCTCTCCGGGGCCCTGGTGAGGCTGTCGGGGTAGGAACGGTCGGACCAGAGCAGCACCTCGACGCCCGCCATGTCCGACTCGTCGGCCAGGACGTTCTTGCCGTCGGGCGAGGTCAGCTGGGTGCCAGGGTCCCAGTCGTAGGCCTCCTCGAGCGTGATCTGCGCGGCCCACTCCAGGCCGTACGGGGTGTCGTCGTCGTACTTCATGTCGAGGTAGGTGCGATCCGCCGGGGACATGATGAGGCGGGCACCCTTGTCGAGCGCTGCCTGGACGTCGACCAGGTCCGCGTTCTTGGCCTCCCACCCGATGACGCCCCGCTGTGCGTCGACCCCCCAGTACTGGACGAGCGTGCCCGGCGGCAGCTCCTCGGAGGCACCCCACTGGTGCCAGCCGATCACGGTCTTCCCGTGAGAGGTCGCGATCTCGTTCGCCGCCTCGGTGTAGTTCTCGTACCAGCCGGGCGGGCTCGGGGCCTCGTCGCCACCCAGGTGCAGGTAGGGGCCGGGGTTCTGCCCCGCGACGGACGCGAGGACCGTCTGGAGGAAGGCCCGGACGTTGCCCATGTTCTCGTCGCTCGCACAGACGATCGGGTTGTTCACCTCGGGGCCCCAGTACTGCGCCGTGGGGACGCCGTCGCACGTCAGCGAACCGAGCGACGCCTGGGCGGCGAGCGTGTGGCCGGGGCCGTCGATCTCCGGTACGACCGTCATGTACTTCTCGCCCGCGTAGGCGACGATCTCCGCGTACTCCTCGGCGGTGTAGTACCAGCGCTCGCCCTCGCCACTGCCCGGCTCCCACCATTCCTGGGTCGTGGAGCCGATCTCGGTGAGCTGGGGCAGGGCGTCGACGGCGATGCGCCAGCCCTGGTCGTCCGTGAGGTGCAGGTGGAGCGCGTTGAGCTTGTAGGTCGACGCGTGGTCGATGAAGCGCTTGACGGACTCGACCGGGTAGAAGCGGCGGGCCACGTCGAGCATCGCACCCCGGTAGGCGAAGCGGGGCGCGTCGGTGATCGTGACGGCCGGGGCGGTCCACCCGTCAGCGGGGGCGTCCTGGACGGTGGTCGACTCGATCTCGGCGGGGAAGAGCTGGCGCAGCGTCTGCACACCACGGAAGAGTCCGGGGGGCGCGGCTGCCTTCAGGACGACCTGGTCGTCGTCGACCGTGAGCTCGTACGCGTCGACCGCCGGGTCGTCGAGCAGGCCGTTGCGGTCCCAGACGACCTCGGGGTCAGGGGCGAGCTCGAGCCGGATCTCGCCCGCCGCGCCGTCGACGGCCGGGCCCAGCGGCAGCTCGAAGCCCGTCGCGGTGCCCAGGTACTCGGCGAGCTCCTCGCCGACGTGGTGGACGTCTGGGGCCATGTCCTCCGGGGTGACCAGGGCGATGGTCGAGTCCGCCGCGAGGGTGAAACCCTTGCCCTCGTCGACGCTCACGTCCGTGGGCACGGGGACGAGCCCCAGGCCGATCGA
The DNA here is from genome assembly GCF_042887685.1 of Oerskovia sp. NPDC057915. Classification (NCBI taxonomy): domain Bacteria; kingdom Bacillati; phylum Actinomycetota; class Actinomycetes; order Micrococcales; family Cellulomonadaceae; genus Oerskovia; species Oerskovia sp. NPDC057915. Next base: position 111,121 of record NZ_JBHVOS010000014.1, on the reverse strand, counting down.
CGGGATCGTGCTCTCCTCGGCCGTGCAGGCCGTGAGCAGCGTCGCGGCGAGGATCGTGGCGATGACCCCCGCGGTGAGGGCGGCGGGTCGACGGCGACCTGGCGAGTTCATCAGCACTCCTTCGTAACTCATGACCGGAGAAAGCCACGCCGTCTCCTGGCGACCAGCCTAGGGGCGTTCCTTGACGCGAGGTCCACGTTCAGCCGTCTCGATGAGGTAACGAATCAGGTGGAATCGGTCCCATGACGTCGGGCAGTCCGTACCGCTCCCGGAGCACGTCATAGCAGCGCTCGACCTCCCGACGCCCCTCAGCCGCGGACCCGCGCGACAGGGGCGCACCGAAGAGCGCCATGATGCCGCTGCCCTGGAGGTAGACGTGCGCATGACGATCACTGGTCGTCGCCTCGACGACCATGAAGAGCTCGTTCGGACGGTCGTGACCGAGCAGGAACTCCCTGAGGACCTGGCTCTGCTCGATCTCCCGGCAGGCTGCCGCCGCCCCCCGGTGCGCTCGTGCGCGAAGGACCCACCAGCGAGGCTCGTTCATCTGGGCGCTGACCTCCCCTGGGTGGGATTCGCCCTCCGGCGGGGCGAACGAGAGACCCGTCGCCCGCTCGTACGCCACCGCGATGATGCCGATGACCTCCTCAGCACCGTCGTCCTCCGGCCCCAGCCCGACCTCTGCCCGCCCCGCGGCCACTGCACGCGCCACGACGTCAGGTCCACCGGCGATCAGTCGGACGACCGCAAGCTCGCGGGAATCGCCATCTACGACAACACCGACGACCGGGTCCCAGATCTCAACCGAAGAGAGTGACGCCTCGACGCGGCGGAGCTCTTCGACGAAGGCGGTGACCTCCGCTGCGGACATCCGTTGCAACTCGTCGGCGAACGCTCTCTCCGTCTCTGAGAGGTCACCGCCAAGTTTCTCGATCACGCGCCAGAAAATCGGACCCCCACTATTCATGTGCACTTCATCCCATCGTGTCCGGGCGGGCATTCTCCATAGCGCTTTCCGTAGGCGAGGATGCCTGCAGCCTCAACCACCCGCGCGGAGAACCAGCTTGGCGTCACCGCCACCCAGTGGTGGCCGCACGCCGACCCCATCCGGCTCTTGCAGATCCCGAGCTGGACACTCGGGCGACTCTTGAATGGACGAGCACCTGTAATTCCATACTTGTAGGTCGCGAGGCTCTTCTTCACGTAGGTTCGAGACCACGCCCCCTGCGGGCAGGCCCTCGCCCTGGCTCACAGACATCTCACAGACAGGACGATGGATCGGAGACGAGCCACATCCCGCCGGGTCCCTACTGCCTCGGATCGATCACGCCGAGCGCCCACTTCGCCTGCTCAGGCATGAGCGCGACCTCGATCGAGCCCGTCGGCGTGCGTGCGGAGTAGATCTGGGCCTCGGGGTCGATGTCCCACGCCTCCCGAGGTGTTGGCGACCGGAAGGCACGGTCGACGCCCTCGATCACCAGGAGAACGGAGCGGCAGCCCATTGAGCCTGGTCCGATGTCCCATTCCCTCGACGTCCAGGTGGTCCCGATGCCACGGGCTTCGCCCGCGACGACGATGACCGACGCCTGGACCTTTCCCTGTTCTTGGAGAAGCGCGGCGCGCTTCTCCGCTCGCCGCCTCCCCAGTCTGGTCCCGAACAAGTAGCCGACGATCTCACTCATGCTCGCCGCCGCCCTCGCCGTCCAGCATGCTCCGGTACCCGATGAGCTCGATCCCCAGCAGACGGCCGTGCGCGTCGAGGTCCAGGACGACCTCCCCCGACAGCCGCGAGTCGTCCACGACGATCTGCTGCACCGCGTCGCCGTCACCGATGGGCTGCAGCGTGATGTACGCCGCGTCCACCTCGGGGTCGATCTCGATCATCTGTCCTCCTTCACGTCCGGGTCGCGCGGAGCTTCTCACACACCGGCGCCTCGCGTGGACTGCATCTAATCACCACTCCACGGCCTCGTTCTGTGTGTACACGTGGGAAGGGGGTGAATGAAGTGGCCGAATCACGCAAGATCGTCGCCCAGAACATGGTCGAGGCACTGCGACGTGCGGAGTTCCTCAACCTGGACCTCCCCGTCTCCAAGCTCGCAGACTCGCTCACGGGGATCGACGAAGTCGCCGGCTACGTACTGCTGTGGGAGAAGTACGTGCTCGTCGTCGCGGATATCCAGGACGTCGCAGGCAATCCTGTCGTCAAGTGACCGCTCGACCCACGCCTGGGGGCGCACCCACGCCCCCAGGACCTGCCCCCACGGGAGGACGACCGTGTCTTCGACCAACATCGACACCCGGTCCGAGCTGGCGGCCGTCGCCTGGCTCGCCGACCACCGCGAGCACCTCGACCCGGCCCGTGCGAACGACGACACCGTGATGTTCGCCCGCAAAGCCCTGGTCGAGGTCGCCGTGCTGGTCGGTCTGCGCGCACACCTCGACCCCGCTCCCCTCGCACCGGACTACCAGCACCTGCTCGACGTCGTCGCGGATGTCGCTGCGCGCCCGTCCTACCGTGAGCTCGTCCGCCGTGACCGGCGCGCGCTGCTGCTGTACGCGGGCGTGTACGCGGCGCTACGGCTGTGCGGGCGCGAGGACCCGGCGTTCCGCCACGTGCTCGAACAGACGGTCACGGGGCGCTTCGCCACGTCGTTCGAACGCGTGCCCTACCGCCACCTCGACCTGTTGCACACCCTCGATCTCGCAGGTATCGACTGCGCTGCCCCTGGCATCGAGCAGGTTCTGCCGCTCACCCTGGTCGCCAACGACCCCAACGTCTGGGAGCTGTCCACGGGCGACGTCTACGCGATCACGCACGCGGTCTTCTACCTGTCCGACTTCGGCCGCCGCGACGTCGCGTGGCCGCCGTCGACCGACGCCGCGACCGTCGTCGATCTTCTGCACGGGTGCCTCGCGCTCGCCCGGGCGCGCGCGGACGCCGACCTCGTGGGCGAGCTCCTCATGTGCCTGACCTGCCTGCGCGCACCGCTCACGCCCTTCGAGTCCGACGCCCGCGCCTGGTTGCGCTCGTGGCAGGAGCCCGACGGGAGGCTCGAGGGCCCGCCGGGGGTCGTCCCGCAGCGCCTCCGGGACGCCGACCCGGACTGGGGATCGTGGGCGACGGCCTACCATACGACGATCGTCGGCGTCTTCGACGCCCTCCTCCTGCGCGTCACGCCCCGCGCCCCGGCTCCCCCGAGCACCGCCCGCCCGTACCACCGGCCCGACGACGTCGCGCGGCTCAGCGGCACGCTCGCCCGGGCCGCCGTCTGGCTCGAACGGGACGGCAGCCACGACCTTCGCGCGACCGTGTGGGCGGCGCGCGCGTGGGAGCTCGCCGAGCAGCCGGGCCGAGCGGGCGACGTCCTGCGACACGCGCTCGCCTCGCCGGACCTGGGCGCGGCCGTCGTGGCGGCCCCCGCGGAGACCGTGCTGCATGCCGCCGTGCTCGCCGCGCGGCACGACGTGACCGCGCCCGCCGCGCTTAGGGACGTCTGCGACGCCCTGGCCGCGGCGCTGGACCCGGCCGACCCCACCGACACCCGCCTCGGCTCCGCGCGTGCCCACCTCGCCGACCTGCGCGGCGAAGCCAGACCGCCAGGAACGCCCGCCCCTCTCGACCTTCCGCCACACCCAGGACCCGCGCCCGAGCCCGACGGTGAACCCGGCGACAACTCGGACACCGGCCTGCGCGACCGTGCCCTCGCGCTCGCCGCCGACCTGCTGTCTCGCGGCCCCCGGCCACGTCTCACCCCCGCCGACGCGGCGCAGGCGCTCGACGTTCTGGCCCGAGCGGGGCGCGAGGCGGTCGAGTCCTTTGACGTTGCCCTGTTCGCGGTCGTCCTGCGCGCCCTGCCCCGGCTGCCCCGTGTGCCGCACCGGCTGCTCCGCGACGCGGCGGACCTGCTGGCCGGGCAGCAGGACCTCGACGGCGCGATCGGCGCCCCGCTCATGGACGACCCTGACGAGCGCCTCACGCTCCAGAGGCGGTGGACCCTCGTCGCCACCACCGCGCTCGCCGAGGCCGTGCCCATCCTTGCCCGTTCAGAGCCCACCTCACGCGCCGCACCTGCCTCGTCCCCGGCGTGACGTCGGCCGTGAGGTCGACACTGACCCCGCCGTCCCCGACACCCCACCTCCCCCTCACGCGGTCCGCAGCACCCGCCCCCCCGGGTGCGCGACGCCGTCGGGCACGAGAACGCCCGCGAGACCGGGTGGTCTCGCGGGCGTGTCGACGAGGGCGGCTAGTTCGCCATCTGCACGAACGCCGTGACGGCGTCCGCGACGAGCTGCACCGCGATGGCCGCGAGGAGCAGGCCCGCGATGCGGGTCACGAGGATCGTGCCCGAGTCGCCCAGGACGCGGTGGATGACGTTCGCGAAGCGCATCGCCAGGAACAGCGTGAGGTGCACGGCGACGACGCCGGCGGCGATCGCGACCCAGTCGGCCGCGGACCCGTCGGCGCGCTGGACGAAGACCATGGTCGCGACGATCGCGCCGGGTCCGGCCAGGAGCGGCGTGCCGAGCGGGACCAGGGCGACGTTGACGCCCTTGTTGCCCGAAGGCGTCGGCTCCTCCATCTTGCCCGTCAGCAGCTCCATCGCGACCAGCAGGAGCAGGAGGCCGCCGGACGCCTTGAGCGCCGGGAGCGAGATGCCCATGTAGTTGAGGATCTGCTGGCCGAAGACCGCGAACGACACGATCACGCCGAACGCGACGAGGATCGCCGTCCGGGCGGCCTGGTTGCGTTGCTTGGCGCCCATGGCGCTGGTCAGTCCCAGGAAGATGGGGACCGTCCCGGGAGGGTCCATGATCACGAACAGCGTGATGAACACCTCGGTGAAGAGGCGCAGGTCCATGATGTCGTTCACGACACCACCGCCCGCGCCGTCATCGGATCACGTCCAACGTGCCTAGCTCCTCGATCGTCTCCAGCACTCGTGGTGCTGTCGTGTTCTCGCCGAGCCGGTTCGGTTTGCCGGCCCCGTGGTAGTCGCTCGAACCCGTCACGAGGAGGCCCAGGGTGTGGGCGATGTCCTCGAGGCGGGCAACCTGCCGTTCGCTGTGGTCGCGGTGGTGCACCTCGAGCCCCAGCAGTCCTGCGTCGGTCATCTGCTCGATGACCACGTCCGGCACCACGCGTCCTCGTCCGTCGGCGCCCGGGTGGGCGAAGACGGGCACGCCGCCCGCCGCGCGCACCGCGCGCACGGCGTCCAGGACGTCGGGTGCGTAGTGCGGCACGTAGTAGCCGGTGCCGGGGTGCAGGATCGTGGCGAATGCCGCCGAGCGGTCGCTGACGTGGCCGGTGGCCACCAGGGCGTCCGCGATGTGCGGCCGCCCGATCGTGGTCCCCTCCTCCGTCTGCGACAGGACATCTTCCCACGTGAGCGGGTAGTCCTCGCCGATCCGCTCGACCATGCGGCGCGCGCGCGAGACGCGGTCCTCGCGCGTGCGCTCGGTCTCGGCCAGCAGGTCGGGGTGGGTGGGGTCGTGCAGGTAGCTGAGGAGGTGCACCGAGACGTGCCCGGCACGGGCCGAGATCTCCGCGCCGCGCACCAGGGCGATGCCGTGACGCTGCGCGGACTCGGCGGCGTCGGCCCAGCCCGCGGTCGTGTCGTGGTCAGTGAGGGCGACGACGTCGAGCCCTGCGGCGGCTGCGTCCGCCACGACACGCGCCGGGGCGTCGGTCCCGTCGGACGCCGTGGAGTGGGTGTGGAGGTCGATGCGCACCGTCTCAGGATAGTGAGGGCGCGCGCCGCGGCCCGGCAGGGCAGGCCCCGCGAGCGCCTACAGCGGCAGCGGCCTGTCCTCGACGACGCTCTTCATGACGAGGGTCGAGCTGAGGCGCATCACGCCGGGCAGGGTCGAGAGCCGCTCGTCGTAGAGCACCTGGAACCCCTGGAGGTCGCTCGCGACGACGCGCAGGAGGAAGTCGGGGTCGCCGAAGAGCCGCTGGGCCTGCACGACGTTCGGGACCTCGACGACCGCGGTCTCGAAGGCCTCGAGCGTGTCCCGGGTCGCGGACTGCATGGTCACGAACAGGAGCGCCTCGAAGGTCAGCCCGACCGAGGCCGCGTCGAGGTGCGCGCGGTAGCCGCTGATGACCCCCGAGCGTTCGAGCGCACGGAGCCGGCGGTGGCAGGGCGAGACGCTGAGGCGGACCCGTTCGGCGAGCTCGGTGAGCGTGAGCCGGCCGTCCTGCTGCAGCTCCGCAAGGATCTGCCGGTCGATGTCGTCCATACGCATGATCTTTCCACCTGGACGCGATTTGGGGCAAGAAGTTGGAAGCACCTTTGCGCAGTTCCGACCTAACGTTTCTCTCGCGCCGGACGTCGGCGCCCACGCCCCGGGAGGAAGCATGTCCGTCGCCACGATCGCCGCGTTCTGGGCGGTGTCCCTGCTGTTCGTCGTGACCCCCGGGGCCGACTGGGCCTACGCGATCACGGCCGGCGTGCGGCACCGGTCCGTCCTGCCCGCGGTGGGCGGGATGCTGGCCGGCCACCTCGCGACGGCGCTCGTGGTCGCGGCAGGGGTCGGTGTCCTGGTGTCCCGATCGCCGGCCGTGCTCACCGTGCTGACCCTGCTGGGCGCGGCGTACATCGGGTGGCTCGGGGTGACGACGCTCGCCCGTCCGGGCGGACCCGTCACGGCGGGCGACGACGTCGCCGGGTCGTGGGTGCGTCAGGCCGCGAAGGGCCTCGGGACGAGCGGGCTCAACCCCAAGGTCCTCCTGCTGTTCCTGGCGCTGCTGCCGCAGTTCACCGACCCGGCGGGCCGCTGGCCGGTCGGCGCGCAGATCGCCGTGCTGGGGGCGGTGCACATGGTCGGCTGCGCGGTGGTCTACCTCCTCGTGGCGTTCGGGGCGCGCCACGTCCTGCGTTCCCGGCCGGGCGCGTCGCGGGTCGTCACGCGTTTCTCGGGCACCGCGATGATCCTGATCGGCGCCGCGCTGGTCCTCGGGCAGGTGGTCGCATGACCCGACGGCGCCGCCGCCCTCGCGCGTGGCCCCTCGCCCGGGTGAGCGACCGGGCGAGGGCGGGCACGACGGGTCAGAGGCCGGTCATCCTCTGCATGGCCTCGTTGTAGCGGGCCCCGGCGACGCCGAGGCGGGTCGCGGCCTCCCCGAGGGAGGTGAGGTCGGCCGCGGTGAGGTCGAGCGTGGTCGCGCCGAGGTTCTCCTCGACGCGGGAGAGCCTGCGGGTGCCCGGGATCGGGACGAGGTCCGGCCGCTGGGCGAGCAGCCAGGCGAGGGCGACCTGGGCGGGGGTCGCCCCGTGCGCACGCGCGACCTCGGTGACGAGGTCGACGAGCGCCTGGTTCGCGGCCCGGTTCTCCTCGGTGAAACGCGGGATGAGGGTCCGGACGTCCCCGTCGGTAAACTCGGTCGAGGCGTCCACGGTGCCCGTGAGGAACCCCTTGCCGAGCGGGCTGAAGGGCACGAGCGAGATCCCGAGCTCGTCGAGGGTCGGCAGGATCTCGTGCTCGATCTCCCGGGTCCACAGCGAGTACTCGCTCTGCAGCGCGGTCACGGGATGGACGGCGTGGGCTCGGCGGATGGTGCCCGCGCCCGCCTCGGAGAGCCCGAAGTGCGCCACCTTGCCCTCGGCGACGAGCTCGGCGACCGTGCCCGCGACGTCCTCGACCGGCACCGCCGGGTCCACCCGGTGCTGGTAGAACAGGTCGATCCGGTCGGTGCGCAGGCGCTGGAGCGACGCGTCGGCGACGCGGCGGATCTGCTCGGGGCGGCTGTCGACCCCGACCGACCTCCCGTCGCGGACGTCGAAGCCGAACTTGGTCGCGAGGACCACCTGGTCGCGCAGCGGTTCGAGCGCCTCGCCCACGAGCTCCTCGTTGACGTACGGGCCGTACACCTCCGCGGTGTCGAAGAACGTGACACCGCGCTCGACCGCCCCGCGCAGCACCGCGATCATCTCGTCGCGGTCGCCAGGGTTGGGTCCGTAGCTCTGGCTCATGCCCATGCATCCCAGCCCGAGGGCCGAGACCTCGAGCCCTCGTCCGAGCGTCCGTGTCTCCATGCAGGCCTCCTGTGGTGTCGTGGCGGGTGGGGGTCGCGACGACGGGCGCCTGGTCGGCCCCGCGTCGTCGACCGCCGCACCGACGACGCTACGTCCGACGCCCCTCCGCAGGCAGGGTCCAGCAATACCTCTCTCGGCGGGGCACCCCTCGGCGACGGACCGTCCCAAGGCCCGCACAGGACGTTCACGTGAGCAGCGCCGGGCTTTCGCAGCGCTCCCAGGTGGCGCTGGCAGCATCCGGAGAGATGCGTAAGAGCCAGCCCGTCCTCCGGGCCACCGCCGTCCCGTCCGCCCCGTCGATCGACCTCCTCCCGAGCCTGGCGCAGGCCTCTGCAGCGGGGACTCCCGCCGCCGTCGTGTTCGTGCACGGGGTGCGCACGTCGAACGCGATCTGGGGTCGTCAGCTCGCCCACGTGCGCGACGCGGGACACCTCGCAGTCGCGGTCGACCTGCCGGGGCACGGCGAGCGCAGCGGCGAGCGGTTCACGCTCGATCGAGCCTTCGCGATCCTGGACGACGCCGTCGCGTCCTTCCCCGACGACGTCCCGGTCGTCGTGGTGGGCATGTCGCTCGGCGGCTACACCTCGCTCGCGTACGCGGCGAGCCACCCCGAGCGGCTGGCCGGGGTCGTGGCCTGCGCGTGCAGCGCCGACCCGCGCGGGAAGCCCGTCGCGCTGTTCCGTGAGGCCGCCGCCCTCGTCGACGCTGCGGGCGCCGCGTCCCGCCGCGCCCTGGGGCGCGTGCAGGACGTGCTGCGGGCCGGGCGCTCGCTGCCCGGCGGCGCCCGCGCCTCGGCACAGCTCACGAGCGCCGGGTCGTTCGCGGACCCGCAGCTCCCCGGCCGGCCCGCGTGGCAGGTCGTGACCGACATGCTGCACGAGCTCGCCGGCCGGTCCTCGCGCGCCGACCTGCGCTCGGCGAAGGTGCCGGTGTGGCTCATCAACGGGCAGCGCGACCACCTGCGCCTCGACGAGAAGCGCTACCTCGACACCGTCCCGGGCACCGCGCTCGTCGTCGTGCCGCGCGCCGGCCACGACGTGAACCTGGACGCCCCCGACGCCTTCAACGCGGCGCTGACCCGAGCGCTCGGCGACCTCACGAGCCGCTGGTCCCCCGCGCGCGAGCAGACGCTCGTCGGCGCGGCCGCCTGACCGGCGACCACCCGCTCGCCGCAGCCGACACCCGCGCCGCCGTCGGGCCGCACGCCCCTTCCCCGACACCGATGGGAGACTGGTACCCATGAGCAACGACACCACCCCTGTCAGCGCGCCGGCCGCGGAGTCCGAGCAGGAGATCGCCGCCCGGAACGACAACCGGTCGCACCGGCCCGACTCCGAGGCCTTCAAGGCGTTCATCACGAGCGGCTGGGCGCCGCGCGCGAGCAGCGACGTCGAGGCCGGCGTCGCCGCTCCGTACACCGCGGCCCGCCGCGCCGAGCTGTCCGCGGGCTTCCCCGGCGCTCGCCTCGTGATCCCCGCCGGACCGCTCAAGGTCCGCTCGAACGACACGGACTACCGGTTCCGCCCGCACTCGGCGTTCGCGCACCTCACGGGCTTCGGGACGGACCAGGAGCCCGACGCGGTCCTGGTCCTGCACCCCGTCGAGCCCGGCACGGGCGACGACGGCTCGAACCACCACGCCGTCCTGTACGTGCGCCCCCTCGCGGCGCGCGACACCCAGGAGTTCTACGCCGACTCGCGCTACGGCGAGTTCTGGGTCGGCGCCCGCCCGAGCCTCGACGACGTCACCACCGTGACCGGCATCGAGGCCGCGCACATCGACGAGCTGCGCGACGCGCTCGCCAAGGACGTCGGCGAGCACGTCGTCCTGCTGGTCGTCACCGGGGCCGACGAGAACATCGAGGCTCTGGTCGAGGCCATCCGCCTCGAGAACGGCCAGACCGACGACGCCGCCGCGGACGCCACGCTCGTCGAGGCCGCCTCGGAGCTGCGCCTCGTCAAGGACGCGCTCGAGATCGAGCACATGCGCGAGGCCGTCGACGCGACGATCGAGGGCTTCGCGGAGGTCGTGCGCAACCTGCCCCGCGCGACCGAGCACCGCCGCGGCGAGCGCGTCATCGAGACGACGTTCGACGCGCACGCGCGCCTCGAGGGCAACACGGTCGGCTACGAGACCATCGCGGCCGCGGGCGAGCACGCCACGACGCTGCACTGGATCCGCAACGACGGCCAGGTCCGCACGGGCGAGCTCGTGCTGCTCGACGCGGGCGTCGAGGTCGACTCGCTCTACACCGCCGACGTCACGCGCACCCTGCCCGTCGACGGCACCTACACCGACGTCCAGCGCCGCATCTACACCGCGGTGCTCGACGCCGCCGACGCGGCCTTCGCCGTCGCCGTCCCGGGGGCGCGCTTCCGCGACATCCACGCCGCCGCGATGGAGGTCATCGCCGAGCGCCTCGCCGAGTGGGGCCTGCTGCCCGCGACCGCCGAGGATTCGCTCGCGCCCGAGGGCCAGTTCCACCGCCGCTGGATGGTGCACGGCACGAGCCACCACCTGGGCCTGGACGTGCACGACTGCGCTCAGGCGCGTCGCGACCTGTACGTCGACGGCGTCCTGGAGCCCGGCATGGTCTTCACGATCGAGCCCGGCCTGTACTTCAAGAGCGACGACCTCACGGTCCCCGAGGAGTACCGCGGGATCGGCGTCCGCATCGAGGACGACGTCCTGATCACGCAGGACGGCAACGAGAACCTCTCGGCCGCGCTCCCCCGCCGCCCCGAGGACGTCGAGGCGTGGATGGCGTCGCTGCGCGACTGACCGAGCCCCTCAGCACCACGAAGGCGGCGACCCCGAGGACACCATCTCGGGGCGCCGCCTTCGTCGTGCCCGCCCTCGTCGCGCCCGCCCTCGTCGCGCCGGTCCGTCAGACGGCGCGCGCCACGACGAGCAGCTCGCCGGCACCTTCACCCACGGGTTCGCACGCCCACCCGCCGAAGACCTGCTCGACGGCGAACCCCGCCTCCTCGACGCTCCGGCGCACGTCTCCCTCGGGACGGAACCGGAGCGTCGCGGTGCTCCGGAGCTCGTCGCCCTCGGGCATCTCGTAGCCGAGCGTGAAGTCGACGACGCCGTCGCGCTCGCCCGTGATCTCGCACCAGGTCTGGACGACGCGCCCGCCGGACGGCCCACCGCCCGGCCCGTCACCCGGCCCGTCACCCAGGACGACCGGGTCCCGCTCGTCCGGCGTGTGCCACGCCTCCCAGGCGCGGGCGCGGGGGTCCCGGGTGTCGAAGGCCAGGATCCCGCCGGGCACGAGGGCCCTGCGGAGGTCCGCGAGGACGCCCGCCCACTCGTCGTCGGCGACGAAGAACTGGGCGACGTGGCTCGTCATGAGGGCGACGTCGAACGACCCGGTGGGCGCGTCGGCGGACGTCCCGTGGACCCAGGTCACGGCCTCGGCGCCGCGGCGGCGCCGGGCGGCGTCGAGCGACGCACCGGCGGGGTCGATGCCCGTCACGCGGTGTCCCGCGGCGCCCAGGGCCACGGTCAGCCGTCCCGTCCCGCAACCGAGGTCGAGCACGCGCGGGCCGGGGCCCTCGGCCGCGCGGGCGAGGAAGTATTCGTCGTCGGGGCCCCAGGTGTTCTGGGCGTCGTAGACCTCGACGAGGCGGGCCTCACGGAACTCGGCCTGGTGCGTGGCGGTGTGCATGCGGTCACGCTAACCGGCTCCTCGCGGGCGGTCACGAGAATTCCCCTCTTGTATACGGAACACACAGTGCGTATGGTCTACACAGTGTAAGAAGTACACAACAGTCTGCGATGCACACGGAGGTAGCGATGCCCGACCCCATGATCGACGTCCGAGGGCTCACCAGGTCCTACGGATCCCACGCCGTCCTGCAGGGCGTGGACCTGAGCGTCCGCCGCGGCGAGATCTACGCGCTGCTCGGACCCAACGGCGCGGGCAAGACCACCGCCGTCAACATCCTCACGACCCTCGTCCGGCCGGACGCCGGGACGGCGCGCATCGCGGGCCACGACGTCGTCCGGCAGGCCGCGAGGGTCCGCGAGGTCATCGCGCTGACCGGCCAGTACGCGTCGGTCGACGGGTTCCAGACGGGCGAGGAGAACCTGGCGATGATGGCCACGCTCGCGCACCTGCCCCGCGCGGTCGTCGCGGCGCGCACGGCCGAGCTCCTCGACCGCTTCGACCTGACCGACGCCGCCCGGCGGCGCGTCGAGACCTACTCGGGCGGCATGCGCCGCCGTCTCGACCTGGCGATCAGCCTCGTCGCGGACCCTCAGGTCCTGATCCTCGACGAACCGACCACGGGCCTCGACCCGCAGTCGCGCACCGAGCTGTGGGACGTCGTCCGCGAGCTCGCGGCCGACGGCATCACGGTCCTGCTCACGACCCAGTACCTCGAGGAGGCCGACCGCCTCGCCGACACCATCGCGGTCCTCGACGGCGGGCGCATCGTCGCCCGCGGCACCGCGAGCGAGCTCAAGGCGCTCGTCCCCGGTCAGCACGTGCGGGTCGACGTCGAGGACGCACGGGCCCTCGCGGCCGTTCAGGACCTCGGACTCGAGATCTCCGGGATCGACCGGAAGGACCTCGCGGCCATGGTCCCCACGACCGACCCGCTCCGCACGGTCCGCGACGTCCTGTCGCTGGCCGACGAGCGCGGCATCCCCGTGACCGGGGTCAGCGTGGTCAAGCCCTCGCTCGACGACGTCTTCCTCGCCCTCACGGGATCACGCGGCTCCCGGGCCGCGAGCCCGTCCGCGACCCCCGGGCCCCGCGCCCAGCACCTCCCCGCTCCGACCGAGGCAGGCCACCGATGAGCACCACCGCCCCAGAGACCGCACGGGCCACGCGCCCCACCGCCGGCCGCCGCGCGACCGGCACCGCCCGGACCGCCCGGCACTCCCCCGCGACCGCGCTGCGCGACGTCTCGGCCATGACGGGCCGTGAGCTGCGCCGCACGCTGCGCAGCGTCGACGGGCTGGTCACGGCCCTCATGCTGCCCGTCCTCATCATGCTCGTGTTCGTCGTCGTGTTCGGCGGCGCGATCGAGGACGACGGCAGCTACGTCGACTACGTCGTACCGGGCATCCTCGTGCTGTGCCTGGGCTTCGGCTCGGCGACCGCCGCGCTCTCGGTCGCGCAGGACATGACGAGCGGCACGATCAACCGGTTCAAGACCCTGCCGATCTTCGGTCCGTCGGTCCTGTGGGCGCACGTCCTGGCCAGCACGGTCCGCAACCTCGTCTCCGCGACCCTCGTCCTGCTCGTCGCGGTCGCGCTCGGCTTCAGCCCCGGCGCGGACCTGGGCGGCTGGGTGGGCGTCGCCGGCTACCTCGCGCTCATGGTCCTGGCGTTCACCTGGTTGAGCTGCCTCGCGGGCCTGGTCCTGAGCGTGGACGCCGCCGCGAGCTTCAACATGTTCTTCCTGTTCGTGCCGTACCTCTCGAGCGGGTTCGTCCAGGTCGAGACCATGCCGACGTGGCTGCACGGCTTCGCGGCGCACCAGCCGTTCACGCCCATCATCGAGACGTTGCGCGCCCTGCTCTCCGGCACCTCGACCGCAGGTCACCTCGTCCCCGCGATCGCCTGGCTCGTCGGGATGTTCGTGGTCTCGTGCGCGCTGGCCTCGGTGCTGTACCGCCGCCGGACGGCGCACTGAGCGCGGCCCCGAGCACGTGCGCGACGACGCCGCCGCGGGCCGTCCCGGCGCACCATCGACCGGACCCGCGATGATGTACCCATGACGGACACCACCGATCCCGGCCTGCCCCACGCCATCGCCCTGGCGTGGGGCGTGGCCGAGAACCCGCAGCGCGGCCCGCGCCGCGAGCTGAGCATCGAGCGGATCGTCGAGCAGGCCATCGAGATCGCCGACGCCGAAGGGCTCGCGGCGCTCTCGATGAGCAAGCTCGCGACGGCCCTGGGGTACACGACCATGTCGCTGTACCGCTACGTCACGAGCAAGGACGACCTGCTGCTCCTCATGCAGGAGCAGGCGATCGACGTCGACCTCCCCTCGGGCGCCCGCGCCGAGGTCGACGCGGTCATGGAGGGACGGATCCCCGACGGCGACGAGCCGGCGTGGCGACGCGGGCTGCGCGAGTTCGCGCTCGCGACGCTCGCGGTCTACGAGGCCCACCCGTGGTTCCTCGACGTCGCGGTCCAGGGCGTGCCGCTCACGCCCAACAACCTGCGCTTCGTGGACCTGGGCCTGCGGGCGATGCACGACACGTCGCTCACCGACGCCGACAAGCTCGCGATGATCATGCTCGTCACGAGCTACTCGCAGAGCGCGGCCCGGATCCAGCGCGAGCTGCGTGGCGCCCGGCAGACGCCCGGGGGGCGCGACGTGAGCGGCGCCGCGTACGCCGAGGTGTTCTCCGAGCTCGTGACGCCCGAGCGCTTCCCGTACCTGCACCCCGTCGTGGCGTCGGGCGCGTACCTGAGCGAGGACGACGGCGTCGACGACGTCGTTTTCGGCCTCGAGCGCGTGCTCGACGGGATCGGGGTCTACGTCGACCGCTCGCCCGCCGAGCGCGCCAGCTCGCCCCTCCCCTCGCCCGAGGAGCGCGCCGCGGCCGAGGCCTACGCGCGCGACCCCCAGGTCAAGGAGGCGTCCAAGGCCCGTCGCGAGGCGGAGAAGGCGGTCCGGGAGGCCGAGAAGCGCCTCAAGGAGGCACGCAAGCGCGAGCGCGACGCAGCGAGGGCCGCCGCCGAGCGGGCGGCGCGCTGACCTAGCGCGTGCCCGACGACGTCTCGTCGGTCGCGCCGTCGGCCGTGGCCTGGGCGTCGGTCACCGGGGCCGTCTGCCCCTCGACCGGTGCCCCGTCGGCCGGGGCAGGAGGCGGCGCGACGTCGCTGCGCATCGCACCGTAGCGGGGGGCGCCCGACGGCGTGGTCCACCGCGGGTCGGGAGTCCGGACCGGGGGTGCGGGCTGGGCAGGGGCGCCGGTCGGCGGGACCGGGCTCACGGCCGGAGCGGGCGCCTGCGGCTGCTGCGCTCCCCACGGCTGGCTCGGCTGGCCCGGCTGGCCCGGCTGACCCTGCTGCCCCGCCTGCTGACCAGGCGCCTGGCCCGGCTGACCCCACTGGCCCGGCTGCGCGGGCTGACCGGGCTGACCCGAGACCGGCGGGACCTGACGCGCGATGGCCGCGGCGCCGTCGGGCATCTGGGACAGGAGGCGACGCGCGTCTCCCGCCCGCTCCGCGAGGCACAGCAGCGAGTACGACGACGCGACGATCTGGCTCGACGACGTGAAGTCGCGCTTGCCGCCCGTGAGCGAGTACGAGAGGACCGAGAAGAGCAGCCCGAAGCCTGCACCCAGACCGATCGCCGCGAGCATCAGGCCGCCACCGCTGTTGAACATGTACAGCAGCAGGCCCACGAACAGACCGAACCAAGCACCGGACGCGAGGCCCGCGAGCGCCACCCGACCGTACGTGAGGCGGCCCATGACCCGCTCGACCATGCGCAGGTCGGTGCCGACGATGGTCACGTACTCGACGGCGAACTTGTTGTCGGAGAGGTAGTCGACGGCCTTCTGCGCCTCGAGGTAGGTCGCGTAGGACGCGACCTGCTCCCCGCTCGGCGGCGTCGGGACCTTGGGCGCGGAATTGGGACGAGTCATGCTCATCTGCCCAGTGTCCCGTACATGGCGGTGAGAGGCGAGGGGGTTCGCTCAGGGGGGAGCGCCAGGAGGCAGGGGGCCCACGTCGACGTGGAGGGTCCGGCTCCTCCCCCTCGAGGACGTCCCCCTGCCTCGCGGCCGGGCGGTCCTTGTCAGACCGCGTCGAGCACGGCCAGCAGGCGCACGACCTCGTCCCGCATCGCGTCCCGGCCCGCCCCCAGGTACTTACGGGGGTCGACCACGGCCGGGTGCTCGTCGAGGTAGGCCCGCAGCGCCTGCGTGAGCGTGTTGTTGAGGTGCGTCGAGATGTTGATCTTCGTCATGCCCTCCTTGACCGCGCGCGTCAGGTCGTGGTCGGCGACCCCCGACGAGCCGTGCAGCACCAGCGGGACGGGCACGGCGGCACGCAGCTCGGCGATCCGCTCGAAGTCGAGCGACGCCGTCCGGTCCGTCATGGCGTGCGACGAGCCGACCGCGACCGCGAGCGCGTCGACCCCGGTCGCCGCGACGAACGCGACGGCCTCCGCGGGGTCGGTGCGCACCCCCGGCGCGTGCACGCCGTCCTTGCCCCCGACCTTGCCGAGCTCGGCCTCCACGAAGACCCCGCGGGCGTGCGCCTCGCGCACGACGTCGGCCGTGGCCTCGACGTTCTGCTCGTAGTCGAGGGCGGACCCGTCGTACATGACCGAGGTGAACCCCAGCCGGACGGCCTCGCTCACGAGAGCACGGTCCTCGGCGTGGTCCAGGTGGACGACGACCGGGGCGCTCGACGCCCGCGCGACGGCGAGCGTCGCGAGCGCGATCGGCTCCAGTCCGCCGTGGTAGCGGGCGGCGTTCTGGCTGATCTGCAGGACGACGCCCGTGCCCGCGCGGGCCGCCGCGGCCACGAAGGCCTCGGCGTGCTCGACCTGGATCACGTTGAAGGCTCCGACCCCGCGGCTCTCGGCGCGGGCCCGGTCGACGAGCTGGTGGGCGGTGACGAGCGGCATTCAGTCCTCCGTGGTTCTGGTGTCGATCAGGTTCTCGGCGAGGACGCGCGCGCCGAGGCGGCGCACGTCCTGCGGGTCGACCTCGCCCGCGACCGGCTGCAGCACCGCCGCGGCCGACGTGGCGACGGTCAGGGCCAGTCGCTCGGCCCAGGGTCGCCCGACGCTCACGGCGAGCGCCGCCATGGCCGCGTCGCCCGCACCCGTCGGGTTGCCCTGCACGGGCACGTCGAGCCGCGCACGCGCGACCGGGGCCGTGGAGCCCGGCGCGAACGCCGTGAGACCCTTCTCCCCGTCGGTCACGACGACGTCGCGCGCCCCGGTGCCCTGCAGCGCGGCCACGCCCTCGGCGAGGCCGGGGACCCCGGTCGCCTCGGCGAGCTCGGCGCGGTTGGGCTTGAGGAGGTCGGCGCCGGCGCGGGCGGCCCACAGCAGCCCGGGACCGGAGACGTCGACATGGACCGGGCAGCCGGCCTCGCGCAGCGACCGCACCAGGTCGGTGAACCGGTCCTGCGTCGTTCCCGCAGGCAGCGAGCCGGAGATCGTCACGACCGTCCCCTCCCCCGCGAGCCCGACCGCGGTGCGCACGAGCAGCGCCCACTCCTGCGCGGTGAGCGGCGCCCCGGGTTCGTTGAGGACCGTGGGGTGGCCGCCGTCGTCGGGCCCTGCGTGCCGCGGGACCACCGCGACCGCCTGCCGCAGCGCCCCAGCGACGGGCACGAGCGCGGCGGGCTGCCCCGCGGCCTCGAGGTCCGCCGCGAACGCCGGCCCGAGGAGGCCGCCCACGGGGGCGACCGCGACCGAGTCGCCGCCCAGCGCCCGCACGACGCGGGCGACGTTGACGCCCTTGCCGCCCGCACGGGCCGCGACCGAACGGACGCGCAGCGCCTCGCCCGGGTCCAGTCGGTCGACGCCGTAGGTCACGTCCCAGGCCGGGTTCGGCGTGAGGCACAGGACCCGGACCCGCTGCTCGCCCGTCACATCGGCTCCAGCTCGCTCGTGGCCACGGCGTCCCACGCGAGGACGGCCGCCCCGTACGTACCGGCGGCCGCGCCCAGCACGGCCGGGACGAGACGAGGTGCCGGGTGGAACGTCAGGTAGGACCGCACCGCGGCGTCGAGGGGGACCATGAGGTCGTCCCCCGCGCGCACGAGCCCGCCGCCGACCACGACGACCGGGAGCGCCAGGACGCGGACCATCGCGGCGACGAGCTCGCCGAGCCGGTCGACCGCGCGGTCCCACACCTCCCGAGCCACGAGGTCACCGGCCTTCGCACGGGCCAGGACCTCGGCCGAGCCGGGCACCTCGAGCACAGCCGCACCCGTGAGGTGCCGGTAGCTGCGCGCCATGCCCGCGGCCGACGCGTAGGTCTCGGCGCACCCGCTGCCGCCGCACGGGCACGGCTCTCCGCCGCGTACCCCGCCGTGCCCCACCTCGCCCGCGAACCCGCGCCCCGCGTACACCTCGCCGCGCAGCACGATCGCCGCGGCGATGCCCGTCCCGACCGACACGTACGCGTGGTCGGGCTCGCCGCGGCCCGCGCCGAGGCGGGCCTCCGCGAGGCCGCCCGCACGGACGTCGTGGCCGAACCCCACGGGCAGTCCCGTCGCGTCCGCGACGACCTGCCGCAGCGGCAGGTCGACCCAGCCGAGGTTCTCGGCGTTCCGCACGACGCCGGCGTCCTCGTCGACGACGCCGGGCACGGCGAGGCCCACGCCCCGCAGCCGGTGGTCCGCCGGGACCTCGGCGCGCAGGGCCTCGATCTCGGCCAGGACCGCGGCGACCGAGGCCTCGGGGCCCTCCGCTGCGCGCGTGGGTGCCACGCGCTCGACGAGGATCTCGTCGGGGGCGTCCGGGTGCTCACCGCGTACGACCAGCGCGGACTTGATGTCGGTCCCGCCGACGTCGAGCGCGATCACCGCCGGACGGAGCCCCGCCCGGGCCGCCCCGCCGTGCGACGACGGCGACGAGGACGAGGGCCGGGACGGCGGCACGGGCTCCGAGACGGCGGGGAAGGCGACCTGCGCTTCCCCGGACCTCATGATGCGACGTCCTCCAGGATGATCGAGCGCGTCAGGTGGCGCGGGGCGTCGGGGTCGAGGCCCTTGCGCTCGGCGTTCGCGACCGCGAGGAGCTGGCAGCGCACGAGCGTGATCTGCGCGTCCTCGTCGAAACGGACCACCAGGGCGCCGGTGCGGGAGACGTCCTCGACGAGGCCCGGGACCTCGGCGCCGAGCAGGAGCACCGCGCTCGTCTCGTCGGAGATGCTGATCGGGCCGTGGCGGTAGTCCATGGCCGGGTACGACTCGGCCCAGGCGAGCGAGGCCTCGCGCATCTTGAGCCCCGCCTCGTTCGCGAGCCCGACGGCCATGCCGCGGCCCAGGAACGTGAACTGCGTGCGGGCCAGGATCTCCTCGGGGACCTGCCACCCGACGACGTCCTCGGCCGCCGCCGCGAGCGCGTCGACGTCGTCGCCGAGGCCCGCGCGCAGGAGCGAGAGCGCGGCCGTCGCGAACCGCGTCTGGACGACCGACCGCTCGTCGGCGAAGGGCATCACGACCACGTCGTCCGCGGCCTGCGCGCCGGGCGACGTCGGGTCGCCCACGATCGCCAGGGTGCGCTGCCTGCCGCCGAGCACGTCGAGGAGGTGCAGGATCTCCGTCGTGGTCCCGGAGCGCGTGATCGCCACGACCCGGTCGTAGTCGCGGCCCACCGGGTACTCGCTGCCCGCGAACGCGTCGGTGACGCCCTGGCCCAGCTCCTCGCGGCGGGCCGCGTAGGCCTGCGCGACGAACCAGGAGGTGCCGCAGCCGACGATCGCGACGCGCTCGCCCGGCTGCGGGAGGACCCCGGCGCTCTCGGCCGCGAGGCGCGCGGCCTCGCGCCAGACCTGGGGCTGGCTCGCGATCTCGACGCTGACGTGGGAGGTGCTCATGGTGTCAAACCCTTCTGGTGGGGCCACCGGGTGCGCGGACCGCGCGCGCCCGGCGTCCGTCATGGTGCGGACGTCGTGGACGGGACGGTGGGAGGTGCCGTGGGGACGACGACGACCTCGATCCCTGCGTCCCGCAGGGGGGCGAGCTGCTCCTCGGTCGCGCCCGCGTCCGTGACGAGGGTGGTGACGGCGGAGAGGTCGCAGATCTGAGCGAACGAGCGCACCCCGAGCTTGTCGGAGGTCCCGACGGCGACCACGGCACGCGAGTGCTCGAGGAGGGCGGTCGTGACCCCGGCCTCGTCAGGGTCGGCGCACGTGAGCCCGGCGTGCTCGTCGATGCCGACCATCCCGACGACGAGCACGTCGAGCCACAGGCTCCGGGCCATCGTCACGGCGAGAGGTCCGGTGAGCTCGTAGGACTGTGCCCGCGCGGTGCCGCCCAGGCACACGGTCCGCACCTGGGGGCGCAGGACGAGGTCGGTCGCGATGTTGAGCGCGCTCGTGACGACGGTGTACACGTGCTCGCCGTGCCGGGCCGCCTGCTCGGACGCCTGGTCGGAGATCTCGCCGAGCGCCTTCGCCACGAGGGTCGTGGTGCGTCCACCGTTGAAGCCGACGACGGGCTGGCCGGTGTGGCGTTCGGCGACGAGCCGTGCGGCGGCCTCGGCCACGAGCTGGCGGGCGTCGACCTGCTGGCCGTAGCGACCCGGCAGCCCGTAGGCGACGGACGCCGCGACGACGCCGCCGTGGGTGCGGTGCGCGAGGCGCCGGTCGGCCATCTGGTCGAAGTCGCGGCGCACCGTCGACTCGGAGATGCCGAACTGCTCGGACACCTCGGTCACGGAGAGCCGCCGGCGGTCGGCGAGCAGCGCGAGCATGCGCTCCCACCGGACGGACTTGCTGAGCCCTCCCGGGGCGTCACCGACGGTCGGGTCGTCGTGGCGTGCCATGCGTCTCTCCCTGCCTCGGGGCTGCGGCCTCTGCACTGCGGGCCGGACCACCTCGTGAACCGTCTGACTGTTTCTGATTGATTCACGTCTGTTATTGCCAGATTCAAGCAGACTCCGTCGAGTTCGTCCAGCACACCACTGCCGTCCCCGCCGTTCGGTCCAGGGTCCGCGCCCCCTGTCCTCCCGGACCCCGGACCGTCGGGGCGCCACCGCACCGCGCGGTGCGTAGTCTTGCGACGTGAGTGCAACTACCCGCGTCTTCGTCGCGCGCCTGGCCGGTACGGCGGTGTTCGACCCCCTCGGTGACCAGGTCGGACGCGTGCGTGACGTCGTCGTCCTCCTCCGCCCCAAGGGGGCTCCCCGCGCGGTGGGCCTCGTGGTCGAGGTACCCGGACGGCGACGCGTCTTCCTGCCCCTGACCCGCGTCACGAGCATCGACGCCGGGCAGGTCATCAGCACCGGTCTCGTGAACATGCGCCGCTTCGAGCAGCGCGCCATGGAGACCCTCGCGGTGAGCGAGCTGCTCGACCGGACCGTGCAGTTCGTCGACGGCTCGGGCTCCGCGACGGTCGAGGACCTCTCGATCGAGAAGCAGCGCACGGGCGACTGGCTCGTCAACCAGCTCTTCGTCCGGCGGCAGACGACACCGAACGCCCTGGGCATCCGACGGCGTGGCGACGCGTTCGTCGTCGAGATCGGCGCGGTCACGGGCCTCGCCGGGACGCCCGAGACCCAGGGCGCCGCCCGCCTGCTCGCGGCCTACGACGACCTCAAGCCGGCCGACCTCGCCGACGTCCTGCACGACCTCGGCGACACGCGCCGCCTCGAGGTCGCCACGGCCCTCGACAACGAACGCCTCGCCGACGTCCTCGAGGAGCTCCCCGAGGACGACCAGGTCGCGATCCTCTCGGGCCTCGACACCGACCGCGCGGCCGACGTCCTGGAGGCCATGCAGCCCGACGACGCCGCCGACCTCCTGCACGAGCTCCCCCAGGAGCAGGCCGCCGAGCTCCTCGAGCTCATGGAGCCCGAGGAGGCGCGCGACGTGCGCCGGCTCCTCGCGTACGACGAGGACACCGCAGGCGGCCTCATGACGACCGAGCCCGTGGTCCTCGGCCCCGAGACCACGATCGCCACGGCCCTCGCGCAGATCCGCCGGCAGGACCTGCCGCCCGCGCTCGCGGCGCTCGTGTTCGTCGTCCGTCCGCCGCTCGAGACGCCCACCGGGCGCTTCCTGGGCGTCGTGCACTTCCAGAAGCTCCTGCGCGAGCCCCCGCACGTGTCGGTCGGGTCGGTGCTCGACTCCGACATCGAGTGGGTGCGCCCCGACGCGCCGCTCGGGCGCGTCACGCGACTGCTCGCGGCGTACGACCTGCTGGCGCTGCCCGTGCTCGACGACGAGAAGCGCCTGCTGGGCGCCATCAGCGTCGACGACGTGCTCGACCACATGCTGCCCGACGACTGGCGCGAGACCGACGACGACGCGGACGAGACGAGTCTCGGCACGCAGACCCCCGCGTCCTCCGCCTTCCCGATCCGCCGAGGAGGCCGCCGTGGCTGAGCGCCTCGACACCCCCAAGGCCGCGCGCCGCACCCTCCTGCCGCGCGTCCGCGTCGAGCAGGACGCGTTCGGCAAGATCTCCGAGGGCATCGCCCGGTTCATGGGCACCCCGCGGTTCCTGCTCTACATGACCGTGTTCTGCCTCCTGTGGCTCGGCTTCAACACGTGGGGGCCCGAGTCGTTGCGCTTCGACTCCGCCGCCCTGGGCTTCACGGCCCTGACGCTCATGCTCTCGCTCCAGGCGTCGTACTCGGCCCCGCTCATCCTGCTCGCGCAGAACCGCCAGACGGACCGCGACCGCGTGAGCGCCGAGCAGGACCGCCAGCGCGGCGAGCGCAACCTCGCCGACACCGAGTACCTCGCGCGGGAGATGGCCGCGCTGCGCATCGCGCTCAACGAGGTCGCGACGCGCGACTTCGTGCGCTCCGAGATCCGCAACCTGCTCGAGGAGCTCGACGAGAAGCAGTCGGAGCGTGCGGCCGAGGCCGAGGCCGCCGACGCCGGCCGCTCGGGGGCGGCGGGCTCGTCGTCCGCCCAGGCGCGGCCCGACGCCCCGCTGCCGCGGTCCTCAGGCGGTCGCGGCACGCACCGCGACGGGCGCCGGGCGACCACGGGGCGCCGCGCACCGGACACCTCGCCGGAGCAGTAGGGCCGGGCAGCGACAGGACAAGGCCTGGAGGGGCGGGGCTGTTACCGCATCCCCTCGGTCGCCACGGCCCGCAACCGGTCCACCAGCGCCGGGTCGCCGTGCACCGCCAGCCCCCGCCGGTCCGACCGGCCCCACAGCCACAGGTCCAGCGCCCACGCCGAGCCCGAGACCTGGGCCGTCGTGGAGCCCGGCAGGTCCACGAGCTGCGCCGAGTCGAGGTCGTACGCCGTGCCCGACTCGGGGCCGACCCCCGTGAGCCGCCCGAACGCGAGCTCCCACGACCGCGGCGTCTCGCCCGGCCCGTCGACCGCGACCGAGACCGTGCTCCCGTCGGGCGTGAACGTCCCCCACGCGGGGATGCCGTCCACCAGCACGCGCAGGACCTCGTCGACCCCGTCCGCCGCGACCTGGGGGTCCGCGCCGGTCACGTCGCGACCCGCGGTCTGCTCGGCGTCCACCCGGTGCACCAGGGCCTCGTGGGCCTGACGCCGGACCACCCACCCCACGGTGCGCCCCGCGTCGTGCCAGGACCAGCACGGTTCGGACGGGTCGCGGCCGGTGAGGGCCGCGAGCAGGCGCGCGGTCGCGACCGCGGCGAGGTCGGGCAGCGCCGAGTCGTGCGCCGGGCGCACGAGGGGCGTGACGTCGTCGGCGTCGAGGCCCGCACCCGCCACCGGCCCGACGACGGCGCTCCAGAAGGACTGCACCTCGGCCAGGTGGTAGGTCAGGTCCGCGACGCCCCACTCGGGGCAGGCCGGGACGCTCGCCCCCGGCGGCGCCGCGCGCACCGCGTCGAGGAAGAGAGCCGAGTCGCGCGCGATCGAGGCCAGGGCGTCCATCATCGAACGCTAACCGGCCGCTTAGGATGGGGCCATGGCTGGCGGCTCCGCAACACCCACGACCGACGTTCTCGAGGACCTCGTCCGGACGGCTCTGACCCAGGTGATGGACCCGGAGATCCGGCGCCCCATCACCGACCTGGGGATGGTCCGGTCCGTCGAGGTGACCGGTGGTACCGAGGGCGACGACGGCGCGCGCGTCGTCGTCGGCGTCGACCTGACCGTGGCGGGCTGCCCCATGAAGTCGACCCTCGTCAAGGACGTCACGGCCGCCGCACGGACCGTGCCGGGCGTGGGCGAGGTGAGCGTCGACCTGGGCGTCATGAGCGCCGAGCAGCGCACCTCGCTGCGCACCATGCTGCGCGGCGGCGTCGGAGAGCCCGAGATCCCCTTCGCGAAGCCCGGCTCCCTGACCAAGGTGTACGCGATCGCGTCGGGCAAGGGCGGCGTCGGCAAGTCCTCGGTGACCGCGAACCTCGCGGTCGCGCTGGCCGCGGACGGGCTCAGCGTGGGCGTGGTCGACGCCGACATCTACGGCTTCTCGATCCCCCGGATGCTCGGCGTGGACCGCCAGCCCACCCGCGTCGACAACATGCTCCTGCCGCCCGTCGCGCACGGGGTCAAGGTCGTCTCGATCGGCATGTTCGTGCCGCAGGGGCAGCCCGTGATCTGGCGCGGGCCCATGCTCCACCGGGCGCTCCAGCAGTTCCTCGCGGACGTGTACTGGGGTGACCTGGACGTCCTGCTGCTCGACCTGCCGCCCGGCACGGGCGACATCGCGATCTCGGTCGCGCAGCTCCTGCCGACGAGCGAGATCCTCGTCGTGACGACCCCGCAGGTCGCCGCCGCGGAGGTCGCGGAGCGCGCGGGCTCGATCGCGACGCAGACCCAGCAGGGCGTCGTCGGTGTCGTCGAGAACATGTCGTGGCTCGAGCAGCCCGACGGTTCGCGGCTCGAGCTGTTCGGCGCCGGCGGCGGGGCGAAGGTCGCGGAGAACCTCACGGCCGCGACGGGCGGGCCCGTCGAGCTGCTCGGGCAGGTCCCCCTGGACGTGTCGCTGCGCGAGGCCGGGGACGCGGGCACGCCCGTGACGCTCTCCGACCCCGACTCCCCCGCGGCCGTCGCCCTGCGCGGCGTCGCCCGCAGCCTGGCCGCCCGCAGCCGGGGCCTCGCGGGTCGTCGGCTGGGTCTCTCGCCCGTCTGACCCGGACCGCCCGACCGCCCGAGCGTTCTCGAGGGCCCGTCCCTCGGGGGCGGGCCCTCGTCGCGTCCGGCGACGTGCCCGACGGCGCCCACGACCGTCCGTGTCGCACCTGTCCTCCCTGAACCTGGCACACCTGTCCCGGGTGTAGTGTGCGCTCATCGTTCGTCAGAAGCGCGACCAGTGCCGGTCGCCCGGGGGGGCATCGACAACGCATCACGGCAGGAACCACACCTGATCGTGATCTTCTGCGCAGACATCTCATACCTGAGGTGGATACGCGGGCCGAATCGGCCCCCCTAGGCTTCCCGGAGCATGCCAAGACCTTGAGCTTCCCGGCTCATCGGATTCACCTGGAGACCTGCCGTGGGCGTCACCCGCCGGATCATCTTCCCAGCCCTTCGCATCGTGATCTGGGCGGTGATCGCCGTCACCCTCGTCGTGATCGCCTTCAAGTCCGCCCCTCAAGCGGAGGGCGACACCGCGACCCCCTCCGCCGTGGTCACGCTCCCGCAGGTCGCCGTGACCAAGGGGCCCATCACCAACACCGTGACCCTCACGGGCCAGGTCGTCGCGGACCCGGCGAGCGCGGAGAAGGTCACGCAGCTCGGCAAGGTCACGGCGGTGCACGCCAAGGTCGGCGACGTCGTCGCGGTCGGCGCCCCGCTGCTCGAGGTCACCCTCGAGACGCCGCAGGAGCCGCTCGTCACCACGAACAAGGAGACGGGCGAGGAGACGGTGACCGAGCGCAAGCCCAAGGTCACCAGGACCACCATGAAGGCCACGACGGCCGGGACGGTCGCGACCTTCACGGCGATCAAGGACCAGGAGGTCGCGGTCGGCGACTCGTTCGCGACGATCTCCCCCGGCACGCTGTCCGTGTCCGCCTCGATGCTCCCGGAGCAGCAGTTCCGCCTCCTGACCATCCCCACCGAGGCCACCGTGACGGTCACCGGCGGACCGGCACCCTTCACGTGCACGGGCCTGCGCATGGGGACCGCCGCCGCGCCCGCTGCGGAGAACGCGGACCCGACGGGCTCGGAGCCCGGCGCGACGCCGTCCGCCTCGATCACGTGCGCGGTCCCGGACGGCGTGACGGTCTTCGCGGGCCTCGCGGCCAAGCTCGAGGTCACGGCAGGCTCGGCGCAGGACGCGCTGCTCGTGCCCATCACCGCCGTCCAGGGCGCGGTCGAGACCGGCAACGTCTGGCTCGTGGGCGACGAGGGCAGCGAGCCCGTCGAGACCGCCGTGAAGCTCGGCATCACGGACGGCGCGCAGGTGCAGATCGTCGAGGGCGTCGCGGAGGGCGACCTCGTCCTCCAGTTCGTGCCCGGCCAGGACGTCGCACCGGTCGACGAGAGCATGATGATGTACGGGGGCTCCGTCGGATGAGCCTGCTCGAGCTGCACGGCGTGACCCGTTCGGTCCGGCTCCCCGACGACCGGATCCTGGAGATCCTGCGCGGGATCGACCTCACCGTCGACGCGGGCGAGCACGTCTCGATCGTCGGCCGGTCCGGGACCGGGAAGTCCACGCTGCTCAACATCCTGGGGCTGCTCGACACGCCCACGGCGGGCGACTTCCTGCTCGACGGCGTGCCCATCGGGCGCCTCTCGGGGCGGGTGCGCGCGCGTCGACGCGGCGCGGACTTCGGCTTCGTGTTCCAGCAGTTCAACCTGCTCCAGGCACGCACGGCCCTCGAGAACGTCGCCGCTCCCCTGCTCTACGCCCAGGGCAAGCAGTTCTGGTCCCGCAAGCGTCTCGCGGCGGAGATGCTCGAGCGCGTGGGCCTGGGCGACCGCCTCGACACCATGCCCGAGAAGCTCTCGGGCGGCGAGCAGCAGCGCGTCGCGATCGCCCGCGCGCTGGTCCGCGGCCCGCGCGTCATCCTCGCCGACGAGCCCACGGGGGCCCTCGACGTCGACACGGGGGGCGAGGTCATGGACCTGCTCGACACGATCGCCCAGGAGAACGGGTCCGCCCTCATCGCCATCACGCACGACCTCGCGGTGGCCTCGCGCGCCAAGCGCCACTTCCGGCTCGCCGAGGGCGTCCTCACGCCCATCGCGATCGGCGCCCGCAGCGCGGGCTCGCTCGACGGTCTGGCCTCCGGCGTGGAGCACGTGCCCGACGGCGAGGACCACCAGGCGGAGCACGTCGCCGTCACGCTGGGCACGGTCGCGTCCGCGTCCGCCCACGGATCCGAGCCCGGCGGGGCGCCCCGTCCCCGTACCGGGGTCGACGGCCTCTTCGACGACACGGTGGTGGCCTCGTGACCGGCTTCTTCGGGGCCCTGGCGGAGGCGTGGGACGAGCTGCGGGTCCACAAGCTCCGGGTGCTGCTGGCGCTGATCGGGGTCGCCGTGGCGGTCTGTGCGATCACCACCATCACGGCGGC
Source organism: Oerskovia sp. NPDC057915 (assembly GCF_042887685.1). Classification (NCBI taxonomy): domain Bacteria; kingdom Bacillati; phylum Actinomycetota; class Actinomycetes; order Micrococcales; family Cellulomonadaceae; genus Oerskovia; species Oerskovia sp. NPDC057915. The sequence goes on along the minus strand of NZ_JBHVOS010000014.1, from coordinate 83,944 downwards.
CGGCGACATGCTGCGCCAGGTGTCGGCCGAGGCCAACGAGCGCTGGAGCGGCCGTCCGGCGACGCTCAGCGTGTCGGCGTACCCGACGGGTCAGGAGGTCCCGGGCGTCGAGGAGTACGTCGCTGCCTACGAGGACATCACGGCCCGCTACGAGGTCGAGTACTCGTCCATGGTCATGTGGTCCGAGACGACCTTCCGGTTCCCTGGCGGCACCATGCCGACGCAGACGAACGCGGTCAGTGCCGACTGGGCCACCATGCACCGCTTCGTGGTGGACGGCGGCCGGTGGTTCACCGAGGACGACGCCGACAACCTCTCCCCCGCGCTCGTGGTCAACAAGGCGTTCCTCGACGCGCTCGGCCAGCGCATCGAGGACCATCCGACGATCACGATCGGCGGCGAGAACCCGGTCGAGGCGACGATCATCGGCTCCTATGCCGACACCTGGCCGGGCGAGCCACCGGCGGCGTACATGCTCGTCGAGTCCAAGCTGCGATGGAGCACCCCCGAGTCGCTCATGAACGGGGGCCCTCCGTCGCTCGAGCTCTGGGTCCCGACCGACACGGTCGACGCGCTCACCGACGCGGTCCGCCGCGACCTGTCCGGGGCCATCGCCGGGACGCAGGTCAACGTGTCCCGCATGGACAGCCCGGACATGAACATGATCGACGGAGCGACCAAGTGGGTCATCCTGGGTGTGAGCGCGGTCGCACTCCTCCTGGGCGGCCTCGGGCTCGTCAACATCGCGCTCGTCACGGTGCGCTACCGCATCCGGGAGATCGGCATCCGACGCAGCTTCGGGGCGTCCTCCGGTCGGGTCTTCTTCTCGGTCCTCATGGAGAGCGTCGTCGCGACCGTCGTCGCCGGGGTCGTCGGAGTCTCGCTCGCGATCGTGATCCTGCACAACGTGCCGCTCGACACGATGATGGGCTCCCCGGTCCAGGACCGACCGGGCTTCCCGGCCTCCGCCGCCGTGACCGGCATGGTCGCCGCCGTCAGCGTGGGTGCGCTGGCTGGTCTGATCCCCGCGCTCGTCGCGGTCCGGGTCAAGGTGATCGACGCCATCCGGTACTGATCCGACGCTCCCGGACCCGGCAGCGCGCCGCAGCGCCACCCTCCCGGGAGCCCGACGAACCATCGCGGGCGAGAACCGCGCGCAGTGTCGACACGAGATGTCCTAGGGGGGACACCGCATGAACCTACCGTCATCCACCCGTCCGTACGGGCTCGGTCGCGCCCGTCGAGCACCCGTGAAGGCCGCGCACGCCGTCCAGGTGCAGGTCGACCTCCAGATCGCCCACGACCCGCGGCTCGCGGCGGTCGTCGGCATGCCCCCGGACCTCGAGGCGGACTCCCGCGCGGAGAGCCACGAGCTCGTCGGGCGGGTGCTCGCCCCGCTCGCCCCGCTCGCCCCGCTCGAGAAGGTCTCCGGACGGACCTCGACCCGATGAGCGCGCCCGACGGGCCGTGTCCGGGCTCGCCGCTCCCCGTACGTCTACCCACCCCTACCGATCGAACGAAGGAACACACCATGCGTCGACCCTCGGCACGACCCACGGCGATCACGGCCCTGAGCATCACCGGGATGCTCCTCCTCACGGCCTGCGGGGGCGGCGCCGACGCACCCTCGGCGGACGAGGACAGCCCGCTGACCGCGTTCTACGAGTCCATCAGCGGCGACCTCGACTCCGAGGCGCAGCAGAAGAAGTGGGAGGAGCAGAACCGCAAGGCCGAGGAGCTGACGGCCGCCTGCATGGTCGAGCAGGGCTTCGAGTACATCCCGGTCGACCAGAGCGCCGGCATGGTCACCTTCGACGAGGAGGAGCACGACCCGGAGAAGTACGCCGCCGAGTACGGCTACGGCATGACCATCTACCAGGAGCCGACCGAGGAGCAGCAGGCGGAGATGGACTCGTACGTCGACCCCAACCAGGCGTACCTGGAGTCGATGTCGGAGACCGAGACGAACGCCTACTACGACGCCCTCTACGGTGCCATGAACACGGCAGAGCCCGACGAGAACGGTGAGATGCCCCAGTTCAGCCCCGAAGAGATGGGATGCCAGGGCATCGCACAGGACGAGGCGAGCGGTGGCGAGCAGGCGCTCTGGGAGTCCGAGGAGATGACCGCGTTCAGCGACGCCAGCACCAAGCTCTACGAGGACATCGAGAAGTCGCCGAAGCTGACCGAGGTCGCCGCGAAGTGGTCCGCCTGCATGGCGGACGCCGGGTTCGACCACGCCACCCCGCAGGCGGCCATGGACCACTTCATGGAGGCGTCGAACTCGCTGTACGACGGCGAGAGCGCCGAAGGGCCCAGCGAGGACGAGCTGACCGCGCTGCAGGAGGAGGAGAAGAGCACCGCTGTGGCGGACTACGCCTGCCAGGAGAAGGTCGACTACCAGGACGTCCACCGCACGGTCCAGTTCGAGCTCGAGAAGACGTTCATCGACGAGAACAAGGACCTGCTCGACCGCGTGGCAGCCATCTACAAGGAGCTCGAGAAGTGAAGCTCTCCCGCTCCCGCGCAGACCGCGCCGAGGGTGCACCGGCGACCGGTGCCGAGGGCGGGCCGGCCGGCGAGGCCGCCCTCGGGGCGACGCCCGGCACCGGGCTGCGGGGCCACCGCCTCATCTGGCTCGTCGCCGGGATCGCCGTGCTGAGCCTGCTGGCGGGCATCATCGTGAGCCGACTTGTCGTCTCGCCCGCCCAGGCCGCCGCCGACGCGCAGGCGCCAGCCGCCGGACTCATCACCGTCCCGGTCGAGAAGAAGGTCATCGCGAACGACGTGACGCTGCGCGGGGACGTCAAGTACGACGATGCCGTCCAGGTCAAGGTCGAGACGGCCGACCTCGGCGGACCCGCGGTCGTGACAGGACAGGTCCCGGCGCTCGGGACCGAGCTCGGGCAGACCTCGATCGCGCTGGAGGTCTCGGGGCGCCCGGTCATCGTCCTTCCCGGCGAGCTCCCTGCGTACCGGACCCTGCGGGTCGGGGTCTCGGGGCCGGACGTCGCCCAGCTCAAGGCTGCGCTCGCCGCGGTCGGGATCGACCCGGGCAAGGCCGACAGCAACGTCTACGACGCCGCGACGGCGACCGCCGTGGACAAGCTCTACGCGAACGTCGGGTACCCCTCGCCGTCGAGCGACGACGAGGCCAGGGCCGGTGTGGAGGCAGCGGCCGAGGGCGTCAAGGGCGCGGAGGAGTCTCTTGCCGCCGCCCGTGTGACGCTCTCCTCGTCGCGCGGCGGCGCGACCGACGTCGAGAAGCTCGAGGCCGACAACGCGGTGCGGGCGGCCGAGCGCGCTCTCACCGCAGCCCAGGCCGGGACCCCGCCGGACCCGGCCGCAGAGCCCGGGACTGCTCCTCAGCCGGGGGACGTCGCCGGCGCCCAGGACGCGCTCACGCTCGCGCGGGCGCAGCGTGCGGCTCTCGACAAGCCCAAGGACGTCGCGGCGGAGACAGCGGCGGTCACGGCCGCACAGCGCGCCCTCGAGGATGCCAGGAAGGCGCTCACCGAGGCCCGCTCGGAGACGCTGACCGCCCTGCCTGCGAGCGAGGTCCTGTTCCTCTCCAGCCTGCCGCGACGGGTCGACGAGGTGCTGGTCGAGCGCGGCGCGACCGTCTCGGGCCCCGTCATGGCGGTCTCCGGGGCGACGCTCGTCATCGAGGCCTCGGCCGGTTCGTCCGACGCCGAGCTCCTCGCCCCCGGGGCCAAGGCGACCTTCGTGCTGCCCGACGACTCAGAGGGGACGGCGACCGTGACCTCGGTCGAGGCCCGCAAGGCCGAGGCGGAGGGCGGGGAGTCGAAGGCCGACGCGACGAAGGGGTCTCGCTTCACGGTCTCGCTCGCACCGGACGCGCTCACGCCCGAGCAGATCACCCTCCTGCAGGGGAGCAACGTCCGCCTCACGATCCCGGTGAGCTCGACGGCCGGCGAGGTCCTCGCCGTGCCGGTCGCGGCGCTGACCGCCGGACCCGGTGGTGAGTCACGGGTCGAGGTCCTTCGCGGCGAAGCGCGTGCGAAGAGCGCGGACAAGGAGAAGGACAGGGCCACCGACCTCGTTCCGGTGACGACCGGCCTGGCCGCCGGCGGGTTCGTCGAGATCGTCTCGTCCGACGAGCCGCTCGAACCCGGTGACAAGGTGGTGGTCGGCAGGTGACCGGGGACATCGACTGGCTCGGCCTCGACGGGTCGGCCGGTCCTCCCGCGAGCGTCCTCGACGACCGGCCCGGCCCGGCCCTGGCGCCGGCCGGCGGGGATCCCGGCGCCGACACTGCAAGCCCTCATCCCGCGGTCGTCGAGCTCGTGGACGTGACGCGGAGCTTTCCCGGACCGCCCGTCGTGGATGCCCTGACCTCGGTCAGCCTGCGGATCGAGCCGGGCGACTACGTGTCGATCATCGGCCCGTCGGGCTCGGGCAAGTCCACGCTGCTGAACCTCCTGGGACTCCTGGACCGGCCCACCTCCGGGGACTACCTGCTCGACGGTGTGGCGACCGGGCGTGCGTCCGAGTCGGTGCGCTCGGCCCTGCGGGGCGGTCGGATCGGCTTCGTCTTCCAGTCCTTCCACCTGCTCCCGCACCGCACCGTGCTCGACAACGTCCTCCTCGCGACGCTGTACAGCGGTGTGCCCCGGGGGGAACGGCAGGAGCGGGCGCGCGCAGCGCTCGACCGGGTCCACCTGTCGCACCGGGTCGACTTCACACCGACCACGCTCTCGGGCGGGGAGCGCCAGCGCGTGGCGGTCGCCCGCGCGGTCGTGGCGAGCCCGCACCTGCTCCTCGCCGACGAGCCGACGGGCAACCTGGACTCGACCAACTCGGTCGAGATCATGGAGCTCTTCGACGAGCTGCACGCCGACGGGCTCACGCTCGTCGTCATCACTCACGACCCGGCGGTCTCCGCCCGGGCGCAGCGTCGGGTGCGCATCGCCGACGGCCGGCTCACGGAGCTCGACCGATGAGGGCCCTCGACGCGTTGAGGGCCCGCCTGCCCGGTCGGTCGGCACGGGGCACGGCGGCGGACGCGGCACCGGGTGCCCGTCGGGTGCCGAAGGAACGGATCCACCGTGGCCGGGCCCGCGACCGGTTCAACGCCCGTGACCTCTTCGCCGAGGCCGCGCACGGGATCGGCGCCCGTCCCGGGCGGCTGGTCCTGACGATCCTCGGCACGGTCCTGGGCATCGCGTCGGTCGTGATCACGGTGGGTCTCGCGCAGACCGCCGCGGGACAGATCAGCCGCCAGTTCGACGCCGTGGCCGCGACCCAGGTCGTCATCACGCCGGCCAAGGCCGGCACGGGTGACGACGCCCGCCCCAAGGGGCGCATCCCGTGGGACGGCGGGGACCGTGTCGCCCAGATCAACGGGGTCGTCGCCGCAGGGATCGTCGCGCCGGTCGACGTCGAGGCCCGGCGGGTGACCGCCGTACCGGTCAACGACCCGTCGGTCGCCGAGAAGGCCAGCCCCGTGGTGCTCGCGGGCTCCGACGGCCTGCTCGACGCCGTGCGGGGGCGCATCGTGGCCGGGCGCTTCTTCGACAGCGGGCACGACGCGCGCAACGACCGGGTCGTGGTGCTGGGCGAGCGGGCTGCCGAGCAGCTCGGCATCAACCGCGTCGACAGCCAGCCGTCGATCTTCATCGGCGAGGACGCGTACACCGTCATCGGGATCTTCGGCGACGTGAAGCGACGGACGGATCTTCTCGACGCGGTGGTGCTCCCCGTCGGTACCGCGCGGCAGGACTTCGCCGTGGGCGCGCCCGAGGAGGTGCAGATCCACATCGAGACGGGCGCCGGCTCGCTCGTCGCCGAGCAGGGGCCGATCGCCCTCGACCCCAACGAGCCCGAGTCCTTCAAGGCCCAGGCGCCCGTCAGCGGCTCCGCGCTCCAGGAGAACGTCCAGGCGGACATCAACGCGATCTTCCTGGCCCTGGGCGGGATCGCCCTGCTCGTGGGAGGTCTCGGGATCGCGAACGTCACCCTGCTGTCGGTGATGGAGCGTGTCGGGGAGATCGGCCTGCGCCGTGCGCTCGGCGCGACCAAGCGGGACATCGCGGGGCAGTTCGTGGTGGAGTCCGTGGTCATCGGGCTGCTCGGTGGCCTGGTCGGCGCGTCGCTGGGGGTGTTCACGGTGGTGATCGTGTCGGTCGCCCAGGAGTGGACACCCATCCTGGACATCCGCATGGCGATCGGCTCGGCCCTCCTGGGCGGTGTGATCGGCCTGCTCGCGGGGACCTATCCGGCGCTCAAGGCCGCGGCGATCGAGCCGATCGCCGCGCTGCGCGGAGGCATCTGATCTCGCGACGCGCCTTCTGACGGCCGGTCACCCGCAGGGTGGTCGGCCGTCGTCGTCCGGCAAGGAGCGGGCCGACCCGCGGCTGCGGGGCGGGCATGCTCCGGCGAGCCCCGACTGTTCAACATTGTTCGTTTCTGTTGGAATGTGTCACCATGGCTGCATGCTCGCCTCCCAGCGCCACGAGCGCATCCTCGCGGGTCTCCGCGACCACGGCGCCGTCCGGATCGCCGACCTCACCCAGGAGCTCGGCGTCTCCGACATGACGGTCCGCCGCGACCTGCTCGAGCTCGCGGACCAGGGGCTGCTCCGCAAGGTCCACGGCGGGGCGGTCTCCCCGCAGGCCACCTCGCACGAGCCCGGGTTCGAGGCCAAGAGCACGCTCGCGCTCGACGAGAAGCGCGCGATCGCGCGCACCGCCGCACGCCTCGTCTCCCCCGGGTCCTCGATCGCCCTGTCGGCCGGCACCACGACGCACCTCCTCGCCGTGGAGATCGCCGCGGACACCGCCCTGCGCCCTCTGACGGTCGTGACGAACTCGCTCCCGGTCGCCGAGGCCCTGCACCGCGCAGGCGACCCCCGGCTCGAGACCGTCCTCACCGGAGGCTCCCGGACGCCGTCGGACGCCCTGGTCGGGCCGCTCACCGAGGCCGCGCTCGCGAGCCTGCGCGTCGACCAGACCTTCCTGGGCGCGCACGGCGTGAGCGTCGAGGCCGGGCTGACGACGCCCAACCTGGACGAGGCCGCGACGAACCGCTCGCTCGTCGCGATCGCCGGCCGGACCGTCGTCCTGGCCGACCACTCCAAGTGGAGCACCACGGGCCTGAGCGTCTTCGCCCGGCTCGACCAGGTCGACGTCCTCGTGACCGACGACGCCCTCCCGGCGGCAGACCAGGAGGCGGTGCGCGACGTCGTCGAGCAGCTCGTGGTCGCCACGCGCGACGGCGCGCCCCAGCCCGCACCGAACCCACCCACCCCCGCACCCCAGGACGGTCGTACCCCCCGATGAACCAGAACCTGCGCCGCACCCCGACCCGTCTGGCCGACGGCCGCGAGCTCGTCTACTTCGACGACTCGCCCGCGTACGTCGCGGGGGACCTCACGCGCCGGCTCGACGACCCGCGCCCGCTGGGCGACCGGTTCGCCCCCGTGACCGGCCCCGACGGCCACGAGCACCCCTACACGGGTCCCGAGATGCGCCTCGACCCGCTCTCGGGCGACTGGATCCCGATGGCCGCGCACCGCATGAACCGCACGTTCCTGCCCGCGGCGGACTCGTGCCCGCTGTGCCCGGCACGCCCCGGCGCCGCCTACTCCGACGGTGAGGTCCCGGACACCGACTACGACGTCGTGGTCTTCGAGAACCGCTTCCCGTCGCTGCAATTCGTGCCCGGCGTCAGTGACGGCACGGGCGCGGCGGACGGCTCCTTCGGTGGCGAGGGCACGCTCGAGACCCGCGCGCCGGCGTCGGGCCGCTGCGAGGTCATCGTCTTCTCGAGCGACCACTCCTCGTCGTTCGGCGCGCTGCCCGCGCAGCGCGTGCGCACCATCGTCGACGCGTGGGCCGACCGCACCGAGGCCCTCGGCCGCGAGCCGGGCGTCGAGCAGGTCTTCTGCTTCGAGAACAGGGGCCAGGAGATCGGCGTCACGCTCCACCACCCGCACGGCCAGATCTACGGCTACCCGTACCTCACGCCCAGGACGCGCGCGATGCTCGCGCAGGCACGCGCCCACCACGAGCGCACGGGCGGCAACCTGCTGCGCGACGTCCTCGACGCCGAGCTCGCCGACGGCCGCCGCATCGTCCTGGAGACCGAGCACTGGGTCGCGTACGTGCCCTTCGCGGCCCGCTGGCCCGTCGAGGTGCACCTCGCACCGCGCCGCGACGTCCCCGACCTGCCCGCGCTCACCGACGCCGAGCGCGACGACCTCGCGGTCACCTACCTAGAGCTCCTGCGTCGCCTCGACCTGTTCTTCGAAGGACCCGACGGCGCACCCGTCCCCCTGCCCTACATCGCGGCCTGGCACCAGGCCCCGGTGCGCGAGGGGCGCGACCTGTCACGCCTGCACCTGCAGGTCTTCTCGGTCCTGCGCGCACCGGGCAAGCTCAAGTACCTCGCGGGCTCGGAGTCCGGCATGGGTGCCTGGGTCAGCGACACCACGCCCGAGCGGATCGCCGCGCGCCTGCAGGCCCTCGCCCCGGTCCCTGCCACGCAGTGGGTCGACTCCTGGCCCGACGACGTCGGCGCGGACCGCGTCCGGCAGGCCTTCGCGGCGGCGTTCCCGGCCGAGAGCACGGCAGACGTCCGCGTCTACGCAGCCCCTGGCCGCGTCAACATCATCGGCGAGCACACCGACTACAACGCCGGGCTGTGCCTGCCCATCGCGCTCCCCCACCGCACGTACGTCGCGCTGCGCCCCCGGACCGACTCGGTCGTGCGCCTGGCCTCGGCCCAGGAGCCGGGCGCTGCCTGGACCGGGCGGCTCGAGGACGTCGCACCGGGGACCGTGACGGGCTGGGCCGCGTACGTGGCCGGGGTCGCCTGGGCGCTCGGGCAGTACCTCGAGGCGACGGGCGGGTCGGCCGCCACGATCCGCGGCTTCGACGCCGTGGTCGACTCGTGCGTGCCCTACGGTGCGGGCCTGTCGTCGTCGGCCGCGCTCGAGTGCTCGGTCGCGGTCGGTCTCGACGACGTCGCGGGCCTGGGGCTCGCGTCCACCGACGCCGGTCGCGCGACCCTCGCTGCCGCCGCGGTCCGCGCCGAGAACGAGGTCGCGGGTGCTCCGACGGGCGGCATGGACCAGTCGGCGTCCTTGCGCTGCGCCCCGGGTCACGCACTGCTGCTCGACTGCCGCCCGGGGCTCGCCGCGGCCGACGCCGTCGAGCAGGTCCCGTTCGACCTCGCGGCCGAGGGGCTCGCACTCCTCGTGATCGACACCCGGGCCGAGCACGCGCTGGTCGACGGCCAGTACGCGCAGCGCCGGGCGACGTGCGAGGCGGCCGCCGCGACCCTGGGCCTCGCGAACCTGCGCGAGCTCGCGGACTCGGTCGCCGGTGCGGCGGCAGCCCCGAGCGACCCCGTGGCCCACGAGGCCGTGTTCGCCGAGGCTCTCGGCGAGGCGCTCGACCGCCTGCCCGACGACGTCACCCGCCGCCGCGTCCGGCACGTGGTGACCGAGATCGCCCGGACCCAGGACCTGGTGTCGCTGCTGCGCGCGGGGCGGGCCTCCGCCGTCGGGCCGCTGCTCGACGCGTCCCACGCGTCTCTGCGCGACGACTACGAGGTCTCCGCGACCGAGCTCGACGTGGCGGTCGAGGCCGCGCGCGAGGCCGGCGCCCTGGGAGCCCGCATGACGGGCGGCGGGTTCGGGGGGTCGGCCATCGCGCTCGTCCCGGCCGACCGTTCCGGCGCCGTCGCCGACGCCGTGGCCGCGGCCTTCGCCCGCGCCGGCCTCGCGGCCCCCGGGTTCCTGCTGGCCGTGCCGTCAGCCCCGGCCGGCGCCTGCTGACGCACCGCTGCCCACGAGGGTGCGCGGCGAGGCCTCCTCGCCGCGCGCCCCGTCCGGCCCGACCCCGCGGCCGCGGTGCGTCCCTCCGCCCGGGAACCACCAGTTCCAGCGCCCCAGGAGCGACATCGAGGCGGGGAGGAGCAGCCCGCGGACGATCGTGACGTCGAGCAGGACCGCGACGGCCATCCCCACCCCGATCTCCTTCATGGCCACGAGGTCGCCCAGCGCGAAGCCCGCGAACACGATCCCGATCGACACGGCCGCGACCGTGATCACGGGGCCCGACGCCACGACCCCCGCGAGCACCGCGCGGTCGTTCGCGCGGCGGTCGTCCCCCGTCCGACGGCGCCACTCCTCCGCGATGCGCGCGAGGAGGAACACCTCGTAGTCCATCGACAGGCCGAAGAGGAAGACGAACAGGAGCGCGGGGCTCGTCGCGTCGATCGTGCCCGTGGGCTCGAAGCCCAGGAGGCGCGCCCCCCAGCCCCACTGGAAGACCGCGACCAGCACGCCCAAGGACGCGGTCAGGGCGAGCAGGTTCAGGACCAGCGCCTTGAGCGGGACCACGACCGACCGGGTGAGCCAGCCCAGCAGGAGCATCGCGGGGAGCACGACCGCGGCGAAGGCCCACGGGAGCCGGTCCCGCGACTGCTGCGTCGCGTCGACCAGCTCGGCCGCAGGGCCCGCGACCTGCACCGAGAACGGGACGTCGAGCGCCCGCACGTCACGGACCACGGCCTGCGCCGCCTCGCCCGTCGCGGTGCCCTCCGGGGTGACCTCGGCGACCGTCACGTCGGCCGGGAAGTCGGTGAGGTGCTCGACGTCCTCGACACCGGGCAGCGCGTAAACCGTGTCGAGGAACGCCTGGACCTCGGGGTCCTCGACGGGCGCCCCCAGCACGAGCTCGACCGGCTGGACGCCCAGGATCTCGAAGTCCCGCTCGATCCTCTCCTGCACGACGCGCTCCTGCGTCCCCGACGGAAGGGACCGCGCGTCCGACGCGCCCAGCGCGAGCGACGCCAGCGGCGCGCTCAGGAGCAGGAGGACCGCGGTCGACCCGAGCGTCACCGCCACCGGTCGACGTTGGGCGAACGCAGCGGACCGTGCGAGCAGGCCAGAGCCGCGCCCCGTCCGGCGGCGGGCCCAGGTCCGGGTCCGCGGCGCCGGGATCGACGCGTGCAGCACGCCGACCAGGGCCGGCACGAGCGTGAGCCCGGCGAGCGTCGTGAGCGCGACCACGAGCAGGCCACCCAGGGCCATGCTCGCGAGCAGAGGGTCCGCCAGGACGAGCAGCCCGCCGAGCGCCGACGCGACCGCGAGCCCCGAGACGAGGACCGCCCTGCCCGCGGTCGACACGGTCAGGGCCAGCAGCTCCTCGAGAGGAGCCTCGGGCGCCGCCCCGCGCTCCTCCCGGAACCGCACGATCACCAGGAGGCTGTAGTCGACGGCCAGCCCGAGCCCCAGGAGCGTCACGACGTTGACCGCGAACTCGCTCACGGGCACCGCACCGGCGAGCGCGCTCAGCCCGAGGAGGGACGCCGCGATCGACGCGAGCGCGGCGACGATCGGCAGCAGACCGGCCCGCAGGCCTCCCAGCACGAGCACCAGGACGACGCACAGCACCACGAGGGCGACCGACTCCCCCACCACGGCGTCGGCCGTCGCGACGTCGGCGAACGTCCGCTCGGCCATGAGCTCCCCGCCCACCACGACCTCGGGGGCGTCGAGGGTCCGGAGGGTCGCCGCGACACGGTCCCCGACCTCGAGCGCCTGCTCGTCCGTGAGGTCGTGGTCCAGCTCGACCACGACGAGCGAGCTGAACCCGTCGTCCGCGACGAGGCCGCCCGACGTGAAGGCGTCCGAGACCTCCAGGACCCCGGGGATCGCGCGCACCTCCGGCATGACGCGGTACGCGCTCTCGACGAGCGACGGCGTGAAGAAGTCGACCCCGCCGACGACGGCCGTGAGGGTCTCCCCCTGCGGGTCGAGCTCGTCGAGCAGAGCCTGCGCCTGCGCGGCGGGCGCACCGGGCGGCAGGCTGTCGACCGTGGTCGTGCGGTCGAAGACCCCGCCGCCGATCACCGCGCCCAGCAGGGCGAGCAGGCCCCAGAAGGTCAGGACGGCGACGCGGTACCGGGCCGTGACCCGTCCCAGGTGCGCGAGCATGGGTCGACTACCTCTCGACGACACGGTGGGACGTCGTCGTCGACGCCCCGGCAGATGGTGACAGACGCCGCAGCGCCCCGGCAAACGAGGCCGCGACCGAGCCGAGCGGCGTGCTGCGGTGGTGGGTGCATGACTCGGCTGCGACACGCCGGGCGTGTCGCAGCCGAGTCATGCCCTCAGCGAGGGGATGTCACGTCAGCCGCAGCTCGACGCGTCGTAGGCCGTCTCGACCACGACCTCCTTGTCCCCTGCGCTCGCCGTCACCGTCGCGGTCCCGGCCTCGATCGAGGTCGAGCGTGTCGCGAACGTCTGCTGGGCGGACCTGCCCGGCAGGACACCGGTCATGGTCTTCTTGCCGAACGGCGTGCTGATCACGACGTCGACCGGCACCGTGTCGTCGTTGACGGCACGCACGGTGAGCGTGACCTTGCCGGCCGCGCACTTCGGCTGGGCGGTCACCGAGACCGCGAGCTCGGGCTCGGGCTCGGCCGCCAGGTCCTTGACGCGGATGTTGCGGTAGGAGACCGTCTCACCGTTGCCGTGGTTCTGGATGCCGATGAACCCGCTCGACAGGTCGCGCGCCGGGTCGGTGCTCGTGAAGTCGTTGACGAGCACGTCGTTGAGGTAGATCCGGATACGGTCCCCCTCGACACGGATGTCGTACGCGTTCCACTGCCCGACGGGCTTGAGGGCCGCGGTCACGGCCGCCGCGTCAGCACCCTGGAAGGTGTAGATCGCGCCCGTGGTGCGGTCCGCGGCGTCGCTCGCGTCGATCTGGATCTCGTACCCCTTGTTGACCGCGACCCAGGGGTCGGTGCCGGGGTTCGGGAAGCCGACGAACACGCCGCCGTTGTCGTCCTTGACGAGCTTCCAGTCGAGCTTGAGCGAGTACTTCTCGAGCTCCTCGGCCGTGTACCAGAGCAGCCCCATGCCGCCGTTGGTGCGGATCGAGCAGTCGTCCTGACGACCGAACGTGCCGGCGCCGGCGAGGCTCCAGTCCGCGAGGCTCGCGAGGGTGCCGTCGAAGATGCCGCGGTACCCTTCCTCGACCTCCGCCGGGGAGCAGATGTCGGGGTTCTGCCCGATCGACAGCACGTCGAGGTTCACGTTGCCCTGGTCGCCCTGGTCGTACTTGAGGGTGATCGTGTTGCTGCCCGCCACCAGTGCGACGTCACGTGAGACCGTGTCCCACTTCTTCCAGTCGCCGGTCGTGGGCAGCGTCCACGGACCGACCTTCTGGCCGTTGACGTAGAGCGAGACGTTCTTGGCGCGCAGCTCGGTGTAGGGGTGGATGCCGTTGGCGTAGCGCAGGTTGAGCGGGTAGGTGCCCGCCTCGGGAACCGTCACCGCGAACGTGCGGCCCGAGCCGACGTTCTGCATCCCGGCGGCGAAGCCCGTGCCGGAGTAGTTGCTGTGGTCCGAGCCGAGGCTCGAGCTGCCGAGCGGCTGCGCCTCCTCGGCCTCGTACCAGCCGCGCTCGGCAGGGGCGACGTAGCCCGGCAGCGAGTTGAGCGTGTACCAGGCCTCGGTGCTCAGGAGCTCGGCGCCCACGTCCGAGGCGAACGGGCGCGGCGAGCGCAGGTGCACGACGTGGCCGGGCTTGAGGCCGTCGACCTTCAGCGTGACCGTGGTGCGGTCCTCGGACACGGTGGCGTCCGTGACGAACAGCGGCTGCTCGTCGACCTTGGGGCCGCCGTACTGCTGGGTCGGCACGTAGCGCCACTGCGTCAGGCGGTAGGCGTCGGCCAGCTTCGCGACGACGGCGTCGGACACCGGGTCGGTGTACTCGATCTCGAAGCCGCCCTCGACGACGCGCATCTCCTTCATGTCGAACGAGTCCTCGTTCACCGTGGCGAGCTTCTGCAGGCCGAACCGCAGCTTGCCGGACTCGCCCCAGTTGCCGCCCTCACCCGTACCGCCGACGTACAGCGCGCCGTCGGGACCGGTGATGACGCGGTTGGCGCCGACCTCTAGGCCCGCGGTGTGACGGAAGACCGCCCCCTGGAACTCGCCGTCGACCTTCTCGAGGAACGCGCGCTGGAGACCGCCGTACGTGACGTCACCGAGGAGCATCTGGCCGGCGAACTCGCCGTCCTTCACGAGGATCGGGTTGCCCGGCGAGTTGGCGATCTCGTTCTGCGGCAGCCACAGCGCGGGCTGGGACACGGGGTTCGCGTCGAACGGCCCGGACGGGGTCGTGAAGTGGTTGAAGAACTTGTCCTGCTCGATGTGGACGAGCTTGTTCGCGGGCAGCCACGCGCCCTGGTTGTCGGTCCCGAAGATCTCGCCCTCGGGGCCGAAACCGATGCCGTTCGGGGTGCGCAGACCGCCCGCGACGTAGGTGACCTCGCCCGTCGCACGGTCGATCTTGATCGACGTGCCGCGGTTGGCGGCCGGCTGCGGGGTGGTCGTCGCGCCGCCGTTGTCGATCGCGACCGAGAGGTTGACGTAGAAGTAGTTCTCATCGTGGATCAGGCCGAACGCGAACTCGTGGAAGTTGCCACCGTCGGGCCACCCGGCGATCTTGGTGTGCGTGTCGTAGAAGCCGTCGCCGTCCGGGTCGGTGAGCTGCGTGAGCTGGTACCGCTCGGAGACGAAGATCGAGTCCTCGATGACCTCGATGCCCATCGGGTTGAGCAGCTTGTCCGCGACCTTCGTGACGGTGACGTCCTCGGGGCCGGTCGCGTCGATCACGCCGTCCAGGAGGTACACCTCGCCGGACGTCGGGTTCGGCCGCCAGCCGCCCGAGCTCACGTCACCCGTGGTCACGACGGCCAGCTTCTCGTCCGGGGTGAACGCGAGGCCCGAGACCTTGGGCTCGAAGCCCGCGGGACGCAGGTCGACGAGCTCGTAGTTCGGGTTGACCGTGTCGAGGCGCAGGCCGTCGCCCGAGGTGTCCGTGGCCCCCTCGCAGTACTTGTTGCCGGGCGCGGTGACGCGCACGACGTTCGCCTCGGTGCTCAGTGCCGAGGTCGGGACGACCTGGAACGTCGAGGCCCCGGGGGTCTTCCACGCGAGCGTCAGGCGCTGCTTGTCGGTGCCCTCGTAGTACTCGACCCGCAGGTCGTGCGCCCCCGCGGTGAGGGTGATCGCCCCTTCGACCGACGTCGAGTCGTTCGGGCCGTCGTTCTCGAGGAGGAGCTGGTCGTCGACGTAGACGAGCGCGCCGTCGTCGTTCGTCACGCGGAACGTGTACTCGCCCTCGGTGGGGACCGTGAGCGTCGCGAGCGCGTGCGTGATGAAGCGGTCCGACGCACCGAACTGCTCGGGCGTGCTCCAGTCGATCGTCGGCATGAGCTTGTCGACGTTGGGGGTCGTCCCCGACTTGAGGGTGCACACGGACCCGGGGTCCTGTGCGAGCTGGAAGGTACGGAGCGTGACGCCGGGCTCCATCTCGGTGTCGGCCGCCTGGGCGGACGGGAGCGTTCCGGCGAAGGCGAGCGGGACGAGCAGCGAGGCTCCGAGCAGGCCTGAGAGGCCTCGTCGATGGCGCATTGAGGTTCGCACGAGTGTTCTTCCTCCTTGAAGACAGGTCGGCAGTGACCACGTCGGAGCCTAAGGAGGCTTTTGACTGCTGTCAACCAAAAGTCGCATGTTGGTCAACAGATTCTGCGACCACCCCGGGTGCGCGGGACGCCGCGAGGTCGGGCTCCTCGTCACCGAAGCCCACGCTCAGCGCGGGTCGCGGCTCGCGTCGTGGTGGATCGCGACGAAGACCGACCACGGCTCGCCACCCGCCGCCGGTTCGCGCTGCCGGAAGTCCTCGAGGACCTCGTTGAGGCGCCGCGACAGCTCTTCGCGCCCCGCGGCGTCGAGCCGCAGGCCGAGCCTGCCCATGTCGACCGTCGCAGGATCGGCCGCGGCCAGCTCGTCCAGGAACGCGTCGAGCAGCACCCGGTGACCCCCGGGCCCCAGGTCCGCGGTCCAGGACTTGCCCGTCGCCAGGTACGGCACCTCCCGCGCCCCCCGCGCTCCGGTGCGCTCGGGCTGCGCCGTCAGGAACCCGCGCGCCACGAGCGTCCGGACGTGGTGGAGCGTCGTCGCCGGGTTCTTGCCGAGCGCCTGGGCGATCTCCTTGTTGGTGCGCGCCTCGTCGAGGCAGATGCGCAGGATGCGCACCCGGAGGCTCGACGCGAGGGCACGTGCGTCGGCGTCCCGCTCGGCGTCCGAACCGCCGGTCGTGGGCAGCTCTGCGGTCGGCGCGTGGACGCCGGAACCGCGGGACGGGGGCGGTGCCGGCGAGGCCGTGCGATCGGGGGTCACCCCCACAGGCTAACCGATTGACATTCCTCAATCACTTACCGCAGGCTGACCCCATGACGTCCGACGAGCCTTTCGTGACCACCGGCTCTCCCTCGCGCAGCCTGGTCCACCACCGCGACTTCCGGCGCCTGTGGGGCGGTGACGCACTCGGCCAGCTCGGCGCACAGCTCACCGGCTTCGTCCTGCCGATCTTCGCCGTGTCCCACCTGCACGCGACCGAGTGGCAGATGGGCGCGCTCAACGCCGCCGAGACCGCAGCGTTCCTCCTGCTCAGCCTGCCCGCAGGGGCCTGGGTCGACCGCATGCGCAAGCGCCGGGTCCTCGTCGCCGCAGACCTCGCCCGCGCAGCGATCCTGTCGGTCGTGGTCGTCGCCGCCCTGACCGGCCACGCGAGCATGGGCCTGCTCATCGGTGCGGCAGTCGTCATCAGCACGTTCAGCCTCTTCTTCGACGTCGCGCACCAGAGCTACGTCCCCGGGCTCGTCGGGCTCGACCACGTCGTCGAAGGGAACTCCAAGCTCCAGGCGACCCAGTCCGTCGCGATGATCGCCGGGCCGGCGATCGGCGGCGTCGCGCTGCGGGTCCTGTCCGCACCGCTCGTCATGGTCGCGACCGTCGGTACCTACCTCGCGAGCGCGCTCGCCGTCTCGCGGATCCGCCACCACGAGGACCTCCCCGACCCGGCAGCCCGACGCCCCCTGCGCACCGAGATCGCAGAGGGGCTGCGGTTCGTCGCGAGCGAGCCCCTGCTCCGCCGCATCCTCGCGTGCACGTCGCTCAGCAACCTGGGCGGCGCGATCGGCAACGCGGTCGTGGTGATCTTCGCGCTGCGCACGCTCGACGTCGGGACGGCGACCTACGGCGTCGTGCTCTCGGCGAGCGCCGCCGGCGGGCTGCTCGGCGCCGTCCTGGCCGACCGGGCGGCGCGCTGGGTCGGCGCCGCGCGCATCATCCCGGTCTCGGCGGTCTTCTCGGGCATCGCCTACGCGATCACGCCCGCGGCGGCCTGGGTCGCGACCACGGGCGCCGCGGACGCTCTCGTGCCGGCAGTGCTCGTCGCCGGGGGCTTCGTGTTCAACCTCGCGGTCGTCGTCTACAACGTCGCGCAGGTGAGCTTCCGCCAACGGCTGTGCCCGCCCGCGCTGCTGGGGCGTATGAACGCCTCGGCCCGGTTCCTCGTGTGGGGCCCCATCCCGCTCGGCGGCCTGCTCGGCGGGTGGATCGGGACCGTGTGGGGCGTCGCACCCGCGCTGTGGGTCGGGGCGCTCGTCATGTCGCTCGGGGCGCTGCCCGTGCTGCTGTCACCGCTGTCCCGCATGACCGGGCTGCCCGTCCCGGCCCACGACTGATGCACGCCGCCCGCCGCTCGCTGCACGGCGCTCGGCGCCCGCCGCTCGCACCTCGGCACCCGCCGCTCGCACCTCGGCGCCGCGCACGAGGCGCGGCCGCCGGGCCGGACCGGGCCGTCCGGCCTGGCGACCGGCGACCGGCGACCGAGGCGTCCCAGGCCGACCCGTCAGAGGTCGTACGTCGCGACCAGCGCGGCGTGGTCGCTCCAGCGGCTCTCGTAGTCGTCGGCGCGGTCGACCTCGACCTTGACGGCACGCTCGGCGAGCGCGGGCGTCGCGAGCTGGTAGTCGATGCGCCACCCTGCGTCGTTGACGAACGCCTGCCCGCGCCACGACCACCAGGTGAACGGTCCGGGCCCCTCGCCGCCGTGCTTGCGTCCGAGGTCCACCCAGCCGAGCTCGTCGATCCAGGTGTCCAGGTAGGCGCGCTCCTCGGGGAGGAAGCCGGCCGACTTCTGGTTGCCCTTCCAGTTCTTGATGTCGACGTTCTTGTGCGCGATGTTCACGTCGCCCGCGACGACCGCGAGCCCGCCCGCGGTCGAGAGCTCGCGCAGGCGCTCGGTGACCTTCTCGAGGTAGGCGTACTTCTCGTCCATCTTGGGCGTGCCCGCGGTGCCCGAGTGGATGTACGTCGAGACCACCGTCAGCTTCTCGCCCGACGGCAGCTCGAGGTCGGCCTCGACCCAGCGGCCCGTGTCGACGGGCGGCTCCGGCTCCCCCTTGCCCAGCCCGACCCGCACGGCCGTCACGGGCAGCCGTGACGCGACCGCGACGCCCGCTCGCCCCTTGATGTCGCACGCCTGGTGCGCGATGTGCCAGCCCTCGCCGACGAGCTCGTTCAGGATCTCGTCGGGCGCGCGCACCTCCTGCAGGAGCATGACGTCCGGGGTGCGCGACGCGACCCAGGCGTCCATCCCCCGGCGGTAGGCGGCGCGGATACCGTTGACATTTGCTGTGGCGATCGTGAGCACCTCGACATCAAACCCCACGCCACCCACACGGGCGAAAACCGCACGGCGAGACGCTGGTCACGGCTGCGCCGGTCGCCCGTACGTCGCGGTCACCCCGCTCGTGCCGCAAGGAGCGGGCACTTCACCTCACGCTCGTCCCGGCGCGTCGGGAGGCAGCACCGCCTCGCGGAACCTCCCCGCGAGCAGGACCGTCGCCAGCGCCAGCACCGCGAGCACGCCGAACCCTGCGCGCAGCGCGTCGGTCGTCGCGAACACCCCGGTCATCGCCCCACCGAGCACCGCGCCGACGTACGTGAAGACGTTGAGCCGGGCCACCGCGCGGTCGGTCGCGTCCTCGACCGTCGGGAGGTCCGTGCGCGCCCCGGGGGCAGCGACCCCCGCGACGGCCTCGGCCGCCCGGTCGCCCGCGGCCGAGAACGCCATGGGCGCCACGACTCCGAGCCCCAGCCCGGTCGCGGCGAACCCCAGCACCGCGAGCGGCCAGGCGGGTGAGACCGCGACGAGCCCGAGCCCCACGACCCCCACGGACCCGCCGAGCGCCACGACCCGCACACGCCCCCAGCGCTCGACCGCCCGGTCGCCCAGGAGCCGCGAGCAGATGAGGGTCGCCTGGTAGGCGCCGAACCCCAGCGGCCCGACGACGGCGCTCGCCCCGAGCACGCCCTGCAGGAAGGTCGCACCCCAGCTCGAGACCGCGGAGTCCGCGACGGGGAAGGCCAGCATCGCGATGCCCAGCACGATCACGGTCCCCGCGCCGACCATGCCGGTCGCGCCACGTGCGCCGGGCGTGCGGGGCGCGCCGACGCCGGCGACCCCGGCAGCACCGGCCACCACCTCGCCCGACCCGTCCACCGCGGACCCGGCGCCCGGCCCTGTGACGGGAGCGGCGCCGTCGGGCACCTCGCGGCCACCGGCCCCGGCACTGGCCCCAGCCCCGGCCCCGGATCCGGCCAGGCCCTCGACCGAACCCGCGACCGCGACCGCCGCCGTCCGCGAGAGCAACCCGGCCCGCAGCACGAGCACCACCACCGCGACCACCGCAGCGACGAGCGCGAGCGACACGGGCAGCGCGAGCCCCAGGGCCGCGGCCCCCGAGACGGCGAGCGACCCCACCACCCCGCCCGCCGCGTTGGCCGCGAAGAACGCCGCGATGAGGCTGCGCCCGTAGGCGCGCTGCACGTCGATGCCCTGCATCGACGTCGACGCGTCGACCGACCCGAGCGCGAGGCCGTACACCGCGAACGCGAGGAAGAACGTCGCGAGCAGACCCGCCCCCGCGCTCAGCCCGACCGCGAGGATCCCCGCCGCCGCCACCAGGAGCCCACCGGTCACGACGCGCGCCGACCCGAACCGGGCCGCGAGCCACCCGGACAGCGCGCTGCCCGTCGCCGCGCACACGCAGACCCCGAGGATCACGAGCGTGATGACGTCGGGGCCGATGCCGAGGTAGCGCTCGTACGTCGGGACGTTGGTCAGCATCACGGCGAAGCCGAAGCCCTGCGCCGCGTACGCGGCCGTGGCGCTGCGGCGGGCGCGCCGGACGGGCGAGGGGACGGCGAGAGGCGCAGGGACGAGGGCCGCGATGCCGTCGTCTCCCCCTGCCCGGGACGCGGGGGTCATGGCGGAACACTAGTCCTGCGCGGCGCCACCGCACGACAGGACGTCAGGAGACGACAGGACGGGCGCGACCCGCAGGTCGCGCCCGTCCCGTCGAACCCTCCGCGTCGGGCGTCAGCCGGTGATGCCCGCCGCGCGCTCGGCCGAGTCGACGACGTTCGCGAGCAGCATCGCGCGGGTCATGGGCCCGACACCGCCGGGGTTGGGCGAGATCCAGCCCGCGACCTCGGCCACGGCCGGGTCGGCGTCGCCCACGACACGGCTCTTGCCCGTCTCCTGGTCGACCTCGCGCGAGACGCCCACGTCGATCACGACGGCACCCGGCTTGACCATGTCACGCGTGATGATGCCCTTGACGCCCGCCGCGGCCACGACGACGTCGGCCCGCCGGACGAGCGAGGCCAGGTCCTGGGTGCCCGTGTGCGTGAGCGTGACCGTCGCGTTGACCGCGCGGCGCGTGAGGAGCAGGCCGATCGAGCGGCCCACGGTCACACCGCGCCCCACGACGACGACCTCCTTGCCCGCGAGCGAGACGCCGTGGCGCTCGATGAGCTCGATGATGCCGCGCGGCGTGCACGGCAGCGGCGACGTGACGTCCTCGTTGACGCGCAGCACGAGGCGCCCAAGGTTGGTCGGGTGCAGGCCGTCGGCGTCCTTGTCGGGGTCGATGAGCTCGAGCACGCGGTTGGTGTCGATGCCCTTCGGGAGCGGGAGCTGCACGATGTACCCGGTGCACGCGGGGTCCTCGTTGAGGCGGCGGACCGCGGCCTCGATCTCCTCCTGCGTGGCCTCGGCGGGAAGGTCCTCGCGGATCGAGGAGAGCCCGATCTCGGCGCAGTCGCGGTGCTTGCCCGCGACGTACCACTGCGAGCCCGGGTCGTCGCCGACCAGGAGGGTGCCGAGGCCCGGCACCACGCCGTGCTCGGCGAGGGTCACGAGTCGGGTCTTGAGCTCGGCCTTGATGGCGGCGGCGGTGGCCTTGCCGTCCAGGATCTGCGCGGTCATGGGGGGCTCCTCGGGGTCTGGCGGGGGCGAACAGACCGCTGAGTGCGGAGCAACTGTCGCGGATCGGCCGGATCCACGACAGCTGCTCCGCACTCAGCGGGTCGTGCGTGACTTACTGCGACAGTCCCGGGTACAGCGGGAAGTCGGCCGTCAGCTTGCGCACGCGAGCGCTCAGGCCCTCGACGTCCGCGCCGGCACCGGCCTTGAGGGCCGCCGCGATGATCTCGGCGACCTCCGCGAACTCGGCGTCCCCGAAGCCACGGGTCGCGAGCGCGGGCGTGCCGATGCGCAGGCCCGACGTGACGCGCGGCGGGCGGGGGTCGAACGGCACGGCGTTGCGGTTCACGGTGATGCCCACGGTGTGCAGGAGGTCCTCGGCCTGCTGGCCGTCGAGCTCCGAGTGACGCAGGTCCACGAGGACCAGGTGCACGTCGGTGCCGCCCGTGAGGACGGACACGCCCTTCTCGGCGACGTCGGGCTGGGCCAGGCGGTCCGCGATGATGCTCGCGCCGCGCAGCGTGCGCTCCTGACGGTCCTTGAACTCGTCGGAGCCCGCGATCTTGAACGACACGGCCTTCGCGGCGACGACGTGCATGAGCGGGCCGCCCTGCTGGCCCGGGAACACGGCGGAGTCGATCTTCTTGGCGTACTCCTCCTTGGAGAGGATGAAGCCCGAGCGCGGGCCGCCGATGGTCTTGTGGACCGTCGAGGACACGACGTCGGCGAAGGGCACCGGGGACGGGTGCAGGCCCGCGGCGACCAGGCCGGCGAAGTGCGCCATGTCGACCCAGAGCTTGGCGCCGACCTCGTCCGCGATCTCGCGGAACGCCGCGAAGTCGATGTGGCGCGGGTACGCCGACCAGCCCGCGATGATCACGTCGGGGCGGGTCTCGAGGGCCGTCTTGCGGACCTCGTCCATCTCGATGCGGTACGACTGCGGGTCCACGCCGTACGCCGAGACGTCGTACAGCTTGCCCGAGAAGTTGATCTTCATGCCGTGCGTGAGGTGGCCGCCGTGCGCCAGCTCGAGACCGAGGATCTTGTCGCCCTTGTTGATGAGGGCGTGCAGGACGGCCGCGTTCGCGGTCGCGCCCGAGTGCGGCTGGACGTTCACGTGCTCGGCGCCGAACAGCGACCTGGCGCGCGCGATCGCGAGGTTCTCGGCGATGTCGACCTGCTCGCAGCCGCCGTAGTAGCGGCGGCCCGGGTAGCCCTCGGCGTACTTGTTCGTGAGGACGGAGCCCTGCGCCTGCAGGACCGCGCGCGGCACGAAGTTCTCCGAGGCGATCATCTCGAGGGTGTCGCGCTGACGCGCGAGCTCCCCGTCGAGGACCGCGGCGATCTCCGGGTCCACCTCGAGCAGGGACTGGTTCAGGACGTTCGGCTGAGCGCTCATGCGTCTCCTTGGGTGCGTCTGCGGATGACGGTCTCGCGGGAGGGCGTGCCCCGTCCGGGCACGCTCCCCACAGGGGGCGACCCGGGGCCCAGGCGAACGACCCGTCGTCTACACAGCATGCCGCTCCCCGGTGGTGATCCACCATTCCCGTCCGTCCCGTGGCCTCCCCGGGGGGCGGCGTGCGGGGCGCGGGTGCGCCAGTCGCGACGTGCACGATCCTAGCCCACGTCCGCGCGGGGGCGGCAGTGGCGGCCGTCACGCCGTGTCGCTCCTCCTGCCCGACGGCGGAGCGCGCGTCGGGCGGGTGCGTCACCGTCGGGCGACGGGTGCGTCACCCTCGGGCGGGCGGCGCGTCGCCCTCGGCGGAGCGGGGCGTCACCGTCGGCGGAGCGGGGCGTCGCCCTCGGCGGAGCGGGGCGTCACCGTCTGCGGGGCGGGGCGTCCTCGGCGGGGCCGGGCGGGGCGGCGGCGCGCGCACGGGGTGAGCGGCGCCGTCGGGTCCTGCACGACGCAGCGGGGTGCGTGCGGTCCCCACCGCACGCACCCCGCTGGTCCGTGACCTCGGGAGAGGGTGTGCGCCCTCCCCCGTGCCACCTCCTGGTCACCGGCTCAGGAGAGCGCGGCGCGCCTCTTGCTCAGCAGGTCGAACGCGACCGCGAGGAGCAGGACGAGACCCTTGATCGCCTGCTGCCAGGCGGCGTCGACGGCCATGATCGACAGGCCCATGTTGAGCACGCCCATGATGAGCGCACCGATCATGGCGCCCGACACACGGCCCACGCCACCCGCGACCGCGGTGCCGCCGATGAAGCACGCGGCGATGGCGTCGAGCTCGTAGTTCATGCCCGCAGCGGCCACACCGGCACCGGCACGCGAGGTCGTGATGACGGCCGCGACCGCGGCCAGCACGCCCATGTTGACGAAGATGCCGAAGTCGACGCGGCGCGAGTTCACTCCCGACAGCACGGCCGCGTGACGGTTGCCGCCGATCGCGTAGATGTGGCGGCCGAACACGCTGCGGTTCAGGACGAACGAGTACGCGATGATGAGGATGCCCACGATGAGCAGCACGATCGGCGTACCGCCCGAGCTGAGCGACAGCCAGTACGTCACGACCCCGATCAGCACCGCGGCCAGGACGATCTTGACGACGAACGCGGGCAGCGGCTCGACCGCGAGGTCGTGGCGCCGCAGCGACGTCCGCGAGCGCCACTGCGCCACGGCGAACGCCACGATGCCGATCCCGCCGATCGCGAGCGTCACGACGTCGAGGTTCCCGACGAACCCGAACCAGTTGGGCACCGACCCGTTGCTGATCGCGATGAAGCCGCTGGGCAGGCCCGCGACCGTGGTGCCGACCAGGACGATCGCGAGGCCGCGGAAGATGAGCATGCCCGCGAGAGTCACGATGAACGCCGGTATCCCGACGTACGCGACCCAGAAGCCCTGCCACATCCCGACGAGCGCCCCGACCCCGAGGGACAGGACCACGGCGAGCAGCCACGGCAGCTCCCACTGGCTCATCATGATGGCGCACAGCCCGCCGACGAACGCGACGACCGAACCGACCGACAGGTCGATGTGCCCGGCGACGATCACCATGACCATGCCGATCGCGAGGATCATCACGTAGGCGTTCTGCTGGATGAGGCTCGCGACGTTGTTCGGGTAGAGCAGGCGCCCGTCGGTGAGGACCTGGAAGAGCAGGACGATCACGAGCAGTGCCGCGACGATGCCGTACTGGCGGACGTTGCGGCCGAGGTATTCCCTGACGGCGTTCATCGGACGTCGACTCCCTTGTCCATGGTCATGTAGTGCATCAGTGCTTCTTGGGTGGCGTCGGCTCGCGCCACCTCGCCGGTGATCCGGCCCTGGCTCATCGCGTAGACACGGTCGCACAGGCCGATGAGCTCGGGGAGCTCGGAGGAGATGACGACGACGGCCTTGCCGGCGTCGGCGAGCGCGTTGATGATCGCGTAGATCTCGTACTTGGCGCCCACGTCGATGCCGCGCGTGGGCTCGTCGAGGATGAGGACGTCCGGGTCGGAGTACACCCACTTCGACAGGACGACCTTCTGCTGGTTCCCGCCCGAGAGCTTGCCGGCGATCGCCTCGACCGTGGGCGCCTTGATCCGGAAGTCCGTGCGGTAGCGCTCGGCGACCTGGGTCTCGGCCTGCGAGTCGACGACGCCCCAGCGGGACACCTTGCCGAGCGCGGAGGCCGAGATGTTCTCCCGGATGGTCTGGATGAGGTTGAGGCCGTACCGCTTGCGGTCCTCGGTCGCGTACGCGAGCCCGTGCCCGATGGCCTCGGAGACGCTGCGCGTCCGGATGGGCGCACCGTTCTTGTAGACGGTCCCGGAGATCTTCGCCCCGTAGGAGTGTCCGAACACGCTCATCGCGAGCTCGGTGCGCCCGGCCCCCATGAGCCCGGCCATGCCGACGATCTCGCCGGCGCGCACGTGCAGGTTCGCGTGGTCGACGACGACGCGCTCGGTGTCGATCGGGTGGTGCACGGTCCAGTCCTCGATGCGCAGCACCTCCTCGCCGATGGTCGGCTCGTGGTCCGGGAAGCGGCTGTCGAGCGAGCGCCCGACCATGCTGCGGATGATGCGGTCCTCGGTCACGGGCTCGTCGCCGTGCAGGTCGAGGGTCTCGATCGTCGCGCCGTCGCGGATGATCGTCACGCGGTCGGCGATCGCGGCGATCTCGTTGAGCTTGTGGCTGATGATGATGCAGGTGATCCCGTGGCTGCGGAACTCGTCGATGAGCTTGAGCAGGTGGGCGCTGTCCTCGTCGTTGAGCGCCGCGGTGGGCTCGTCGAGGATGAGCAGGTCCACGCGCTTCGACAGCGCCTTGGCGATCTCGACGAGCTGCTGCTTGCCGACGCCGATGTCCATCGACTTGGTCGCGGGGTTCTCGGACAGGCCGACGCGCTCGAGCAGGGCCGCGGCCTCGCTCGTGGTGCGGTGCCAGTCGACGATCCCCGCGGAGGCCTTCTCGTTGCCGAGGAAGATGTTCTCCGCGATCGACAGGTGCGGGACGAGCGCCAGCTCCTGGTGGATGATGACGATCCCGCGGGCCTCGCTGTCGCGGATGGTCCTGAACTCGCACGTCTCGCCGTCCATGACGATCGTGCCCTCGTAGGTGCCGTGCGGGTAGACGCCCGACAGCACCTTCATCAGGGTCGACTTCCCGGCCCCGTTCTCCCCGCAGATCGCGTGGACCTCGCCCCGGCGCACGTCCAGCGTGACGTCCTGCAGGGCCTTGACGCCGGGGAACTCCTTGGTGATCCCCCGCATCTCGAGGATGTTGCTCTCGCTGGCCATGGGTCAGCTCCTCACTCGTCCGTTCCGTGGTGGCCCGTCGCCGCGGAGGTGCCGCGGCGGGGACGACCGTCTCGCCCGTCGTGCTGCGCGGACCGTGCCCGGCCCCGGGACTGCTGCCCCGGGGCCGGGCACGGTGCGTCCGGTCAGAGGCCGAGCTTGTCGGCCGTGTAGAAGCCGGAGTCGACGAGCGTCGTCTGGACGGTGTCGGCGGTCACGACCTGCGGGTCGAGGAGGAACGAGGGCACGACCTTCACGCCGTTGTCGTAGGTCTCGGTGTCGTTGACCTCGACCTCCTTGCCGTCGACGATCTGCTGGACCATCTTGGCGACCTGGTCGCCGAGCGTGCGGGTGTCCTTCCAGACCGTCATGGCCTGCTTGCCCGCGAGCATGTTCTTCACGTTGGCCTCGTCGGCGTCCTGGCCCGTGACGAGCGGCCAGCCCTCACCGGCGGAGTAGCCGCTGCCCTCGAGCGCCTGCTCGATGCCGAGCGCGAGCGAGTCGTTGGGCGACAGGACGACGTTCACCTTCTTGTCCGTGTAGAACGAGTTGAGGCGGTTCTCCATCTCGGACTGGGCCTTGGCGGACTCCCAGCCCTGGATGCCGATGGTGGTCCAGTCGTCGACCGTGGCGGGCGCCTTGCCCGAGGGCACGACGAGCTGGCCCGACTCGACGTAGGGGGTCAGGACGTCCCAGGCGCCCTTGAAGAAGAAGCGGGCGTTGTTGTCGTCGGGCGACCCGGCGAAGGGCTCGAGGTTGAACGGTCCGGCACCGCCCTCGAGGCCGAGCTGCTCGGCGATGAACTCGCCCTGGAGCGTGCCGACCTTCTCGTTGTCGAACGTCGCGTAGTAGTCGACGTGCTCCGAGTCGTTGATGAGGCGGTCGTACGCGATGACCGGGATCTCCTCCTTGGCGGCCGCGTCGAGGACCGGGCCGAGGGCCGTGCCGTCGATCGAGGCGATGACCAGGACGTCGGCACCCTGGTTGATCATGTTCTGGAGCTGGGTGATCTGCTGGTCGACCTTGTTGTCCGCGTACTGGAGCGTGGTCTCGTAACCGGCGTCGCCGAGGAGCTCCTCGAGGTGGGCGCCGTCGTTGTTCCAGCGCTCGAGGCTGCGGGTCGGCATCGCGATGCCGATCAGGGGCGTGTCGCCTCCGCCGGTCTCGCCGCCGCCCGACTCGCTGCCCGCACGCTCGGAGCTGCATGCCGTGAGGGCACCGAACAGGAGCGTCATCCCAGCGGCAGCCGCGACCGCCTTGCGCATTGACGTCATCGTCATTCCCTTTCGTCGTCGAACCAGGGGGCGAGCCTCGGCTGTGAGGCCCGCGTCGCCTCCGAGCCGCGGAGGGGGTTCCGCGTTGCCTCGGTCGGCACTGGAGCGAAACTAGCCAGGCTTGAGTTCGAGCGTCAAGCGCAGTAACCAGTTCGTGACCTAATTGTGTTCGAGACTCAAACTCAGAGTGGAAGCGGTACCACCGCCGCGCCCCCAGGAAACCCCCGTGTCGCCTCGGTTCTCCGGCCCTCACCAGCGTGTACGCTGCTGCCTGTGAACAACGACCGGTCCACACCCGGCTCGCAGACCTCACTCCGAGAAGCGAACCGAACGCGCATCGTGGATGCGGTGAAGCGCTACGGCGGCCTCACCCAGGTCGAGCTCGCCGAGGCCACGGGACTGTCCACGGCGACCGTCTCGACCATCGTCAAGGAGCTGACCCAGGCAGGGGTCGTCGACACCCGACCCACCTCGCGCTCCGGACGCCGCGCCCTCAAGGTCACGCTCGCGCGCCAGCTCGGCCTCGTCGCGGGCATCCAGTTCGGGCACCGCCACCTCAAGGTCGCGCTCGGCGACTTCGGCCGCACGATCGTCGCCGAGCAGCAGATGCCCCTGCCCGTGGACCACCGGGTCGACACGGGGCTGGACCGTGCGGCGCTTCTCGTCATGGACCTCCTGGAACGCATCGGCGCCTCGACCGACGAGCTCCTGACCGTCGGCATGGCCCTGCCCGCCCCGGTCGACATCTCGACCGGGATGATCTCGGTGCGCGGCATCATGCGCGGCTGGGACGACCTGCACGTCGGACAGGTCATGTCCAAGCGCCTGGCGCGCCCCGTCGTCGTCGACAACGACGCGAACCTCGCCGCGCTCGCCGAGGCCGAGCTCGGGGCGGCCCGCGCCTACCGCGACTCGGTGTTCGTCCGGGTCTCGTACGGGACGGGGGCGGGCGTCGTCGTCGGCGGGCACGTCCACCGCGGGTACGCGGGGACCGCGGGCGAGATCGGGCACGTCCAGGTGGACCCCGCCGGCCCCATCTGCCGCTGCGGCAACCGCGGCTGCCTCGAGACCGTCGTCGGCTCCAACGCGCTGCTCGACCTGCTGCGCACGAGCCACGGAGACCTGACCCTGCGCGACGTCATCTCCCGGGCGCTCGAGGGCGACCCGGGGTGCCGTCGCGTCGTGGCCGACGCGGGCGACCGCATCGGCATCGCGGTCGCGACGCTCGCGAGCGCCATGAACCCGCAGGTCATCGTCGTCGGGGGCGAGCTCGCCGAGACCGGAGAGATCCTCGCCGGCCCCCTGCGCGACGCGGTCCGGCGCCACCTCGTGCCCAACACGATCGCCCCGGTCGAGGTCGTGCTGGGCGAGCTCGGCGCCCGCGCCGAGGTCATGGGCGCGCTCGCGCTCGCCCTCCAGTCGACCGACGTCACGAGCGACGTCCGCCTCGCCCCGGGGGCGCCGGGTCCCGTGGGCCTCGTCGCCGCAGGGGACGCCGGGCCCCCGTCCCCGGGGGACCGCCCATGACCGCGACCGCACGACCGTCTCGCCACGACGACGTGGCGGGCACGACGGCGCCCCCGGGCGCCCGAGCACGAACAGGTGACAGAACGTGAGCAGCTCCACCCTCCCCGCACTGTCGTTGCACGGCATCGACAAGTCCTTCGGCGCCGTCCGCGCGCTCGAGGGGATCGACCTCGAGGTGCACCGCGGCGAGGTCGTCGCGCTCGTCGGCGACAACGCCGCGGGCAAGTCGACGCTCGCCAAGGTCATCGCGGGCGTCCTCGTCCCGGACGCGGGCATCATCGAGTCCGACGGCGTCCCGGTCACCATCCCCAACCCGGCGGCCGCGCACGCGCTCGGCATCGCGACGGTCTTCCAGGACCTCGCTCTGTGCGACAACCTCGACGTCGTGTCCAACCTCTACCTGGGGCGCGAGCTGCGCCACGGCCCGCGGCTCGACGAGGCCGCGATGGAGGAGAACGCACGCCGGATCCTGCGGGACCTCACGTCCCGCATCCCCTCGGTCCGCACGCGCGTCTCCGACCTGTCGGGCGGCCAGCGGCAGAGCGTCGCGATCGCGCGCACGCTGCTCGGCGACCCGCGCATCGTCGTGCTCGACGAGCCCACGGCCTCCTTGTCGGTGTCGCAGACCGCCGAGGTCCTGACCCACATCGAGCGCCTGCGCGACCTGGGGCACGCGGTCATCCTCATCAGCCACAACATGACCGACGTGCGTGCCGTCGCGGACCGGATCGAGGTCCTGCGCCACGGGCGCAACAACGGCTCGTTCTCCGGGCCCGGCACGAGCTACGAGGAGATCATCGCGGCGATCACGGGCGCCGTCGTCGCTCCGCGCCGGGCGGCCCGGCTGGCCTGACGGGGACGGCTGCGGGGCCCGTCCGGGTCCCGCGCACGCCCCGTCCGGGTCCCGCGCGCATCCCGTCAGCGCCCGGGCCCCGTCCAGGCAAGCACCCACGCACGCCCACGCCCACGCCCACGCGTGAAGGTGCGCTGCCGCGAGCGCCCCGACGTGTCGTCGTGGTGAACGGCGCGCAAGCCCGTGTGACCCAGCGTTACCGCCGGGTTGCCGGCCTGTGGAGATGTGGGCGCAGACCGGACGAACCTCGCAGACCGGCTCGCGCACTGCTTCCCCTGCGAACTTCACCCGCTCTACATTCGAGGCACGACACCGCCGGGGGTCCCGCTCGACCGGACCGCCCGCCGTCGTGACAGGCACGCAGGGGTGTCACTGCCCGTCCCGACGTCATCGCCGCCGCCGCTCTCGAGCCGCCGTGCGCCGGTCTTCTCGCCGCACGCCGACCCGGTCCCGACTTGCCGTCTCTCGTCGTCCGGCGGAGGAGAACGCATGGGTAGCAGCAGACTGGCCGCGGTGCGGCTCCTGGCCGTGGTCGCGGTGGCCTTCGGGCTCGTGTACATCGGGTGGCGCTGGACGGGGACCGTGGCGTGGGACGCCTGGTGGGTCGCGGTGCCCCTGGTCCTGGCGGAGACGTACAGCCTGGGCGAGACGGTCCTGTACGCGCTGACCATGTGGAACGCGAGGCGCCGGGCACCGGCTCCACCCGCGCCCGAGGGCCTGAGCGTCGACGTGTTCGTCACGACGTACAACGAGCCCGTGGACCTGGTCCTGCGGACCGCGATCGCGGCGCGCGACATGACGTACCCGCACGCGACGTGGATCCTCGACGACGGGAACCGGCCCGAGCTCGAGGTCGCGGCCTCCCGCGTGGGGGTCGGGTACATCACGCGCGGACCCGAGTGGGAGGGCCGTCCTCGGTTCGCCAAGGCGGGCAACGTCAACAACGCGCTCTTCCGCACGAGCGGTGACCTCGTCGCGATCCTCGACGCGGACCAGGTGCCCGAGCCTCGGTTCCTCGACCGGGTCCTGGGGTACTTCGAGGACGAGGAGGTCGCGTTCGTCCAGACGCCGCAGCACTTCTGGAACGTCCCTCCGAGCGACCCGCTGGGCACCCAGGCCGAGCTGTTCTACGGCCCGATCCAGCAGGGCAAGGACGGGTGGGGTGCGGCGTTCTTCTGCGGGTCGAACGCGGTGCTGCGGCGCGAGGCCCTCATGGCGCTGGGGCTGACCCGGTTCTCGCGTGACGCGCGCGGCGCGATGCGTGCCGCGCTCCGGGCGGGCCGGTCACGGCTCCAGGACCTCCTGAGCCAGCTCGCGGTCCGTGAGCCCGCGGCGATGCCCGTGGCCGAGCAGGCGCTGGCTGCGGTGCGCCGGGCCGAGGGGCAGTTCCGGCGTGGCGACGTGCTCGCCGAGATCACGGGCGAGCTGCGCTCTGCCTTCGCCGCGGCCCTCGTCCACGCGCCGGGCGCGCCCTCGGCGTCGGGCACGGGCGTGGTCGCGGTGGCGCCGGCGGGCGCCACGGGGACGCCTGGGGGCGGAGCGCTCCCGGAGGACGTCGCGGGCGAGCTGCTCGCCGAGCTCGACGGTGTCCTCGAGCGGGTCGACGTGGCCCGCACGGACCAGGCCCTGACGATCAACCCGCTCGACACGACCACGATCACCGAGGACATGGCCACGGCGATGCACCTGCACGCGATGGGGTGGACGAGCGTCTACCACCACGAGGTGCTCGTGCACGGGCTCGCGCCCGAGGACGTCGGCACGGCGCTGTCGCAGCGCCTGCGCTGGGCCACGGGCTCGATGCAGGTCTTCTTCCGGGACAACCCGCTCCTGGTCCGTGGGCTCTCGCTCGCCCAGCGGCTCATGTACCTGGGCACCATGACGAGCTACCTGAGCGGGTTCGCGGCTCTGGTGTACCTCGCGGCGCCCGTGCTCTTCCTGACGCTCGGCGTGTTCCCGCTGCACGCCGACCCGGCGCTGTTCTTCCTGCACTTCCTGCCGTTCTTCGTGGCCTGCCAGCTGCTCTTCCAGGTGTCCGGCAGGGGCAGCCGCGGGCTGTGGCGCGGGCAGCAGATGTCCTTCGCGCTGTTCCCGACGTGGATCGCGGCCACGCTCTCGGGGGCCTCCGCGGTGTTCCTCGGCAGGCACGTCGCGTTCTCCGTCACGTCCAAGACCAAGCAGGCCACGGGCACGGGGTACCGGCACGTGCTGCCGCAGGTCGTCGTGACCGTCGTCCTGCTCGTGGCCTGTGCGGTCGGCGTCGCCCGGATGCTCGCGGGCGAGGCCTCGGCCCCTGCCACGTTCCTGACCCTGGGCTGGGTCGCGGTCGACCTCGCCCTCCTGTCCGCCGCGCTGCGCGCAGCACGGTACACGGGCCCCGGTGACTCGGTCACGGACCCGACTCCCCCGTCCGTCGCGCTCCTCGCGGCCCAGGCCGTGGGCGACGCGCTCGACAGCAACGACGACACCTCCCCGACCGCCTTCGACCCGACGGAAGTCCCGCTCGACCTCACCGTCCGCCACGTCCCCAGGAGCTCGCCATGGCCGCCTTCGTCAGCGCACCCGTCCTCACCCTGAGCCACCCCGTCACGAGCGTCGACCTTCCCGGCGGTCGGCTCGACGCCGCCACCGTCCTGTCCTTGCGCGTCCCCGTCACGGAGGCGGTCGCCGACGGGCCCGTGCTCGTCCTGCTGGACGTCTCGGGGGTCGAGGGCGTCTCGCCGTCGGGCGTCGCGGGGCTGCTAGACCTGCTGCGCGTGGTCCGCGCGCGCGGCGGCGACCTGCGCCTCTTCGGTGCGTCGACCGCGCTCCGGCACGCCTTCACGGCTCTGGGGCTCGACGCCGTCGCGCGGATCTACGGCGGTCACGACGAGGCGCGGGGGCTGCTCGCGTCCCGGGCCTCCTGATGACGTTCTACCTCCCGGGCACGGGCGGCCGCCGCCGCAGGCCGGGCCTGGTGACGCCGCTCGTGGTCATGCTCGCGGGCGTCGGGGCGGTCGGTGCGGGGTTCGCGGTGGCCGGCCCGCCCCCCGCGCCGGAGGCGCCTGCTGCCGAGGCGTGCACCGCGGACGCGGCGAGCATCGTGCCCGACGACGGCACGCTGCTGGGCGTCAACCTCGACTGGGCGTCGGAGACCCTCGAGGAGCACCGGGCCTACCTCGACCACGCCCCGGCCGTCGCCGTCCAGTTCTCCGACGTCCCCTACGACCGCGAGACCTGGGAGCACACGGTCAGCGCGGTCACCCAGATGAAGGCCAACGGGGGCGTGCTGCTCCTGACCCTCGAACCGCACGCAGGCCTCGCGGCCATGTCGGACGACGTGATCGCCACGCTCGCCGACGACCTGCGGGACGTCAACGAGCAGGGGGTCGCGGTCGTGCTGCGGTTCGCGCACGAGATGAACGGTTCCTGGTACGCGTGGGGCCAGCAGCCGACGGCGTACGTCGAGACGTTCCGCCGGGTCGCCGCGGCGGTCCATGCCGAGGCACCGGGCACGGCCATGATGTGGGCGCCCAACTACGGCGGCGGCTACCCGTTCACGGGCGGGCAGTTCGCGGCGCTCCCGGGGTCGGCCGACTACGCGGCCCTCGACACGGACCACGACGGCACGGTCACCATGGCCGACGACAGCTACCTGCCCTACTTCCCGGGGGACGACGCCGTGGACTGGGTCGGGGTCTCGCTCTACCACTGGGGAAACCAGCGCCCGTGGGGCAACAACGAGGTCCCCGAGGACGGCAAGTTCCTCGCGATGCTGACGGGCACGTACGTGGGCACTGCCGGGGACGACGCCGCCGTGCCGGACTTCTACACGGTGTACGGCGTCGAGCACGGGCACCCGGTCGCCGTCCCGGAGACCGCCGCCATCTACACGCCCTCGCGCGGCGGGGCCGCCGAGCTCGACATCAAGCGCGCCTGGTGGCGGCAGGTGTTCTCGTCCGAGACCCACGAACGGTTCCCGCAGCTCAAGATGGTGAACTGGTTCGAGTGGGACAAGTACGAGATCGAGATCGACGACGACGTCGACTGGCGGGCCGCGGGCGCGCCCGACGTCCGGGACGCGTTCGTCGCCGACCTCCCGTCGTGGCTGCGCTACGCCGAGGACGTCTCGACCTGCGAGGAGTGAGATGTCGTCCACCCTGCGCCGGGCCGCTCGCCCGACCCGCCCGAGCGTCCTCGTGGCCGCCGTGCTCGTCGTGGTGGGCCTCGCCACCCTGACGGCCGCCGCCGTCGGGCCGCCTGCGTCCGGACCCGGGGCGACCCGCATGGGAGCCCCGCCGGGGCCCCTGACCTGGGCCGACGAGTTCGACGGCGAGGCCGGCGCCCCGCCCGACCCCTCGCGCTGGCGCCTCGAGACGGGCGGCAGCGGGTGGGGCAACGGCGAGCTCCAGTACTACACCGACAACCCGGGCAACGCCTCGACCGACGGCGAGGGACACCTCGTCATCACGGCCCGACGGGAGAACCCCGGCGACCTCTGGTGCCACTACGGGCGCTGCGAGTACACCTCGGCCCGGCTCATCACCGCGGACCGTTTCACCCAGCAGTACGGGCGCTTCGAGGCACGCATCAAGGTCCCGGGAGGGCAGGGCACCTGGCCCGCGTTCTGGATGCTCGGGCAGGACATCTTCACGACCGAGCCGTGGCCCGTGAGCGGCGAGCTCGACGTCATGGAGAACGTCGGCCAGGAGCCCGGCACGGTGTGGGGCAGCCTGCACGGCCCCGGGTACTCGGGGGCGGACGCCGTCCACGCGTCCTTCACGCTCCCCGGCGGTCAGGACGTCGCCGACGACTTCCACACCTTCACGGTCGACTGGGCCCCGGACGCGATCACCTGGTACGTCGACGGCGTCGAGTACTCGCGCAAGACCCCGGCCGACGTCGGCGACGACCCGTGGGTATTCGACGACCCGTTCTTCCTGCTGCTCAACCTCGCGGTCGGCGGCGACTGGCCCGGCCCGCCCGACGAGAGCACCCCGCTGCCCGCGCGCATGCTCGTCGACCACGTGCGGGCGTACGCGTGGGACGAGCCGTAGACGCGCGCGAGGCGCGCCCCCGGGTGGGGACGCGCCTCGTCGGCGACTCGGCGGGGATCAGTCCTGGGCGTCACTCGCGTTGCGCGCCTCGGCCTCGCCCAGGATGCGACGCAGGTACGTGTAGGTGAGGTCGCCCGCAGCCTTGTCGTACTGCTCCTCGTAGCCGTGGCGCGTGTACAGCTCCAGGTTCTGCTTGGAGTCCTTGCCCGTGAAGACCCAGATCTCAGTGGTCTCCTCAGGAAGGTGCGGCAGGACCGCGAAGAGCATCTGCGTGCCGATCCCGCGCCCCTGGAGGTCCGGGGCCACCGCGAGCCGACCGAGCGTAGCCTTGCCGCCCTCGATCTCCACGCGCACCGACCCCACCAGTCGCGGCCCCTGCCACGCCCCGAGCGTGATGACGCCCTTGGTCGCGAGGTCCGCCTTGAGCTCGGCGAGCGTCTGCGTGAGCGGCGGGATGTTCGGGTCCCCGTAGAGCTGCGCCTCGGTGACGAACGCTGCCCGGCGGAGCGTCAGGAGCTCCCCAGCGTGCTCGTCCGTGACGAGGTCCATGGTCATCGGCGTGTCGGTCATGGTCCCATCGTGTCAGAAACGGACCGCCTCGCGGTGCACGTCCGCGGGTGGAACGGTGACCGTCTCACCTAGCCCTTCACCGCCCCCGCCAGCCCCGACACCAGGTGCCGCTGCACGAGCACGAAGAAGATCAGCACGGGCACCGTCATGATGACCGAGCCCGCCATGATCGCGCCCCAGTCGTTCTGGTCGTCCTTGAAGAACGTGAGGATCGCGAGCGGCAGCGTCTGGTTCTCCTGCGCCGAGATGATGAACGTCTTGGCGAACAGGAAGTCGTTCCACGTCGAGATGAACGAGAACACGCTGACCGCGACCACGCCCGGGAACACGAGCGGGAACAGGATCGAGCGCACGAACCGGAAGCTCTTGGCCCCGTCGATCCGCGCCGCCTCCTCGAGCTCGGCCGGGACGGCCGCGACGAAGCCGCGCAGCATCCAGATCGCGAACGGGATCGAGAACGCGAGGTGCACCAGCACGAGCGACCCGAGCTGGTTGAGCCCGATCGCGGGGACGCTCGCCCCCATGTTCCGGAACAGGAAGAACAGCGGGATCGTCAGGGCCTCGATGGGCACCATCTGGGCGATCAGCACGATCACGAGCAGCGTCGTGCGGCTGCGGAACCGGTAGCGCGTGAGCGCGACGGACGCGAGGAACGCGCAGACCGTCGAGAGGACCACCACGGCCAGGGCCACGACGAGCGAGTTGAGGAAGAACCGCCCGAAGTCGTTGACGGTCAGGACCCGCACGAACGAGTCGAGCGTGAGATCGGTCGTGAACAGCGACGCGTCGCCCGCGTCGATCGCGGCCTTCGGTCGCAGGGCCGACAGGACCATCCAGTAGAGCGGGAACGCGACGACGAGGGCGACCAGGAGCGCCGCGACGTCCGAGCCGGGGTTCTTCCACGCCCGACGGCGCCGCGCACCCGCGGCGCCCGTCCCGCCCCGCGAGGTGGTCGCCCCGGCGTCCGGGGTGCCCGTGCCCCGCACGGCGGACGGTGAGGCTCCGCGCCCGACGGACGCTCCGGCGTCGGGCGTGCCGGCGGTGACGCTGGTGCTCACAGGACCTCCCCTGATCGGCGCAGCAGGCGCAGGTAGACGAGCGTGACCCCGAGCAGCAGGAGCGTCATCACGACGCCGATCGCCGACCCGAGCCCGTAAAGGTTGGACGCGAACGCCTGCTGGTACGAGTACACGTTGAGGACGAGGTTCTGCCCGCCGATGCCGCCACCGTTCGTCATGACGTAGATCTGCGTGAACACCTTGAAGTCCCAGATGATCGACTGGATCGTGACGATGATGATGATCGGCCGCAGCATCGGGACCATGATCGAGCGCGCGATGCGCGGCATGGACGCACCGTCGAGGCGAGCGGCCTCGAGCAGCTCGCTCGGGATCGCGAGGATGCCCGCATAGACCGTGACCAGCACGAACGGGAACGAGCACCACACGACCTCGGCGCCCACGAGCGCGAACGCCGGCCACTTCTCGGCCGTCCACGAGTGCCCCGCGAAGCCCGACAGGCCGACGTCGACGAGGGTCTTGTTGACGAGCCCGAGCGTCGGGTCGAACAGGAACAGCCAGACCGCGGAACCCGTCATCGCGGGCGTCGCCCACGCGCCGAGCGCCGCGAGGAACAGGACCGAGCGCACCCACCGGCTGACCCGGGTCGCGAGGACCGCGAGCGCCGAACCGAGCGCGAGGGTCGCGACGACGCAGCCGGCCGCGAAGACCGTGGTGTTGAGCAGGACCGTCCAGAACTTGGCGTCCCCGAACAGCTGGGCGTAGTTGCCGAGCCCCAGGAACTCGAGCGGCGCGCCGCCGGTGACGTTGGCCTGGCGGTAGTCGTAGAACGACGTGACGACGAGCTGGTAGAGCGGGTACCCGAGCAGGCCGACGAGGATCGCGGCGGCCGGCAGGAGGTAGACCCACGGTTCGAGCCGGGAGGTCCCGGTCCGGGAGCGACGCGCGGGGCGCGGGGGGCGGGCGGACGTGCTGCCCGCCCCCGGTGCGGTGGTGAGCGAGGTCATCAGGGGGCCTCGGAGAACGCCTTGTCCATCGCGGCGGCCGCGGTCTCGGTGGCCTGCTCGACCGTGGCCTGCTTCGTCGCGACGGTCTGGAGCATGGTCTTGATGTCGCCCTGGGCGTCGATCTGGGTCCACGCCGGGGTCGAGGGGACGAACTCGGTGCCTGCCGCGAGGGTCGCGGTGAAGGGTTCGATCGCGGGCGTCGCCGCCGCGACCTTCTCCTGGACGTCGGTGAACGTGGGCAGGTTGCCCATCGCGTCGAACATCTTCTCCTGGTACTTCTTCCCGCCCAGGAGCGTCATGAAGTCGACCGCGAGGGACTTGCGCTCGGTGCTCTTGAAGACGCCGAGGTTGTTGCCGCCCGCGAACGCGGGGGCGACCTCACCGGCCTTCTCGCCCGGGAGCGGGACGATCGCGTAGGTGGCGCCGACGGCCGACTCGTCGACGGCCTTGCGGTTGAAGTCACCGCCCACGACCATGCCCGCGGTGCCCGCGACGAACTGCTGGACGCTCGCGCTGCCGGTCCACTCGGCGCACAGGGCCGAGGGGCAGATGTCGTCGGCGAGGAGGTTCGTGTACGCCGTGACGCCCGCGCGGGACTCGGGCGTGGTGAGCGCCGAGGTGTACGCACCGTCGGAGCCCTGGGTCGCGAGCGCTCCCCCGCCGGCCCACAGGAACGGCATGGCCGCGTACTGGTAGGCGCCGCCCGCCGCGATGCCGACCATCTCGGGCTTGGCGGCCCGGATCGCGCGCGCCGCGGTCTCGATCTCGGCGAGGGTCTTCGGTACCGCGAGGCCCAGCTCGGAGAAGACGTCCGTGCGGTAGTAGAGCGCGCGGACCCCGATGAACCAGGGGACCCCGTAGGTCGCGCCGTCGATCTCGGTCGTGGCGGCGATCGAGGGGGTCAGGTCGCCCGACTCGTCCCAGGCCGCGACCTCCTCGGTCACGTCCGCGAGACCGCCCGCGGCGACGTAGGCCGCGATGTCGGTGTTGCCGAACTCGGCGACGTCGGGGGCCGAGGCCGGGTCGTTGAACGCGGCGTTGAAGCGCTCGGCGCGGGTGTCGACGGGGATGTACTGGACGTCGACCTCGACGCCCTCGTGCTCGGCCTCGAACTCGGCGACGGCCTCGTCGACCACGGCCGCCTTGGGGTCCTGGTTGACCTCGGCGAAGAGCCAGACGCGCAGCGTCCCCGTGCTCTCGTCGTTCTCGGCCTCGGTGATCGTGGACTGGGTGGGGGCGCAGGCCGTCAGGGCCAGCACGGCGGCGACGCCGAACGCCGCCAGGCGGGACTTCTTCATATCGACTCCGTCATCGACTCGGGGCCGGCGTCGTCGGTGGCGCCGGTTCCGGGAGGTTATGCACCTGTTCGCGGCGCGGTCCACGTCGTGGCGCGCTCCGTTGCGCACTGCACAATGGAAGACAACTTTGTTGCCAATTAGTCGGAGGGTCTGCCCGGAAACGGGTGATGTGAGGTTTTTCGTCCCGGCGCGGGCGCCACCTGGCCCGGCCCATCCGCTGCGTGAGCAGGGCGCGCTGGCCGGGTGCGCGGGGCGAGTCCGCCCGACGCGCGGGCCAGGTGCGGGCGACTCCGCCCGACGCGCGGGCCGGGCGCTGGGCGACTCTGCCCGACGCGCGGGGCGGGCACAGGTCGAGCGTGGCCCGGACGGAGCCCCTGGTCGAGCGACGGCGCGGCTACCCTGGGACCGTGTCCAGCACCTCTCTCCCGAACGCTTCCGCCTCCGGCGCGCCCGACGCGTCCACGCCGACCCACTGGGTCCTCACGCTGTCCTGCCCGGACGGTCCGGGGATCGTGCACGCCGTCACGGGGACGCTCGCCGAGCACGGCGGCAACATCACCGAGTCGCAGCAGTTCGGCGACCCGCTGTCCGGGCTGTTCTTCATGCGCGTCCAGGTCGAGTCGACCGCGTCGCGCGACGAGCTCGAGGGCGCCCTCGCCCCCGTGATCGAGGCGTTCGACATGACGTGGAACCTCGACGTGGTCGGGCGCCGCGTGCGCACGCTCGTCATGGTGTCCAAGGCCGCGCACTGCCTCGTCGACCTGCTCTACCGCGAGCGCTCGCAGGGCATGCCGATCGAGGTCGTGGGCGTCGTGGGCAACCACCGGGACCTCGAGGACATCGCCGCGTTCTACGGCAAGCCATTCCACCACGTGCCCGTCACGCGCGACACCAAGGCCGCCGCCGAGGACCGCCTGCGCGAGCTCGTGGCCGAGCTCGACGTCGAGCTCGTCGTCCTCGCGCGCTACATGCAGATCCTGTCCGACGACCTGTGCCGCGACCTGTCGGGCCAGGTCATCAACATCCACCACTCGTTCCTGCCGAGCTTCAAGGGCGCCCGCCCCTACGCCCAGGCGCACGACCGGGGCGTCAAGCTCATCGGC
This sequence comes from Oerskovia sp. NPDC057915, assembly GCF_042887685.1. Classification (NCBI taxonomy): domain Bacteria; kingdom Bacillati; phylum Actinomycetota; class Actinomycetes; order Micrococcales; family Cellulomonadaceae; genus Oerskovia; species Oerskovia sp. NPDC057915. The sequence goes on along the minus strand of NZ_JBHVOS010000014.1, from coordinate 44,362 downwards.
GCCACCTCGCACTACGTCACGGGCGACCTCGACGAGGGGCCGATCATCGAGCAGGACGTCGAGCGTGTCGACCACTCGCGGGCCGTCGAGGACCTCGTCGCGCTGGGCGAGGACGTCGAGCGCCGCACGCTCGCACGGGCCGTGCGCTGGCACGCCGAGCACCGTGTGCTGCTCGACGGGCACCGGACGATCGTCTTCCGCTGACGGGCGCGCGGCTGCGGGGCGCCACTGCGAGGCGCTGCCGCGAGGCGCCACTGCGGCGCGTCGAGTGTGCAGTTCGGGCTGTCCCGAGCGCCGCCTGACGACCGGAACTGCACACTCGGCGCAGCGACACCGCCCAGCCCGCGCGCTACCGCCCCATAGCACGCCCCACCGCCCGTACCGCCGCCGCGAGCCGCGCCACGGCCTCCTCGACGCGCGCGTCCGCGACGTTGCCGTACCCGACGACGAGCCGGTCGCTCCCGCCGTCTCGCCGGGCCGCCGTCGCCCGGTACCGCTCGATCGCCGCGACGTTGACCTCGCGCAGCGCCGCCTCGCGCACCACGTCGGCGGCCACGATCCCGGGCGGGAGCTCGACCACGGCGTGCATGCCCGCGGCGATCCCCGTGACGCTCGCCCCGGGCAGCACGGAGGCGAGCGCCTCGACCAGCGCCTCCCGGCGCCGTCGGAAGCGTCCGCGCGCCGCGCGCAGGTGCCGCTCGTAGGCCCCCGACGTCACGAACCGCACGAGCGCGAGCTGGTCGAGCGTCGACGGTCCCGCCCCGCCCCGGTCGACCACGGTGTCCCGCCAGCCCGGCGGCAGCACCGCCCAGCCGAGCCCGAACGCCGGCGACAGCGTCTTGCTCAGCGATCCCAGCAGCACCACGCGGTCGGGCGCGAGTCCCTGCATCGCGGCCACGGGGCGGCGGTCGTAGCGGAACTCGGCGTCGTAGTCGTCCTCGACGACGAGCCCGTCGACGTCGCGCGCCCAGCGCACGAGGGCCTCGCGCCGCGCGGGCGACAGGGCCGCGCCCGTGGGGAACTGGTGGGCGGGCGTCACGAGGACGGCGCGCGCACCGGTCCGGCCCGCCGCGGCGAGGAGCGCGTCGACGTCGATCCCGTCGTCGTCCACCGGGACCGGCACGGGCGTGAGCCCCGCGGCGGCCGCGGTCTCGCGCAGGCGCGACCAGCTCGGGTCCTCGACGAGGATCGCCCGGTGCCCGGTCCGGTGCAGTGCGGCCGCGACCCTGCGCATCGCGTCGTCGGCGCCGTGGGTCACGACGACGTCGCCCCCGCCCGCGCGCACGTGCCGGGCGCGGGCGAGGTAGTCCGCGAGCGCCGCCCGGGTCGCGGGATGGCCCGTGGGGTCGGGGGCTGCGAGGTCGGCGTCGGGGGCCTCGGCGAGGGCGGCGCGCAGCGCGCGGACCCAGGCGGCGCGCGGTACGTGCCGCAGGTCGGGCACGCCGGGCCCCAGGTCGAAGCGCGCTCGCGGGGCACTGGTCCCCGCGCCTGCACGGCCCGACGACGTCGCTCGCGTCCCCACGTCGGGCGCGACCAGAGGGTCGGTCGGGTCGTCCGTGCCGACCGCGCGCCCGGCACGGACGTGCGCCTCGACGTCGTCATGTGCGGCTCGGGAGGACGGCAGTCCGGTCCCGGCCGTGAGCGGCACCCTGGTCCCCGACCCGGTCCGGGACTCGAGGAACCCCTCGGCGACGAGCTGGCCGTAGGCCTCGGTCACGACCCACCGCGAGACGCCCAGGGTGTCGGCGAGGACACGGCTCGGCGGCAGCGCGGCCCCGGGTGGGACGCGCCCCGTGAAGACGGCCTCGCGCACGGCGTCCTCGAGCCGCCCGTGGAGCGGTCCCGGCCCCGCGCCCAGGTCGAGGATCGTCTCCCAGGCGAGCGCCGTCATCGGGCCGGCGGCGGACGAGGCACGTGGGGCCGGAGCTGCTGGGCGGGACGGACCGGACGCGTGGGGTGCGCTGCCCCCGCGCCCTCGCAGCGAATTGGTCTGGTCACGTGCCATGCCAATGGACCGTACACCCAGGCCGCTCGACTCCTAGCGTGGAGACCGTCAACCAGCAGCACTCTTCGCAGGAGACCACCATGCGCTACCGCACCCTCGGCGACGGCCGGACGTCGTTCGACGTCAGCACGCTGTGCCTCGGCACCATGAACATGGGCACGCTGACGGACGAGGACACGTCGTTCGCGATCCTCGACCGCTACGTCGAGGCCGGCGGGACGTTCCTCGACACGGCCAACAACTACAGCTACTGGGCCGGCGGGCAGGGCCGGGACAGCGAGGACCTGCTCAACCGCTGGCTCACGAGCCGCGGGGCGCGTGGGGACGTGCGCATCGCGACCAAGCTCGGCGCGGCCAAGAAGGATCCCGCGCTGCCGCTGTCCAACACTCCCCCGACCAACTTCCAGGGGCTCGCGGCCGAGACCGTCGCGTGGGAGGCGTACGAGAGCCTGCGGCACCTCGGCGTCGACCGGCTCGACGTCCTCTACGGGCACGTCGACGACCTCGACACCCCGCTCGCGGAGACCGTCGGCGCGTTCGGCAAGCTGCAGGCCGAGGGGGCGGTCGGGATCTCGGGGATCTCGAACGTCGCGCTGTGGCGCGTGGTCGAGGCGCGCGAGGAGGCGCTGCGCCAGGGCGTCGCGCCGTACGGGGTGGTCCAGGAGCAGCTCAGCTACCTCTACCCGACACCGGACCCCGACCGGCACAACTGGGCCTCGCCCGAGCTGCTCGACTACGCGCGCTCGACCGGGACCGACGAGCGGCCGCAGCTCGCGGTCACGGCCTACTCCCCGCTGCTGCAGGGCGCCATGGTGCGCGACGACAAGGAGCTGTGGGAAGGCTACGGGCACCCGACGTCCCTCGAGCGGCGCCGCGTGCTGCACGACGTCGCACGTCAGATCGGCGCGACGCCGAACCAGGTCGCGCTCGCGTGGCTGCTCGGCGGGCCCGTGCCGGTCATCCCGGTGATCGGGCCGAGCAGCGTCGCGCAGCTCGACGAGCTGCTCGGGGCGGCAGAGCTCGACCTCGACCCCGAGGTGCGGGCGCGGCTCGACGCGGTCTAGTCCCCGCACGCACCGAGAGCGGAGCCCGTGCGCGACGTGTCAGGCACGTCGCGCACGAGCTCCGCTCTCGCTCGTTCACCCCCAGGCGCTAGCCACAGTCACGCGCGGAGTACGACACGTCGTAGCCCGTCCGGACCTCCTTGCCGCCGATCGTCGCCGTGCCCGTGACCGTGGCGGTCGCGGCGGGGACCTGCGTCTGGCGCGTCGCGAACGTCTGCTGGGCGGACCTGCCCGGCAGCACCCCGCTGAAGGTCTTGGCGCCGAACGGCGTCTCGACCTTGACCGTCGCCGGGACCTTCCCCGCGTTGACCGCGCTGACCGTGACGGTCACGCGGCCCGCGGCGCACTGGGTGCGCGCCGTGGCGGTGAGCTCGACCTTCGCGGCCTTGGGCTCCAGGAGCACCGCGACCGAGCGGGCCGGGACGGTGACCGTGCCGGTCGCCGCGTCCCACGTGGTCGCCTTGACCACGGGGTCGGCCCCGCGCGCCTGGACCGGCGAGAGCGCGTACTGGCGCCCCGCCAGCCCCGCGACCGTCTGCGTGACCGCGTCGGGCGAGGCGTTGAAGACGACGAGCGCGCCGTCGAGCGTCGGGTCCACGTCCGCCCCGACCGTGTCGTCGATGCTCATGACGATCACACCGGGCGTCTGAGCGGTCCCCGCGTCGGGGAACGTGACCTTCTGGTTGACGAGGTCGGCGCTACCCAGGCGGAACAGGTCCGTCGAGGACCGCAGCCGCAGCAGGTCGGCCGCGTTGTCGGACGCCGCCTCGATGTCCTGCGCGCCCGGCTTGAGGGCCGGGTTCGCGAGCAGCGGGGCCATGAGCGGCCACTTCTCGCCGTTGTCGGCCTCGAGCGGCAGGCCCTTGCCGAACCCGTTGTCCGTCCCGGTCCAGTCGATCGCGTTGAACCAGTCGCCCGAGTCGTAGCTGTTGCGGTCGAGCGACTTGGAGCGCAGCAGGTCGGTGCCCGCGTGCCACAGCGACGGCGTCTGCGACAGGGCCGTCGTGGCGAGCGAGACGTTGTTCATGCGCACCCGGTCGGCCATCGACGTGTCCGCCGGCAGCTTGAGGGTCAGCAGGTCGAACAGCGTCTCGTTGTCGTGGGCGTCGACGTAGCTGATGATCTCCTCGGGCGAGTCCGCGTAGCCTGCGGGCGCGCCCCGGTAGTCGATCTCGTCGCCGCGCCGGGTCTCGCCCGTCGAGGTCGTGAACGTGAAGCTGCGCAGGTTGCCCGCGAGGCCCAGGCGGACCAGGTCCGTCTCGTGGCCCAGCGCTGCGAGCTCGTCGGGAGACCCGTCGTTCACGGTGCCCGGCTCCCCCGCCCGGGCGGGCTGCCCGTTCGGGTCGGTCGCGAGGCCCGTGCCGAAGCCCTGCGTGAACGTCGAGGCCCCGTCGACGGGCGACCCGCCGTGGACCGCGTCGCGCAGGCGGTCGGAGAACGTGCCGATGCCCGTGCCGCCGAGCTGCCCCTGCGTGGCCTGCTCGAACAGCGCGTTGTCCGCGACCTCGCCGAAGTTCCAGCCCTCGCCGTACAGGTACACGGCCTTGCCGTCGACGCCGTCCTTCTTCGGCGTGAGCTCGTCGAGCGCGGCCCGGACGTCGAGCATGTTCTGCTTCGAGTGGTGCCCCATGAGGTCGAAGCGGAATCCGTCGACCTTGTAGTCGCGGGCCCACGTGACGACCGAGTCGACCATGAGCTTGCCCGTCATGGCGTGCTCGGTCGCGAGGTTCTGGCAGCACGTGCTGGTCTCGACCGCGCCGGTCGTCGTGTTCTGTCGGTGGTAGTAGCCGGGAACGACCTTGTCCAGCACGCTCTTGGGGTCCTGGCCGCTCGCTGCGGTGTGGTTGAAGACCTGGTCGAGCACGACCTGGAGCCCGGTCTGGTGCAGCGACCCGACCATGGTGCGGAACTCCGCGACGCGCGCGGCACCTTCGGCGTCGACGGCGTAGGACCCCTCGGGCGTCGAGAAGTGCAGGGGGTCGTAGCCCCAGTTGAAGCCGTCGGTGCCCTGGATCGCGGACACGGCGGCCTGCTGCTCGGTGCCGTCGGGCGCGAAGCCGCTCAGGTCGGGCGTAGCAGCCCGGTCCGCAGGGTCTTCAGGGATGGTTGCGATGTCGAACGTCGGCAGCAGGTGCACCGTCGTCAGGCCCGCGTCTGCGAGCTCGGCGAGGTGCTTCATGCCGGCCGACCTCTTCTCCCCGAACGCGAGGTACGTGCCGCGCTTGGCGGCCGGCACGGTGGTGTCGGCGATCGAGAAGTCACGCACGTGCAGCTCGTAGATCGTCTGGTCGACGGCCCGCTCCACGACGGGCGCCTTGGTCTCCTTCCAGACCTTCGGCTGCGTCTTCTTCGCGTCGAGGTCGACGACGACCGAGTGGGTCGAGTTGAGCGTGAGCCCCAGCGAGTACGGGTCGGTCACGACGTTCGTCTCGACCTTGCCGGTCGACGGGACGAAGACCTCGACCTCGTAGAGGTACCTGGCCCCGACCCAGCCGAACTTCTTGTCGGCCTTCTTGCCGTCGACGGTCCACGTCCCGTCCGCCTGGCGCTCGGCGGGGAACCGCCGCGCGTCCTCGGTCTTCAGGTCCGCTGCGTCGCCCTTCGCGGGCCACGCGAGGAGCGTGACCTTCTTGGCGGTGGGGGCCCACAGGGCGAACGAGGCCCACTTGCCGTTCTTGTAGATGCTGGCGCCGAGCGTGCGGTCCGCAGCGCCTTCCGCGAACAGGTCGTCGAGGACACCGGGGACCTGCACCCCGGTGGCCGCGGTGAGCGGCGCGTCGGCCGCAGGGCCGCTGCGCTGGGCGACGAGGAGCTGGCCCGTCAGCGCGGCAGCTGCCGCGTCGACCGGGATCGGCTCGCCGTCGGCGCCCGTGACCCGCAGGGCCACCGCGTCGGCGAGGGCCGGGAAGTCGGCCGCGACGTCGTCGGGCAGGCCGGCCGGGTCCAGGACCAGGGCGTACGACGACGCCCCCTCCGGAGCGACGACCGCGCCGTCCGCGACGCTCAGGCCGCCCGTCGGCGCCGTGTGGAGCGTCCAGCCCAGCGTGGCCGGGTCCGCCCCGGCGAGGAGCTCGCGCGGCCAGGCGACGAGGTCCTTGCCCACCCAGTGCGCGGCCTGCTGGCCCGTGCCGGGCAGCGGCGGGTCCGCGACCTCGACCGTCAGGACGTGCGTCGCGAGGACGTACGAGAACGTCACGGCCTTGCCCTCGGACGCGCTGAACGAGTAGTTCTGGCCGTCCTTGACGCCACCGACGCCGTAGTTCTCGGCCCAGCTCATGCCGTGCGTGACCTTGCCCTCGTACGCGCCCGTGGCGAGCGCCGAGGTCGTGAACGTGTAGACGCCGTCACCGTCCGGGTCGCGCAGCCACGAGCGCAGGCAGTCCGGGGACCACGCGGCCGCGCAGCCGAGCTGGTCCTGGAACGATCCGGCGACCGTGACGATCGGGCCCTGCGCGGTGCTCGAGAAGTCGTGCGAGACCGGGTCCCAGTAGAACGTCACGGGACCGCCCGCGGTCGTGTACGTCGCGTTGGAGCCGTCCTTCGCGCCGCCCACGCCGTAGTTGAGGTCCCACGAGCCGTTGATCGCGACCTTGTACTCGTACGTCCCGGCGGGGACGTCGAACGTGCCCGCGTAGACGCCGTCGGCGCGCTTCGTGAGCTTCGCGGCCTCGCAGCCGGGAGCCCAGTCGCCCGCGCACCCCATCTCGGAGTTGTGGCTGCCGGGGACGGTGACGAGGTCGATGTCCGTCGGGGGCTCGACCTCCTCGTCACCGCTGACCGAGTTCCCCACGCTCGCGAACGTCGAGGCCGCGGCACGGTCGGCGTCGGCGTCGACCGTCACGGCGCGGTACTCGACGAGCGTGCCCTTGGCCAGGTCGCTCACGTCGTGGAAGACGCGCGGCGAGGTGTCCTCGGCCGTGCCGAGAACCTGCCACTCGTCCGAGCCGACGACGCGCCACGCGAAGCTGGTCTCGGACCACGCGGCGTCGTCGACGTCGGCGCTGACCGGGGCGACCCCCGTGAGGCCCGCCCCTGCGGCCGGGACCGTGACCGACACGTCGCCCGTGGACTCGACGCCGACCGTGCGGTCGGCCTTCAGGACGACCGAGCCCAGGGCCGGGACCGTGAGCGAGACCGTGCCGTCGGCACCGGCCGTGACGGGGTCGCCGCCGCGCAGCGGCGTATACGTCGCTCCGGGCGTGAGCGTGGTGAAGCCGACCGTCTTGGCCGAGGTCGAGTTGTTGAGCCCCACGAGGTGCTCGACCTTCTCGGTGCGGTCCACGCGCGAGAACGCGTAGACGCCCGCGCCCGAGTCGGTGTAGCGCTCGACCTGGGCACCGGTCGCGAGGGCCGGGTTGTCGGCACGCAGCGCGGACAGCTCGGCGATGTGGGTGTACAGCGGCGACGTGGTGTCGTACCGGTCCTGGCTGCCCGCGGTCTCGCCCGTGACGAGCTGCTGGTCCGCGTACTCGCCGACCTGCGTCGCGAACAGCGACTGGCGCGCGTTCTTGTCCTTGCCGTCGCCCACGCCCGCGAAGCCCTGCTCGTCGCCGTAGTAGACGACGGGCTGGCCGCGCGTGAGGTACATGAGGTCGTGCGCGAGCTCGTCACGACGCTGGGCGTCGCCCGTGGTCTGCAGGAGGTACCCGATGCGGCCCATGTCGTGGTTGCCGAGGAAGGTCGGCAGCGCGGACGCCGAGGAGTCGGGCGTCGTGTACATGTCGTCGCTCGCGAAGAGCTGGGACAGGCCCTTGGCGCTGTTGCCGCTCGCGAAGCTCGCGGCCGAGGACTGGAACGCGAAGTCGAGAACGGAGCTCATGTCCGTCCTGCGCACGTACGGCGAGAGCTTGGCGGCGTCGGCGTCGTAGATCTCGCCGAACATGAAGAAGTCGTCCTTGCCCTGTGCGTGGGCGTAGTCGAGGACCTCGGTGGTCCAGGTTTCCCAGAACTCGAAGTTGACGTGCTTGACGGTGTCGATGCGGAAGCCGTCGATGCCGAGGTCGACCCAGCCCTGGTAGACGTCGACGAAGCCGTCGACGACGCGGGGGTTCTCGGTCATGAGGTCGTCCAGGCCGTCGAAGTCGCCGTAGGTCACGGACTCGCCGGACCACGTCGAGTTCCCGCGGTTGTGGTAGAGCGTCGTGTCGTTGAGCCACGCGGGGACCTTGGCGTCCTTCGCGTCCTCGGCCACCACGGGCGTGTAGGGGAACGACGTCGCGGCGTCCATCGCGGGGAACGTGTCCTTGCCCGCGTGGTCGGCCGGGTCGAACGCGTTGCCTGCGGCGTCCTTGTACGGCGCGGTCGCCTGGTCGACGTACGAGTACTGCTTCTGCTCGTTGTCGACGAGGTCGGCCGTGTGGTTGGTGATGATGTCGAAGTAGACCTTGATGCCCTTGGCGTGCGCCTCGTCGATGAGCGCCTCGAGCTCGGCGTTGGTCCCCAGGTGCGGGTCGATCTGCGTGAAGTCCGTGACCCAGTAGCCGTGGTAGCCCGCCGAGGCGTTCTCGCCCTCGCCCTGGACCGGGTTGTTCTTGAACGACGGCGTCAGCCAGATCGCGGTCGTCCCGAGCCCCTCGATGTAGTCGAGCTGGTCGCGCAGGCCCTGGATGTCACCGCCCTGGTAGAAGCCCTTGTTCGTGGGGTCGTAGCCCGAGCGCAGCGCGCCGCCCTCGATGCCGGCCTCGTTGTTGGTCGGGTCGCCGTCCGCGAAGCGGTCCGTCATGACGAAGTAGAACTGCTCGTCCGAGCCCGGCTGGCGCACGGGCGGGGTCACGATCGGCGCATCGGTCGCCTCGTCGTAGGCGCCCCCGAGCCCGACGGGCGCGAGCGAGACGCGCTTGGCGACGTCGTCGAACGTGAAGCGCAGGGTCGTGGGGCCGCCGACGACGAGCGGGATGTTGTCCGCGCCACCGTTCAGGCCGTAGGCCTCGTCCCACGAGTCGTTCACGGCGACCTTGTACTCGTACGTGCCCGCGGGCACCTGGAAGTCGGCCGAGTACACGCCCTCGGTGCCGGTCGGTGCGAGCTCGGTCGCGGCGCAGGCCGGGTCCCAGTCGGCCGCGCAGCCCGCCTCGTCCTGGAGGCTGCCGACGAGCGCGAAGGTGCGTGCCGCGTCGGCCGCGGTCGTTGCTGGCCCGGTCGCCGCGTTGGCGACCGCCGTGAACCCGGTCAGCCCGGTCAGCGCGACCGATATCGCCGCGAGGGAGGCTGTGGTGCGGCGCGGTCTGGAGGACCGCCTGGGGGCAGGTGATGGCATGAGGACTCCCTTGTCGCCGGGGAGTCGGACGTGCGAACGCACCGCCGGGTGACCGAGCCTCTGCGCTCCGCGTGGTCTCCCGAGCCGGGCGCTCCCCGCCGCCGGCTGACCCAGACTGTAGTCCTTGCAGAAAGTTGCAGCAAGAGTTTGTTGTCATGGAGACGCCGAACCCGAGGGTGGTCGGGGACGGGACGGGACGCGACCCGACGGGGTGGCGCCGGAGGGGCCGGGTCGACGCAGCGGGTCAGCCCGCGAGGTGCCCCCACCGTGGCGCCAGCTCGCTCCACGGGCCGACCTCCGCGATCGCTCCCTCGTGGAGCACGACCACCCGGTCCGCCCGGGACAGCGCCGCACGCTTCGACGTCGAACCGATCACCGTGGTCCCCCGCTCGCGCAACGACGACCACAGCTCGATCTCCGTCGCGGCATCCAGAGCGCTCGACACGTCGTCGGCCAGGAGCAGCTCGGCGTCGGTCGCGAGCGCCCGGGCGAGCGCGAGCCGCTGCACCTGACCGCCCGAGAGCCGGACACCGCGATGCCCCACGAGGGCACCGTGCCCGCCCGCCTCGACCACGTCCCGCTCCATGCGCGCGGCCGCGACAGGCCCCTGGACCTCGCGCTCGTGCCCGAGCCGCACGTTGTCGGCGAACGTCCCCGACAGCACCCGCGGGACCTGCGCGACGTGCGCGACCTGCCCCGGGCGCAGGAACGTCTGCGCGTCCTCGACGTCGGTCCCGTTCCACCGGATGTGGCCCGTGTGCTCCATGAGCCCCGCGAGGGCAGCGAGCAGGCTCGACTTGCCCGCCCCCACCTGGCCGAGCAGGAGCACGAGCTCGCCGCGCTCCACCGTCAGGTCGACGCCCTGCACGCCGATCGTGCCGTCGTCGTGCAGCGCGCTCACGCCCGCGAGCTCCAGGAGCTCGAGCGCCTGCCGCGTGCCCGGGACAGGGATGGGCGCGTCGCCCGAGAGGAGGTCGACACCCGGGGGAAGGTCCATGAGGTCCGCCCCCGCAGCCAGACGGCTCGTGGCACGCTGCCACGACCGCGTACCCGGCGCCTCGGTCACGACCGCCCCCGCGACGACACCGAACCACCCGAAGCCGTTGACCGCGTTCGCGACCAGGAGCGCCGTCGCGAGGTCCCACGTACCCGTCAGGAGGCCGGCCCACGCGGCGACGACGCCGAGCTGGATCATGACGAGCGGCACCCCGTCGAGCGCGGCCTGCACCCGGTGCTCGAAGATCGCGGCCCGCACCCGGCCCGCGTCGACCTCGTGCAGGTGCGCGTGCACCTGCGGCGTCCGGGCCGCGAGCTTGACCGAGCGCGCCGAGTCGAGCGCCGAGACCAGGGCGCGCCCGAACCGGGCCCGAGCGGCCGAGGACCGCGTGGCCGACCGGCCCGCGATCGGGCGACCGAGCGCCGACGCGGCAGCCGACACGACCATGACCGCGAGCAGCACGCCCCCCGCGAGCCACGACCGGCTGAGCAGGGCCGTGACCCCCGCGATGACGAGCCCGTTGACGAGGTCGACCCAGCGGTCCGCGTACCGCACGAAGCGGTCGGCGTCCATGGCCCGCGCCACGACCTCGCCCGGGGGCGTGGACGTGAGGCGGTGCTGGCGCGTCTGGCCCGCCATGACGGACATGCGCACCCGCAGCAGGACCTCGATCCACCACCGCGGGTAGACGTACAGGGCACGCGCGAGACACAGGGGCGCGACCACGAGGAGCACGGCGAACGGGACGAGCAGCGCGACCGGGAAACCCTCGTCGAGCCCCTGGACGGCGTGCCCCCAGAGGAAGCCCGTGACGGCCCCCTGGGCCGAGACGAGGCTCGCCACGAGGAACAGCCCGGCACCCGCGACGCCCCACGCGGGTCGCACGAACAGCGCGTGCCGCACACCGCGCGCGAGGCTGGGCCCGTCGCCCGGGTCCACCAGGGCCGGCGGCGCACCCAGCCGACGTCGACCTCCGACGCCCTGCGCCGACGGGTCGCCGTCGACAGCGTCCGTGGATCCCGCGGCTACCACCGGGAGCGTCGCGGTGGCCTCGGTCGGGCGCGCGCCCTCACCCTCCGTCACCTGCTCGTTCCCCCGGCCGTCGACCAGCACCGACGACGGCTGGCCGTCCTGCGCGACGCTCGCGTCGAGCAGGTCGCGGTAGGGCCCGGCGACGCGTGCGAGCGCGGCACGGTCGCCCTGCTGGACGACGCTCCCCCGGTCGAGCACCGCGATGAGGCCGGCGCGCTCGATCGTCGTGAGTCGGTGCGCGACGAGCACGCCCGTGCGTCCTGCGAGCAGCCGCTCGGACGCGGCGACGACCCGCGCCTCGGTCAGCGGGTCCATGCGCGCCGTGGCCTCGTCGAGGACGACGACCTGGACGTCACGCACCAGGAGGCGGGCGAACGCGACGAGCTGCTCCTCCCCCGCGGACAGCGACGTCCCGCCGGGTCCGAGCAGCGTGTCGAGCCCGTCCGGCAGGCCGGCCACCCAGTCGTCGAGGCGCAGCTCGCGCACCGCGGCCTCGATCGACGAGCGCGGGACGTCGGCGAACAGCGCGACGTTCTCGGCGAGGGTCCCCGCGAGGATCTCGGTCCGTTGGGTCACGACACCGACCGCGGCACGCAGCGCCTGCAGGTCCAGGTCGCGGACGTCGACGCCCCCGAGGAAGACGGAACCGTGCGGTGGCTCGACCGCCCGGGACAGCAGCGACGCGAGGGTCGACTTGCCCGACCCCGTCCTGCCCACGAGCGCGACCGTCGCCCCGGCGGGCACGTGCAGGCTCACGCCGTCGAGGGCGAAGGTGCCCTCGGCGTACGAGAAGTGGACGTCGCGGAGCTCGATGCCGACCGGCCCCGCGGGCACGTCGCGCCCGCCGGCCGGCTCGGGGGCTACCGAGAGCATCTGCCGGATGCGCGTGAGGGCTCCGAGTCCCTCCTGGATGTCGGGCAGGTGGTGGACGAGGTTGTCGGTCTGCCCGACGAACATCGAGGTGACGAGGAACAGCGTGACGAGGCGGTCGACGCCCAGCTGTCCGTCGGCGGCGAGCGCCGCGCCCGAGACCGCGACGCCGGCGAGCAGCGACGCGAGCACGAGGCCGGCGCGGCGGAGCATGCGTGACTCGACCGACAGCACGGCCTCGAACTTCCGGTGGACCTGCGCCGACCGCTCGGCGAGCCGCCGCACCGCGAACGACTGGCCCAGGCTCGTGCGCAGGTCGTCGCGCGCGGCCACGGCCTCCTCGAACACGGCCGCGTGGTCCGTCCAGGCCGCTTCCTCGATCACCTTCCGGCGAGCGATCTCCCCGAGCATGGGACGCACGATGAGCCCGGCGACCAGGCCGAGCACGGGGAACAGGATCCATGCGGGCCACCACGTCAGTCCGGCCACGACCCACATGGGGACCACACCGACGAGGGTGCGTCCTGCCCCCCAGGCCTGACGGCGAACGAGCGTGCCGACGGCGTGGGTGTCGTCGTCGACGCGGTCCAGCACCTCGCCCACGGCCTGCTCGGTGAGCGTGGCCAGGGGCTGGTGCAGCGCCGCGGAGAGCAGGTCGCCGCGCAGGCGCCCCTCGGCCCGGTCGACGACCCCGGCCCAGACCACCTGTCCGACCGTGTCGAGCAGCGCCGCACCCACGATGCACGCGGCGAGGAGCTGGAGCGTCGCCGTCGTCGGGTCGGCGGCGAGCCAGCCCACGACGACCGTGCCGTACGCGGCGCCGACCGCACCGATCGTGAGCGCGACGAGCGCGACCACGGCCTGCGGACCGCGCAGGCGCCGCCAGTCGAGGCGGCGCGCGGGGTCCGTCGGGGGGGCGCTCAGGGAAGAGGGGGCATGGTCTGGGCCGGTCGGAGAGCCGGTGGGTGCATCGGTCATGGCCCGTCGATCCTATGGCGGGGGTCCGACGTGCACGCAGGGATTTTCCGGACCCCGCACCGTGGTCCGGACGCCGGTCCCGGGCACCGGGACCGGGCGCGCGGGGGTCGGCGCCCGGTCCCGGACGCCGACCCTCGTGGCTCAGATCAGACCGAGCCCCCGCACCGCGTCGCGCTCCTCGACGAGCTCGGCGACCGAGGCGTCGATGCGCTCGCGCGAGAAGTCCGAGATCTCCAGGCCCTGGACGATCTCCCACCTCCCGCCGCGCGAGACCACGGGGAACGAGGCCATGAGGCCCTCGGGGACGCCGTACGACCCGTCCGACACGATGCCCGCGCTCGTCCAGTCGCCCTCGGGCGTGCCGTTGACCCAGTCGAAGACGTGGTCGATCGCGGCGTTCGCTGCCGAGGCAGCCGACGAGGCGCCGCGTGCGTCGATGATCGCCGCGCCGCGCTTGGCGACGGTCGGGATGAACTCGCCCGTGAGCCAGGCAGAGTCCGCGGCGAGCTCGGCGCCCGGGCGGCCTGCGACGTCGGCGTGGAAGATGTCCGGGTACTGCGTGGCCGAGTGGTTGCCCCAGATGCTGACCTTGCGGACCTCGGACACGGGCACGCCCGCGCGCTTGGCGACCTGCGTGAGCGCCCGGTTGTGGTCGAGGCGCGTCATGGCCGTGAAGCGGTCCTTCGGCACGTCGGGGGCGTTCGACGCGGCGATGAGCGCGTTGGTGTTCGCCGGGTTCCCGACGACGAGCACGCGGACGTCGTCGGCCGCGCCGGCGTTGATCGCCTCGCCCTGCGGCTTGAAGATGCCACCGTTGGCCTCGAGGAGGTCGCCACGCTCCATGCCCGGACCGCGGGGGCGCGCCCCGACGAGCAGGCCGACGTTGGCCCCCTCGAAACCGGCGCGCGGGTCGTCGAAGATGTCGATGCCCGCCAGCAGCGGGAAGGCGCAGTCGTCGAGCTCCATCGCGGTGCCTTCCGCAGCCTTCACCCCCTGGGGGATCTCGAGCAGTCGCAGGCGGACGGGCACGTCCGGTCCGAGGAGCTGACCTGCGGCGATGCGGAACAGCAGGGCGTAACCGATCTGACCGGCGGCTCCGGTCACGGTCACGTTCACGGGAGTTGTCATGGCCACACTCTGTCACAACGCCCCCGCGCTCCCCAGGGGTACTCGCGCTCCTCGTCCGTGGGGCGTCCGTCACACCCTGCGGGCCCCTGTTCGCACCGGGCGAGCGGGCGGCGCCGGGCCGTGCGCGTCCCGTCCTCCGCCCCGGAGAACGCCCGACGGCGCCGCCCACCCCGGGAGGTGAGCGGCGCCGTCGGGCGTGCGAAGGAGAGGGTCAGGCAGCCAGGCGGGCGGCCAGGTTCTCGTCGAGCGCCGCGAGGAAGTCCTCGGTCGTCAGCCACTCCTGCTCCGGGCCGACCAGGAGCGCGAGGTCCTTGGTCATCTTGCCGGACTCGACCGTCTTGATGACGACGTCCTCGAGGGTCTCGGCGAACGCCGTGACCTCGGGGGTGCCGTCGATCTTGCCGCGGTGCATGAGGCCACGGGTCCAGGCGAAGATCGACGCGATCGGGTTGGTCGACGTCGGCTTGCCCTGCTGGTGCTGGCGGTAGTGACGCGTCACGGTGCCGTGCGCGGCCTCGGCCTCGACGGTCTTGCCGTCCGGGGTCATGAGGACCGACGTCATGAGGCCGAGCGAGCCGAAGCCCTGCGCGACCGTGTCGGACTGGACGTCGCCGTCGTAGTTCTTGCAGGCCCAGACGTAGCCGCCCTCCCACTTCATGGCCGAGGCGACCATGTCGTCGATGAGGCGGTGCTCGTAGGTCAGGCCGGCAGCCTCGAACTGGTCCTTGAACTCCGCGTCGAAGACCTCCTGGAACAGGTCCTTGAACTGGCCGTCGTAGGCCTTGAGGATCGTGTTCTTGGTCGACAGGTACACCGGGTAGTTCCGCTGCAGGCCGTACGCGAACGAGGCGCGCGCGAAGTCCTTGATGGACTCGTTGAAGTTGTACATGCCCATGGCCACGCCACCGTCGTCGCCGTAGGTGACGACCGTCTGCTTGATCTCCTCGGAGCCGTCGGCAGGCGTGTAGGTGAGCGTCAGGGTGCCGGCGCCCGGGACCTTGAAGTTGGTCGCCTTGTACTGGTCGCCGTGGGCGTGACGGCCGATGATGATCGGCTTGTTCCAGCCCGGCACCAGGCGCGGGATGTTCGAGATGATGATGGGCTCGCGGAAGACGACGCCGCCGAGGATGTTGCGGATCGTCCCGTTCGGGGAGACCCACATCTTCTTCAGGCCGAACTCCTCGACGCGTGCCTCGTCGGGGGTGATGGTCGCGCACTTGACGCCCACGTTGTACTGCTTGATCGCGTTCGCCGCGTCGATCGTCACCTGGTCGTCGGTGGCGTCGCGGTTCTCGATCGACAGGTCGTAGTACTTGAGGTCGATGTCGAGGTAGGGGTAGATGAGGCGGTCCTTGATGAACTGCCAGATGATGCGCGTCATCTCGTCACCGTCGAGCTCGACGACCGGGTTGACGACCTTGATCTTGCCCATGCGGGGGTAACTCCAACTCTGCGAGGGGAACCTGCGGCCGCCCGGGGGCTTCCGGCGGGTGCCGGAACTCGCGCGCGCGAACCGTTGATGCTGACCGCCGCCCAGGGTACTCGACTTCTCGACGTCAAGATACTTTCCGCCCGGTCCGCGCCTCGGACACCCACGGCCCGACGGCGCCGCTCGCCCCCGCGCGTCCGGCCCGCCCTCTGGCGCGGTCGCGCTCGCGGAGTGAGACTGGTCACGAACTCATCAGCCAACTCCCAGACATCGGTGGCAGGATGCCTCCGAGATGCCGGTTCTGCACCGACCTCGCATGTTCATCCCGAACGTCCGGCCTCCCCGGACCCCACACAGACACCAGACAGGAACACCATGTCCCAGGACACTTCAGCACCTGACGCAGTCGTCGTCGACGAGACGACCGTCGTGGTCGGGCCCAGCCTGCTCGCCCGGCTCGGCGCCGAAGCCTTCGGCACGTTCTTCCTCGTGCTCGCGATCCTCGGCGTGGCGCTCTACAGCGTCGGCGGCCTCGGCGCCGGCACGGTCGGCGTGGCCCTCGCGGGCGGTATCGCGCTGCTCGGTGGGATCGCCGCGGTCGGCCACGTCTCCGGAGGACACTTCAACCCGGCCGTGACGCTCGGCGCGGCCATCGGCGGGCGCACCGCCTGGGCCGACGTCCTGCCCTACTGGCTCGCACAGCTCGTCGGCGGCGTCATCGCCTCGGCCGTGCTCTTCGCGACCATCCCGTCCTCGGCGCTCCCCGTGCTCCAGCAGAGCGGGCTGATCTCGGACGCGACGCAGCAGGCCTTCCTGTCCTCGACCGCCAACGGCTTCGAGGAGCACTCGCCTCTCGCCGTCGCCACCAACGGGGCGTTCTCGTTCAGCATCTGGTCGGCGCTCATCATCGAGATCGTCGCGACCGCCATCTTCGTCGGCGTGATCCTGGGCGTCACCGACAAGCGCTCGAACTCGAAGCTCGCGCCCGTCGCGATCGGCCTGACGCTCACGGTCCTGCTGCTCGTCGCCACGCCGTTCACCAACGCGGGCCTCAACCCCGCCCGCTCGTTCGCCGCCGCGGTCTTCGCCGGCGGGTGGACCTGGGGCCAGCTCTGGCTCTTCGTCGTCGCCCCGCTCGCGGGCGCCGCGATCGCCGCCCTGTTCTACCGCGCGTTCGCCTTCGCCCCCGTCCAGGACGACCTCCTGGCCGAGGACGAGGTCTTCGTGGTCGACGAGGCCGCGGTCGTGGCCGAGGGCACGGGTACCGCAGGCGCAGCGGGCGCAGCGGGCTCAGCGACGGCCGCCGCGGTCGCCGAGGAAGCGGCGTCCCCCTCCACGGAGGTCCCGGAGGCCGTCGAGGTGACCGAGACGGTCGAGACCGTCGAGGTCGTCGAGTCCGCCGAGGCCACCGAGGCCGGCACGACCGGACCCGAGGGGTCCGACGCCGAGCCGACGGACGGCACGGCTCCCAAGGCCTGACCAGCCGCTGCACCACGACGACGAGGCCCGGTCCGCTGCTGCGGACCGGGCCTCGCGCTGTCTGGGTGTGCGGCGGGCGGGACCAGGGTGTCCGGAATCGGGGACGAGCCCGGTGCCCGGCCTCGGGACGAGCCGTCAGACGTTGGGGACCGTGACGGCGAGCGTGCCCATGGCACCCGCCATGGCGAGGTACATGATGACGTCGGTCCACCGGGTGCGGACCGTGAGCCCCACGGGTCCCGGGCCCGGCAGGAAGGCCCGGACCCCCGCCCCGACGACGAGGATCCCGACGAGGACCAGCACTCCGGCACGCGCCCCGACGAGCAGGGTCACCGCGACCGCGAGAAGTACCCCGGCGAAGACGAGCCACATCGCGAGGTTGCTCTGCGGGGCGGGCACCACCACCGTGGCCGGTCGGTCGAGCGACTCGGTCCCGCCGTCGCCACCGGAGACCCGGGGGATCCCCGAGGGCGGGGCGACAGGAGCGAGCGGCTCCGCGGCCCCCGCCTGACCCTCTGCAGCACCCGCGGTCTCCGACGCGCCGTCGAGCCGGTGCCAGCTGGGGGCCGCCCCCGGTCGATGCTGCGTCGGGGTGCCGTTGTGCGGACCGCGCCCGGGCGCGGTGACGTCGCTCACGCTTCCCACCAGTTCACGAGTCCGAGCCTACCGCCGACTACCGTAGGGATCGTGCCCTCACCAGTCACCACTGCTGTCCTGCCGCACTCGCGGCGCCCTGCGGCCGGGTCGGTCGTCGTCGTGGGCGCGGGCCTCGCCGGCGCCCAGACCGTGGCCGCCCTGCGGGCGCACGGCTTCACGGGGCGGGTGACGATCCTCGGGGCCGAGGGCGTGCCGCCCTACGACCGCCCTCCGCTGTCCAAGGAGCTGCTGTCCCGCCCCGAGCCCGCCTGGTTGACCGAGGAGATCGGTGTGGACGTCACCGTCCTGGCCGACGAGGCGCTGCTCGACGACCCCGCGGTCGACCTGGAGCCCGGCACCGAGGCAGTCACGGTGACGACCCGCTCGGGTCGGCGCGTCACGGCCGACGTCGCGGTCCTCGCCCTGGGCTCCGAACCGGTGCGGCCGGCCGGCTGGGAGGCCGCGCTCACCCTGCACACCGCCGACGACGCCACCCACCTGCGCGCGCGGCTCACCCCCGGGACGCACCTCGTCTCGATCGGTGCGGGCTGGATCGGCGCGGAGGTCGCCGGGGTCGCCTCGAAGGCCGGGTGCGACGTCACGGTGCTCGAGGCAGCGCAGACCCCGCTCGAGCGTCAGCTCGGTGCGGAGGTCGGCAGCCACCTGGCCCGCTGGTACGCCGACGCCGGTGCGCGCCTCCTCACCGGAGCCCAGGTCACCGAGGTGGGCGCCCGGTCCGTGGTGCTCGCGGACGGGCGCACGATCGAGGGCGACCTCGTCCTGGCAGCGGTCGGCGCCCGGCCCGCGACCGCATGGCTCAAGGGCGCCCTCCCCCTCGACCCGCGCGGCTCGATCCGGGTCAACAGCGCAGGGCGCGTCGCTCCCCCGACCGTCGCGGCGCCGTCGGGCACCTCGGGGCACCTGCCCCTCAAGGCTCTCCGCCGCCTGTACGCCGTGGGCGACTGCGCGACACGCGACAACGCGGTGTTCGGGCCCGTGCCCGGCGGGCACTGGTCTGCGGCGCTGCACGACCCCGAGCCGACCGTGCGGGCCCTCCTCGGCATCGACGAGATGCCCGCCGAGCCGCAGCCCGTCCGCGCGCTGCTCGGGCTGGCGCCGGTCCCCCAGCACGCGCCGTACGTGTTCTCGCAGCAGCTCGGGCACGACATCGCGCTGTTCGGTACGCCCTCGCCGTTCCACGAGGTCGTCTACCGCGGCGACCCGAGCGGCGGGGCCACCGGTCACGAAGGCTGGATCGCCCTGTACCTCGAGACCGTCGCGGGAGCGCACCGCACCAACGCCGAGGGGCACCGGCTCGCGACCGTGCGCGCGATCCTCGTGGTCGACGCACCGCGCGAGGTCGGCCAGGTGCGCAAGCTCATGAACCGCGACGTGGCGCTGCACGTGGACGTCGAGGTCGCGACCGACCCGACCCGCAAGCTGCGCGACGCGGTCGTCTGAGGAGGCGGGGGCTCGCCTGCTCGGCGCCTCGGCCCCTCGGCCCCTCGGCCCCTCGGCGCCGAGCATGCGGTTGTCGTCCGGGTCCGGGTCGACCCGGACGAGAACCGCATGCTCGGCCCGCAGGAACCGCATGCTCGGCGCGCCCCTCCCCCGAACGGGGCGCCGAGCCGGACGGGTCAGTGCGCGAAGTGGCGCGTGCCCGTCAGGTACAGCGTGACGCCGGCGGCCTGCGCGGCCGCGACGACCTCGTCGTCACGGACCGAGCCGCCGGGCTGGACCACGGCCTTGACCCCCGCGTCGAGCAGGACCTGCAGGCCGTCCGCGAAGGGGAAGAACGCGTCGGACGCGGCGACCGCGCCGCGAGCGCGCTCCTCGCCGTCGGCGCCGAGCGTGTTGGCGCGCTCGACCGACAGGCGGCACGAGTCGACGCGGTTGACCTGACCCATGCCGATGCCGACCGCGGCCCCGCCCTTGGCGAGCAGGATCGCGTTCGACTTCGCGGCGCGCACGGCCCGCCACGCGAACTGGAGGTCGGCGAGCGTCTCGGCGTCCGCAGCCTCGCCCGTCGCGAGGGCCCACGACTCGGGGCTGTCGCCGCCGTTCTCCGACGCGGCGTCGATGCGGTCGACCTGCTGCATGAGCAGCCCGCCCGAGACGGGGCGGATCTCGACGCTCGCGCTCGGGGCGCCGTCGACCTGGAGCAGGCGGACGTTCTTCTTGCGCGAGAGGATCTCGAGCGCCTCGGGCTCGTAGCCCGGGGCCACGACGACCTCGGTGAAGACCCCCGCGATCTGCTGGGCGGCCGCCGCGCTGACCACGGCGTTGGTCGCGATGACCCCGCCGTACGCCGAGACCGGGTCGGTCGCGTGGGCCTTGGCGTGTGCGTCGGCCACGTCGCTGCCGACCGCGACGCCGCACGGGTTGGCGTGCTTGATGATCGCGACGGTCGGGGCGTCGCCGTGGTCGTGCGCGGCGCGCCACGCGGCGTCGGCGTCGACGTAGTTGTTGTAGCTCATGGCCTTGCCGTGCAGCTGGTTCGCCTGCGCGAGGCCCGTGGCGCCGTGGCCGTTCGTGTAGAGCGCGGCGCGCTGGTGCGGGTTCTCGCCGTAGCGCAGCACGTCGGAACGGTCCCAGGTGGCGCCGACCCAGGCGGGGAAGCCCGTGCTCACCGTCTCGCCGTCGACCTGGGTGGCATCGGTGGGCGCGACGACGCTGCTCATCCACGACGCCACCGCGACGTCGTAGGTCGCGGTGTGCACGAACGCCTGCACCGCGAGCGCCTTGCGCTGGGCATACGTGAAGCCACCGGCCTGGACCGCGGCGACCACGTCGCCGTACGCGGCGGGGTCGACGACGACGGCCACGCTCGGGTGGTTCTTGGCCGCGGCGCGCACCATCGAGGGGCCGCCGATGTCGATCTGCTCGATCACGGCGTCCGGACCGGCACCCGACGCGACCGTGTCCGCGAACGGGTACAGGTTGACGACCACGAGCTCGAACGGCGCGATCTCGAGCTGCGCGAGCTGGTCGAGGTGGTCCTGCTTGCGGGTGTCCGCGAGGATCCCGGCGTGCACGCGCGGGTGCAGCGTCTTGACGCGCCCTTCGAGGCACTCGGGGAACCCGGTGAGGTCCTCGACCTTGGTCACGGGGACACCGGCCGCGGCGATCGTGGACGCGGTCGAGCCGGTCGAGACGAGCTCGACGCCCGCGGCGTGCAGTGCCGTGGCGAGCTCGACGAGGCCGGTCTTGTCGTAGACGCTCAGCAGGGCGCGGCGTACGGGGCGCTGGGCGTCGTCGGCGATCTGGAGGTCAGGGGAGGTGGAGGCTGCGGACATCGAGGGGCTCCTGTGGGTCGTCAGCGGGTCGCGGAATTCCGGTCACCCAGGCGCCCAGGCGGACGACGCACCAACAGGTCGATCGGACGCTCCCCGGTGGTCGTTCCCACCTTCGCCAGTCGCGGCCGTCTCCGATCCTACCGCGCCCGGTTCGCAGCGGGCCTCGCCAGGATCCGCCCCCTGCCCGACGGCGCCACGCACCCGGGCGAGCGGGTCGCCCTGGGTGCGTGGCGCCGTCGGGCACCTGGGCTCCCTGAACGGCGGGGCGCCACGCGACCCGGCCCGCTGCGCCGCACACGAGATGCGGCCATCTGGGGTCGGAGCGAGCCTCCGACCCCAGATGGCCTCCTCTCGAACGTAGTGCGCAACGACTCTCGACAACTCAGGCGACGACGTCCGAGGCCAGCAGCTCGTCGAGGCGGTCGTAGCCCTCGCTCATGCCGTCGGCCATGCCCGAGCCGACCATGGCGTCGCGGGACTCGACCGACTGGTGGACCGAGCGCGTGACGATCCTGGTCCCGCCGCCCGGCAGGTCCTCGAACGTGACCTCGTCGAGGCTCACGTGCCCGGGGGCACCCGCGAACTCGAAGGTCTGGACGGCCCTCGTGTCCGGGACGACCGAGTGGAACGTGCCGAAGAACCCGTACTCCTCGTCGCCCGCACGGTGGGCGTAGGCCCACGAGCCGCCCGTCCGGGCGTCCCAGTGGTCGAGGACCATCTCGTAGCGGCGGGGGCCGAGCCACTGCGTGACGAGCGTCGGGTCGGTGAAGGCCCGGAACACGAGGGGCCGCGGGGCGTCGACGTCGCGCACGACCTCGATGAAGGGTGTTCCCGGAGGCGCCGTGACGGTCGTGGGGTGCGTGCTGCTCATGACTGCTCCTTCGATAGGTCCGACGACGGCGCCTGGAGCCGCCCGAGGAGGGCGTCGAGCCGGCGGTACTGCCGCTCCGCGGTGAGCCGGTACTCGTCGATCCACGCCGTGAGCCGTTCGAGCGCGGCGGGATCGAGATGGCAGGGTCGTCGTTGGCCGTCCCGGGTGCGGGTGATGAGGCCCGCGGTCTCGAGGACCTGGATGTGCCGGGACACGGCCTGCTTCGTGATGGGGAAGGGTGCGGCGAGCTCGTTGACCGTGGCCGGCCCCCTGGACAGCGTGGCGACGATGCTCCGACGGACCGGGTCGGCCAGCGCGAGGAACGCGCGGTCGAGGTCGGCGGCCGTCTCGTCGTGGGAGTCGTCCAGGAGGGTCATGTCGGCCTTGCTCGTCGTGATCAACAGTTATGTTGATCAACATACTCATTGATCATGTGGCCGGTCAAGAGGTGGGGACAATCGGTCTGCCGCAACAGCAGTCCGCCCGGTGCCCGAGCGTCACCACCTGTTGACCCGAACCCGCACCACCCCGTCGGGATCTGGGCATGCCGCCCGGTGCAGCAACATCGGCCGCGCCTCGTCGACGGTTTCCGGGACGGCGAACCCGCCGACCGCACCAGCGAGGCGCCGCTCGATCCCCGGCAGGCTGTCCTCGTCGATCCGCACACAGCGCACCGCGCCGTCCGCCGTGAGGTAGACGAGGTCACGTTGCGGGTCGTCGTCCTCGTCGACGATCCCCTTCAGCACCGCCGTCACGTCGGTGGACACGTCCGGCCAGACCTCCACCATGGCCCGCGGGCGGAACACCGGCCGGGGATTGCCTGCGACGATCCGGTGCCAACGGCTCCACCCGGCGTGCTCCTGGACGAGCACGCCCCCGCGCTCGTCGACCAAGTCGTCGACGGTCGCCCAGAACGTCTCGTCGACCGGAGGTACGTCAGCCAGCTCCGCCCACGCGTCCGCAGTCGTCGGGTCGTACGGGGACTCCCGGATCCGGACCGGGAACAGGCCAGACGCCGCGACGGCCTCGACCGCCTGCAGGCACGGCTCGGACGCCCCGATGTACATGTAGAGGTCGTAACCCGTGTGCACGAACATGCGCCCCTCGGCCTCGAAGCGGCACCACAGCGTCGGGACCTCGGGGGCAGGTCGATCGAGGCTCTCGGCCCGCAGCGCCTCACGCACCAGGAGCCTGGCCCCCGCGACGTCCACGATCGCGCCGTCGTAGCAGCCTTCGAGACGCGTCCCGAAGAGCCGGGCCAGGACGCTCCCCGGGTCGAGGTCGGAGTCGTCGTGCCAGAGCTCGGTATCGCGCAGCGTCAGCCGTTCGACCCCGAGCTCGCGCGCGATGATCGAGACCGCGTCGACGTAGGCGTCCTCGATCGAGCCGTCGGCGTCCGGCCGCTCGTCCCAGTCGACCGTCCCGTCCGGGTTGACGGTCCGCGTCGCGGGGTCGTACTTGGTGACCTCGTAGGTGAACGGGAGCTGCACGGACGGCCTCCTGACGGGTGTCGCGCGGCGCTGCGCCGGGCGACCGTCCGATCCTGCCCGACGGCGCGCCCTGCGCACCCCACCTTTTCAGCGCCCCCGTCCAGGATCACCCTCTCGACGCTAGACCTGCCGCCACCTCGCGCGGCTCACCCCAGCAGCGCCCGGCGCCCCTCGACCCGCAGGCCCTCGCGCGCAGCGCGCCCGACCGTCTCGACGAGCAGCGCCCGCTCGGCGACCTTGATGCGCTCGTGCAGCGCCTGCTCGTCGTCCGAGTCCTCGACCGTCACGGCCGCCTGCGCGATGATCGGCCCCGTGTCCACGCCCGTGTCGACCACGTGGACCGTGCAGCCCGTGACCTTGACGCCGTACGCGAGCGCGTCGCGGACCCCGTGCGCCCCCGGGAACGACGGCAGGAGCGCCGGGTGGGTGTTGATCGTCCGGCCCGCGAAACGGTCCACGAACGCCGGGCTCAGGATGCGCATGAAGCCCGCGAGGACCACGAGGTCGGGCGAGAAGACCGCGACGGCCTCCGCGACGCCGTCGTTCCACGCGTCGCGGTCCGCGAAGTCGCCCGGTGCCACGACGACCGACGCGACCCCCGCCTGGCGTGCCAGGTCGAGCGCGCCCGCGCCCGGCTTGTCCGTCACGACTCCCACGACCCGTGCCCCGTAGGCGGGGTCCTCGTGCGCCGCGAGCAGCGCCGCGAGGTTGCTGCCCGCCCCCGAGACCAGGACGACGACCCGCGCCGCGCTCGTCGTGTCGATGGGCTGACCGGAAGGTGTGCGCACGGTGCTCCTCGGAGGCGTCGGCAGTGGTGGAGAATGGGGGAGAAAAGCCAGGTACCACCCTAGTCCGCGCCGGAGAGGCGCCGGTCTGCTCGTCCGCCCCTGGGGCGGGACCCGCGGGCCGGTTCCGCCCGGTGCCACCCGCGAAGCACCGAGGAGCTGCCCATGGGCAACCCGTACGCGCCCCCACGTCCCGGCCAGAAGCCGACCGACGAGGCGCGGAAGCCCACCCCTCCCCCGGTGCAGGGGCCCCCGGTTCCTCCCGCCCACGACGCCGCGCCCGGTCAGGTCCGTCCCGGCCGCACCGGCGGCGGCCCGCCCGCACCGGGCGAGCCGCCCGTGCCCGTCGACCCCGACACGCTGCGCGCGACCACGCGGCAGGTGCTGCACTTCGGGCTGCTCATGCTCGTCACGCTCGTCACGAGCTCGCTCGCGTTCCCGTGGCGGGTCTCGAGCCTCTTCTTCGCGGTCGTGACGATCGTGTTCGGGGTCCGCGCGATGCGTGCGGTGTGGCGCGCCCGCCTGGGCGGGGCGCTGCTGCCCGCGGTCGCCGTCGGGCTGGGCCTGACCGCGACCATGTCCCTGTCGATGCTCGGCGGCCTCGCGATGTGGGACGTCGAGCTCGACAACCAGCAGTGCCTCGACGGTGCCATCACGGTCTCGGCGCAGCAGGAGTGCGCCGTGCAGTACGAGCAGGCGCGCGAGCAGTGGACGAAGGACCGGCTGGGTCGGTAGGCCAGGCCGGCAACGGTCGCCGGTCCGCCGCGCCCGGGGAGATCAGTCGACGGGCGCGGCGGCGTCCTCGGGGGCGGTGTCGTCGGGAGCGGTGTCGTCGTGACGGTGACGCACCCGCTCGGTGACGGCCGCCTTGCCCCACGCCAGCGCGAGCGCCGCGCCACCCGCGATCTCCGCGGCGACGATGCCCCCGGCGAGCAGCGGCGGCGCGCCCACGTGGGCCATGCGCCCCGGGCCGACGGCGCCGCCCGCCAGGACCTGCAGCACCACCACGAGCAGTCCCGCGCTCAGGGCGACGCCTGCCAGCGCGAGGCCGAGGTCCGCCCAGCGGGCGTCGTGGCGCCCGCACCGGCGCCAGACGAACACCCCCGCCACGACGCCCAGGACCACGACGAGAACGGGGGCGAACGACGCGAGGACCGTCGTCCACTCGGGTCCGGGCAGGGCGCCGAGGAGCGGCACGGCGGGCAGCGCGCCGGGCTCCGAGGCGCTGGTCGTGAAGCTGCTCCCCTCGCCCACCACGAAGCCGGGTCCGGCGATCCAGGAACTCACCCAGAGCACCAGGTTCGGCACGACCGCGAGCTGCGAGACGGCCAGGATCAGCCCCCCGAGCAGGCCCGGCGCGAGGCCGACGACGATGTCTCCCGACGTCGCCCGACCGGCGACGACCCAGGCGCCGACCACGACGCTCGACAGCCCGACCAGCAGCGCCAGGCCCAGCAGGCCCGCGCGGGCGCCGAGCCGCACGACGGGCGGGACGTACGGGTCGAGGACCGCAGTCAGGTCGGCGACCCTGGGGGCGTCGGGGCGCGACAGGATCCCGGCACCGAGGCCGATCCCCGCGACGACCGCGCCACCCAGCAGGGCGAACAGGACGTCCCACCCCGGCGCCGACCCCGCGAGCAGCGCGATGACGAGCGTGGCGACCGCGTAGACCCCGACGCCGACGGCCCACGACGACGTCGCGGTGTGCGCCGAGCGACGGGCCGACGCGAAGCACGTGAAGACGACGAGGAACGTGAGGCCGAGCGGCACCATCGTGATCGAGGTGCCGGCGGCCGCGAGCGGGACCCCGTGCGCCAGGAGCCAGAAACCGGCGGCGACCGACACCGACTGCCCCCAGCCCCCGGCGTCACCCTCGCCCGGACCTGCGGAGGACGCGAGGAACGCCGCGACCGCCGGGAGGATCACCACGGCCAGCGAGAGGGCGAGCGCCTGGAGCGCGGCGACCACGCCCGAGATCCAGCGCCGAGGGGCTTCGAGGGGACGACGAGGACCGCGGGCGGGCTCCTCGACCGTGCGGGGTGCCCGTCGCCCGGCGACGGACTGGGTGGGCGTGGTCATGGTCTCCATCGTCGTCGATCGGTCGGCCCTGGCGGTGCAGGTCGGGCGGCGCGCCCGCGATCCGCGCACCTGGCCCGGCGTGTCCAGGAAGAACAGGGTACGCCGACGGCGCCCGGCCGAATGGTGGCCGGGCGCCGTCGGGCATGCTGAGCGGGTGCTCAGCGGGGCGTGGTCAGGAGAGGATCTCGCGCATGAGCGCGGCCGTCTCGGACGGCGTCTTGCCGACCTTGACGCCTGCAGCCTCGAGGGCCTCCTTCTTGGCCTGCGCGGTGCCCGAGGAGCCGGACACGATGGCGCCCGCGTGACCCATGGTCTTGCCCTCGGGGGCCGTGAAGCCCGCGACGTAGCCGACGACCGGCTTGGTCACGTGCGCCTGGATGTACGCCGCGGCACGCTCCTCGGCGTCGCCACCGATCTCGCCGATCATGACGATCGCCTCGGTGTCGGGGTCCGCCTCGAACGCCGCGAGGGCGTCGATGTGCGTGGTGCCGATGATCGGGTCGCCACCGATGCCGATCGCGGTCGAGAAGCCGAAGTCACGCAGCTCGTACATCATCTGGTAGGTCAGCGTGCCGGACTTCGAGACGAGCCCGATCTTGCCGGGGCCCGTGATGTCGGCCGGGATGATCCCGACGTTCGACTTCCCGGGGCTGATGATGCCCGGGCAGTTGGGGCCGATGAGACGGACGCCCTTGGCCTCGGCCAGGGTGAAGAACTCCGCGGAGTCCGCGACCGGGACGCCCTCGGTGATGATGACGGTCAGCGGCATGCCGGCCTCGATGGACTCGACGACCGCGGACTTCGTGAACGCCGGGGGCACGAAGATCACGGAGACGTCGGCGCCCGTGGCGGCGATGGCCTCGGAGACGGACCCGAAGACGGGGACGTCGACAGTGCCCTCACCCTTCGGGAAGGAGACCGAGGTGCCGGCCTTGCGCGGGTTCACGCCGCCCACGATGTTGGTGCCGGAGGCCAGCATGCGCGTCGTGTGCTTCTGGCCCTCCGAACCCGTCATGCCCTGGACGATGACCTTGGAGTCCTCGTTGATGAAGATTGCCATGTCTGTCTGTTTTCTCTCTCGGGTCTCGGTCAGGAAGCGGCGTTGGCCAGCTCGGCAGCCTTGTCGGCGCCGCCGTCCATCGTCTCGGCCAGGGTGACGAGCGGGTGGTTCGCCTGGGCGAGGATCGCGCGCCCCTCCTCGACGTTGTTGCCGTCGAGACGGACGACGAGCGGCTTGTTCGCCTCGTCGCCGAGGATCGCGAGCGCCTGGACGATGCCGTTGGCGACCTCGTCGCACGCCGTGATGCCGCCGAAGACGTTCACGAACACGCTCTTGACCTGCTCGTCGTTGAGGATGACGTCCAGGCCCGCGGCCATGACGGCTGCGGACGCGCCGCCGCCGATGTCGAGGAAGTTGGCGGGCTTGACGCCGCCGTGCTGCTCACCCGCGTAGGCGACGACGTCGAGCGTGCTCATGACGAGCCCCGCACCGTTGCCGATGATGCCG
The DNA here is from genome assembly GCF_042887685.1 of Oerskovia sp. NPDC057915. Classification (NCBI taxonomy): domain Bacteria; kingdom Bacillati; phylum Actinomycetota; class Actinomycetes; order Micrococcales; family Cellulomonadaceae; genus Oerskovia; species Oerskovia sp. NPDC057915. The sequence goes on along the minus strand of NZ_JBHVOS010000014.1, from coordinate 16,460 downwards.
ACCTGGCCGTCGAGCTTGACGTAGTTGAGGTCGTTCTCCTTGGCCTTGGCCTCGAGAGGGTCGGCCGCGTCCTTGTCCTCGAGCTCGGCGTGGTCCGCGTGGCGGAACCCGGCGTTCTCGTCGAGGGTCACCTTGCCGTCGAGCGCGACGATCGAGCCGTCCTCGGTGCGGACCAGGGGGTTGACCTCGACCAGGGTCGCGTCCTCCTCCTTGTAGACGGTCCACAGCTTCTGGATGACGTCGGCGACCTGCGCCTTGATGTCGTCGGCGAACCCGGCGGCGGCGACGATCTCGTCGGCCTTCGCCTGGTCGATGCCGACGGTCGGGTCCACGGCGACCTTCGCGAGCGCCTCGGGGCGCTCGACCGCGAGGACCTCGATCTCCATGCCACCCTCGACGCTCGCCATGGCGAGGTACGAGCGGTTGGCCCGGTCGAGGAGCACCGAGAAGTAGAACTCCTCGGCGATCTTCGCGCCGGCCGCGATCATGACGCGGTGGACCGTGTGGCCCTTGATGTCCATGCCGAGGATCTCGGACGCCTTCTCGGCGGCCTCCTCGGGCGAGTGGGCGAGCTTGACGCCGCCCGCCTTGCCACGTCCTCCGGTCTTGACCTGGGCCTTGACGACCACGGTCCCGCCACCGAGCTTCTCAGCGCCCTCGCGAGCCTCTTCGGGGGTCGTGGCGACCACGCCGCCCAGCACGGGCACGCCGTGCTTCTCGAAGATGTCGCGCGCCTGGTATTCGAACAGGTCCACCCTGTGTCGTCCTTCCATCTGACTGCCTGACCGGCCTACCGATGTCTCGACATCGAGACATCCCGTCACAGGGTAGCCCGGCGACACGCCGAGACCTACCCGGAGCAGCCCGTCGCCCCGGCCCGGCGCTGTCTCGTTGGCCACACCGCAGGGGTGTCCACGGGCGCCACGACGCCCGGCGTGGCGCACCGCACGGGTGGCAGGGTGCGGCCGGGAAAGGGGCCCTGACCTGCCCGACGGCGCCGCTCGCCCAGGGCGGGCACGCGGCGCCGGGCACGGGCCCGGCCGGGCGCGCAGCCGGGCCGTGCGCCCGGTCGCGATCCCGCGCCGATCACCCGGCGCGGGCCGACGACCCGACGTGCGGGCCGCCGTCGGGCCTCTAGAGCTTGGTGACGGGCGAGAAGCGCAGCAGGAGGCGCTTGGTGCCGTCGGCCCCGAAGTCGATCTTGGCGACCGCGTTGGTACCCGCACCCTCGACCGCGACGACCGTGCCGAGCCCGTAGGCGTCGTGCGTGACCTTGTCGCCGATCGCGAGCGAGGGGATGTCCCCCTCCTTGCGCGGGGTCGCCGAGCCGAACTTCGGCCCGTCCGGGTTGGGCGTGACCGAGCGCGTGCGGACCGCGCCGTTGCGCGAGCCCGACCCCCCCGAGCCGTAGCCGGTCCCCGACCCGCCGCGCGAGCCGCCCGATGACGAGCCCCACCCGCCCGTGTAGCCGCCCGGACCGCGCAGGGTCGCCATGGACGACTCCTTGCGGCGCCAGTCCCACAGGTCCTCGGGGATCTCGTCGAGGAACCGGCTGGGCGGGAACTCGTTGGCCATGCCCCACGCCGAGCGCACCGCGGAGCGCGAGATGTAGAGCCGCTCCCGGGCGCGCGTGATGCCGACGTACGCGAGACGTCGCTCCTCGGCGAGCTCGCTCTCGTCGTGCAGCGAGCGCATGTGCGGGAACGTGCCGTCCTCCATGCCGCTCAGGAACACCACGGGGAACTCGAGGCCCTTGGCCGTGTGCAGCGTCATGAGCGTCACGACGCCAGGGTCCACGACGGGCTTGCCCTCGTGCCCCTCGTCGTCGCTCGACGGGATCTGGTCCGAGTCCGCGACGAGCGAGACCCGCTCCAGGAAGTCCGTGAGGGTCCCCTCGGGCTCGAGCTCGGTGAACTCGCTCGCGACCGCGTGCAGCTCGGCGAGGTTCTCGACGCGCGACCCGTCCTGCGGGTCGTCGCTGGCCCGCAGCTCGGCGAGGTAGCCCGAGCGGTCGAGGACGGCACCGAGGATCTCCGCGGGAGTCGCGCCCGTCGCGTACAGGTCGAGCAGCCCGTGGAACAGCTCGCGGAACGTGCGCAGCGGGTTCAGGGTCCGGGTCGTCATGCCCGGGATCTCCTCGGCCCGGTCGAGCGACGCGGCGAACGAGATGCGCTCGCGCTCGGCGAACGCGGCGACCAGGGCCTCCGCGCGGTCGCCGAGACCGCGCTTGGGCACGTTGAGGATGCGGCGCAGGTTCACGTCGTCGTCCGGGTTCGCGACGGCCCGCAGGTAGGCGATCGCGTCCTTGATCTCGCGCCGCTCGTAGAAGCGCGTGCCGCCCACGACCTTGTAGGGCAGACCGACGCGGATCAGCACCTCCTCGAGGGCACGGGACTGCGCGTTGGTCCGGTAGAAGATCGCGACGTCGCCCGGGCGCACGCCGTCCGAGTCGCCGAGGCGGTCGATCTCCTCGGCGATGAAGCGCGCTTCCTCGTGCTCGTTGTCCGCGACGTAGCCGATGATCTTGACGCCCGCCCCCGCGTCCGTCCACAGGCGCTTGGGCTTGCGGTCGATGTTGCGCGAGATCACGGCGTTCGCGGCCGAGAGGATGTTCTGCGTCGAGCGGTAGTTCTGCTCGAGCAGGATGGTGCGGGCGTTCGGGTAGTCGGCCTCGAACTCGAGGATGTTGCGGATCGTGGCCCCACGGAACGCGTAGATCGACTGGTCGGCGTCACCCACGACCGTGAGCTCGCCGGGCGGGATGGTGCCCGGGGCCCACGTGCCGTCCTCGCTCTGAGCCTCCGGGGCGCTCGCCCCCGCGAGCTCACGGACCAGGACGTACTGGGCGTGGTTGGTGTCCTGGTACTCGTCGACCAGCACGTGCCGGAACCGGCGACGGTAGTGCTCCGCGACGGCCGGGAAGGCCTGCAGGAGGTTGACCGTGGTCATGATGATGTCGTCGAAGTCGAGCGCGTGGGCCTGCGCGAGGCGGGCCTGGTAGCGCGTGTAGACGTCCGAGAGGACCTGGTCGAACGCGTTGGCCGGGCCAGCGCCGGGCGTGCCGTCGGCAGCCGACGCGCCGCTCTCGCGCGCGTAGCGCTCGGGGTCGATCAGCTCGTTCTTCAGGTCAGAGATCTTGTTGGACAGCGTCCGCGCCGGGTACTTCTTCACGTCGAGGTTGAGCTCGCGGCTCACGAGCGTGATGAGGCGCTGGGAGTCCGCCGCGTCGTAGATCGAGAAGCTCGACTTGAGCCCGAGCGCCGAGGCCTCCTTGCGCAGGATCCGCACGCACGCCGAGTGGAACGTCGAGACCCACATGTACCGGGCCGCAGGACCGATGAGCGCCTCGACGCGCTCGCGCATCTCCGCGGCAGCCTTGTTGGTGAACGTGATCGCGAGGATCTCGCCCGGCCGGGCCCGACCCGTCGCGAGCAGGTACGCGATGCGGTGCGTCAGGACCCTCGTCTTGCCCGAGCCCGCACCGGCCACGATGAGCAGCGGGCTGCCCGCGTGCACCACGGCCTCGCGCTGCTGCGGGTTCATGCCGTCGAGCAGCGAGTCCGGGTCGATGTGCGAGAACCCGCCCGCGCGGTGCCCGTCCTCGTCGTGGGCCGCCGCGTCGGCACGCCCCGCCGAGCCGCGCTCCGCCGAGCCGCGCCCCGGGCGGGCGGACCCGCGTGCGGAACCTCCGCCGTCGGGCGCCTCGTCCCACCGCGGCGCGGTGGTCGGCAGGCGCGACGAGTCCCCGAGGGACGCGAGGTCGAATCCGGGCAGCGGCAGGTTCTCGAAGAGCGATGTCATAGCCCTCCCAGCCTAGGCGTGCGCACCGACACTCCCCGCATCGGCGCGCGCCCCACGAGCTCGGGGCGCGCGGCACCTCCCGGCCCCTCGGACTCCCGTGGCCCTCGGGACACGGGCTCGACCGATGACTTCGCTCCCCCGCGCCGGTCCTCCCCACGACGCCCTCCGTCGAGGGCGCCCCGCTGCGAAGGAGGAGTCATGACGAGAACCCACTTCACGGGCCTGCACACGGTCGCCGTCCCGGTGCGCGACCAGGACGCCGCGCTCGCGTTCTACCGCGACACCCTGGGCTTCGAGGTCCGCATGGACGGCGACCTCCAGGAGGGCTTCCGCTGGATCGAGGTCGCCCCACCCGGTGCGGCGGTCTCGGTCGCCCTCGTCCAGGAGGGCCAGGGACAGGAGGCCGGGACGGACACGGGCATCCGCCTCGCGACCTCCGACGCCGCCGCCGACCACGCGGCGCTCGGGGCCCAGGGCGTGCGCGTCGAGGAGCTGCTGCGGTGGGACGGCGTCCCGCCCATGTTCTCGATGCGCGACCTCGACGGCAACGTGCTCTACGTGACGGAGATCTCGGTGGGCTGAACCGTCCGGGCGGCGCGGCTGCGGCCGGCGGTGCCGAGCACGGGGTCGTGGTCGTTCCGCCGCCCAGGACGGTCAACGCCCCGTTCTCGGCAACCGGCCGCCCGGCGACCACCATCAGGACCCACGGACGAGGCACGGCCGGGGCAGATAGTGTCGGGACGTGAACGTCTTCGCCGACCCCGTGACCCTGACCGGCCCCCTCGTGCGCCTCGTCCCGCTGCACCCGGACCACCACGACGCCCTCGTCGAGGCCGTGCGCGACGGCGAGCTGTGGAACGCCTGGTACACCTCGGTCCCGACCCCCGAGGAGATGGCGCAGTACATCCGGGACAAGATCGCGGCACGGGAGGCCGGGACGGCCAACCCGTGGGTCGTGATACGCAACGCCGACGACCAGGTCGTGGGCGTGACGACGTTCCTCGGGATCGACCCGCTCAACCGCCGCGTCGAGATCGGCTACACCTGGACCCGGGCCAGCGCGCAGGGCACGGGCGTCAACCCCGCCGCCAAGCTGCTGCTCCTCACGCACGCGTTCGACGACCTCGACGCGATCGCGGTCGAGCTCCGCACCCACTTCCACAACCGGCAGTCCCGGGCCGCGATCGAGGGGATCGGGGCCCGGCTCGACGGCGTGCTGCGCAGCCACCAGATCGGGTACGACGGCACGCTGCGCGACACGGTCGTCTACTCGATCACGGCCGCCGAGTGGCCGACCGTGCGGGTCGGCCTGGAGTACCGGCTCCGTCCGCGGCTCGAGGGCTAGCACCCTCGGAGGGGGCCGAGGACGAGGTGGCGGTGGTTCTGCCGCCCAGGACCACCCGGACCCCGTTCTCGACGCCGACGACGGCACCGGCAGCCGGGCGGGCGCCCGCAGCGGGGCCGGGGCGGGTCACGTGACCGCCAGGCCCACTCCCCACGTCGCGGCCGCGAGCAGCCCGCCCAGGAGCTGGACCAGGATCGTGATGCCCGTGGCCTGGAGCGCCGCGACGGTCGCCCGCCAGGCCGCACGACGGTCACGTCGGCGGATCAGCTCGGCCACGAAGACGGCGCCGACGAAGCCGACGAACAGGCCGACCACGGGGATGACGAAGAACCCGACCACCCCCGCGAGGCCTCCCCAGGCGAGCGTCGACCACGGGACGTCGGCCCGGCGCATGTGCCGCCCCGCCAGCAGGAGCTGGCTCGCCTCGGCGGCGACGATGAACGTGGCGGCGACCGCGAAGCAGACCCAGGCCCCCGTCCCGCCCGTCATGACCGCCCACACGAGGATCGCCCCGCCCACGAGCGTGTTGCCCGGCAGGACCTGCACCACGATCCCGGCCAGCCCGACCAGGATCACCAGGCCGACGACGACCTCTCCCACGACGCTCACGCGTGCGCACCCACTTCCTCGACGACAGAGCCGGGACGACAGAGCTCCCCGCACCCTGACGGGTACGGGGAGCTCGTCAATCTACGCGACCCCTGGCCGGGCGGTCCGCACCGGCAGGCAGGCCGGTGCGGTGCCCAGGACGCCGGGTCGCGCATGCCGGGGTCAGACGAAGACCGCCACGATGATGTTGACCAGCGTGAGGCCGCCGATCGAGTGCTTGAGCGCGGGCGAGATCTTGTCGCCCTGGCGCACGCCGACGAACGCGAGGACGGCGATGATCACGGCGATGACGAGCTTGATGCCGATCTTCATCATGCTGGGCCCGCCGTCGTCCCACATGCCGCTCATCTCGGCCACGCCGACCATGAGGATGCCCGCGACGGCTGCCGTCGCGGCGCCGTGGAAGACGCCCTTGTTGAGCGCGGTGGACTTGAGCGACACGAAGTAGCCGCCGAGGACGATGGCCCAGCCGACGAAGTGCAGGACCGCGAACACGTTGTAGACGATTTCCATGACCGCATCCTAGTTTGCTGACGCCGCTGTCGGAAAAAGATCGGCGTGGCGCTGCTCACCCATCGCCCCGCCCGACGCTCGTCCGACGCTCGTCCGACGCCCGCCCCACGCCCGCCCATCGCCCCGCCCGACGCCTCGACGAGCACGCCGCAGGGCGCCGAAGTCTGAGACACCCATCCACCATGCGGACAGGGGGTGTTCATTCACCCGCTGCCTCTGTAGATTTCCCGCCATGACCACGGCAGCGCACCTCCTCCTCGTGACGGCACGTCACGAGTCGACGGCCTGCGCCCGCGACAGCTTCTGCTGTTGTTGTTGACCCGCGCCTGACTCAGCCCGAGCCGTCCTCGCCGACCGCTCGCCATCTTCCTGAGCCAAGGGTGCGCGTGGTCGGCCCTCAGCCCCCTCGTTCCATGCTGAGTCCCTCGGTCCGCGTGCCCACGTCCCCCCACGAGGAGCACGATGACGCCGCCGCACACCACCACGGACGCGACCCCGGTCGCCGACCAGCAGGCAGGCAGCACCACCGGTACCGCGCCCAGCCCGCAGGCGCCCGACGCCGCCGCTCGCCCCGAGCGTCCGGCCCGCCCCGCGCGCGTCGCCCGGCCCAACGGCCAGTGGGCCGTCGACGGCAAGGAGCCGCTCAACGGCAACGAGAAGTGGAAGCAGGAGGACGGCGGCCTCTCGGTGCGCCAGCGCATCGAGGACGTCTACTCCCGCGAGGGCTTCGACTCGATCACGGGCGACGACCTGCACGGACGGTTCCGCTGGTGGGGCCTGTACACGCAGCGCAAGCCCGGGATCGACGGCGGGCGCACCGCTGCGCTCGAGCCGCACGAGCTCGAGGACAAGTACTTCATGCTCCGCGTGCGCATCGACGGCGGTGCGGTCACGACCGAGCAGCTGCGCGTCATCGCGGACATCTCGCGCGACTTCGGCCGCGACAGCGCCGACATCACGGACCGCCAGAACATCCAGCTCCACTGGGTCGAGGTCGAGGACGTGCCCGAGATCTGGCGCCGCCTCGAGTCCGTGGGCCTCCAGACCACCGAGGCGTGCGGCGACGTCCCGCGCGTGGTCCTCGGGAGCCCGGTCGCCGGGATCGCGGCGGACGAGCTGATCGACCCCGCCCGCGTCATCAAGGAGATCACCGACAAGTACATCGGGGTCCCCGAGCTCGCGAACCTGCCGCGCAAGTTCAAGACCGCCGTGACGGGCCACCCCTCCCAGGACGTGGTCCACGAGATCAACGACGTGGGCTTCGTCGCGCTCGAGCACCCCGAGCTCGGCATCGGCTTCGACCTGTGGGTCGGCGGCGGCCTGTCCGCGAACCCCCGGCTCGGCGAGCGCCTCGGTGCGTTCGTCACCGAGGAGCAGGTGGCCGACGTGTGGCACGGGGTCGTCCAGATCTTCCGCGACTACGGCTACCGGCGCCTGCGCAACAAGGCCCGCCTGAAGTTCCTCCTCGCAGACTGGGGGCCCGCGAAGTTCCGCGAGGTCCTCGAGACCGAGTACCTGGGCTACGCGCTGCCCGACGGCCCGCCCGCCCCGCAGCCCGACCAGCCGGGCGACCACATCGGCGTGCACAAGCAGAAGGACGGCCTCAACTACATCGGCGCCGCGCCCTACGTGGGGCGTGTCTCGGGCACCATCCTCGCGGCCGTCGCCGACCTCGCCGAGTCCGCCGGGTCGCACCGCGTCCGCTTCACCCCGCACCAGAAGCTGCTCGTCCTCGACGTCCCCGACGAGCACCTCGAGCGCGTCGTGTCCGGGCTCAAGGAGCAGGGCCTCGACGCGAACCCGAGCCCGTTCCGCCGCAGCACCATCGCGTGCACGGGCATCGAGTACTGCAAGCTCGCGATCGTCGAGACCAAGGCCGCGGCGAGCCGCGCGATCGACGACCTCGAGAAGCGCCTGGGCGACCTCTCGACGATGAAGCCGCTCTCGCTGCACATCAACGGCTGCCCCAACTCGTGCGCCCGCATCCAGACCGCGGACATCGGCCTCAAGGGTCAGCTCGTGATGGACGACGACGGCAACCAGGTCCCCGGCTTCCAGGTCCACCTGGGCGGCGGGCTGACCTCGGACGACCGTGCGGAGGCCGGCCTCGGCCGCACCGTGCGCGGCCTCAAGGTCACCAACGACGACCTGCCCGAGTACGTCGAGCGCGTCGTGCGCCAGTTCGAGAAGGAGAAGGAGGGCGAGGAGAGCTTCGCCCGGTGGGCGCACCGCGCGGACGAGGAGTCGCTGCGATGAGCGGGCCGACCACCGCCGCTGGCGGGGCGTCGAGCGCGGCGGGCGCGACGCCGTCGGGCACCGCGGGTGCTCCTGGCACCGCAGGCACGGCGACCGGCGGCGACCCGCTGGCCGCGCTGCGCGCCGCCGCCAGGGCACGCACCGAGGCGCGTACCGCGTCCCGGGCCGCGCACGCCGCCCGCCGCGCCGAGAACGCCCGCCCCCGGCGGACAGCCGACGAGCTGCGTGCGATCGTCGAGCGCGGTCAGGCCGAGCTGCACGGCTCAGGCCTGGGCGCCACGGACGAAGCGACCGCCGAGCAGGTCGTCGCGTGGGCCGTGCGCGAGTTCGGCGACTCGATCGCCGTCGCGTGCTCGATGGCGGACGCGGTCCTGCCGCACGTCGTCGCGCAGCAGGCCCCCTGGGTCGACGTCCTGTTCCTCGAGACCGGCTACCACTTCCCCGAGACCTCGGGCACGCGCGACGCCGTCGAGCAGCAGATGGAGGTCACGATCGTCGACGTCCTGCCCCAGCTCACCGTGGCCCAGCAGGACGAGGCGCACGGCAAGGACCTGTGGTCGCGCGACCCCGCCGCGTGCTGCGCGATGCGCAAGGTCGAACCCCTGACCCGCACGCTCGGCGAGTACGAGGTCTGGGTCACGGGCGTGCGCCGCGACGAGGCCCCCACCCGCACGGGCACCCCGCTCGTGACCTGGGACGAGAAGAACGGGCTGGTCAAGATCAACCCGCTCGCCGCCTGGTCCTTCGACGACCTGCTCGGCTACGCAGCCGACCACCAGGTGATCCTGAACCCGCTGCTCAACGACGGGTACCCGTCGATCGGCTGCGCGCCCTGCACGCGCCGCGTCGCCCCCGGCGAGGACCCGCGCGCAGGCCGCTGGGCCGGGCTCGACAAGACCGAGTGCGGGCTCCACGTATGAGCGCCGTGACCACGGGCCTCTCGACCGCGCCCACCGACCACCCCACGCACCCCGACGAGAAGAGCGACGCCTTGACCGCCCCCCTCGCCCCACCGGCCTCCCCCACGGAGACCACCGAGACCACCTCCACCTACCGCCTGACCCAGCTCGAGTCCCTCGAGTCCGAGGCGATCCACATCATCCGCGAGGTCGTCGCCGAGTTCGAGCGCCCCGTGCTGCTGTTCAGCGGCGGCAAGGACTCGGTCGTCATGCTGCACCTGGCGACCAAGGCGTTCTGGCCGGCCCCGGTGCCGTTCCCGCTGCTGCACGTCGACACGGGCCACAACTTCCCCGAGGTCCTGGAGTACCGCGACGCCACGGTCGAGCGCCTCGGCGCCCGTCTCGAGGTCGCGAGCGTCCAGGACTACCTCGACGACGGCCGCCTCCTGGAGCGCGCCGACGGCACCAGGAACCCGCTCCAGACCCAGCCGCTGCTCGACGCCATCACGGGCCACAGGTTCGACGCCGTGTTCGGCGGCGGGCGCCGCGACGAGGAGAAGGCGCGCGCCAAGGAGCGCGTCATCTCGCTGCGCGACGAGTTCGGGCAGTGGGACCCGCGCAACCAGCGCCCCGAGCTGTGGAACCTGTACAACGGCCGCCACCGGCCGGGCGAGCACGTCCGCGCGTTCCCGCTGAGCAACTGGACCGAGCTCGACATCTGGCGCTACATCGCGGCCGAGAAGATCGACCTGCCCAGCCTCTACTACGCGCACGAGCGCGAGGTCTTCGAGCGCGACGGGATGCTGCTCGCCGTCGGGCCGTACTCCCAGCCCCGCAACGACGCCGAGGCCGCGAACGTGCGCACCGAGACGGTGCGCTACCGGACGGTGGGCGACATGTCCTGCACGGGTGCCGTCGAGAGCACGGCCTACACGGTCGACGACGTCATCACCGAGGTCGCCGCGACGCGCATCACCGAGCGCGGCGCCACGCGCGCCGACGACCGGATCTCCGAAGCCGCCATGGAAGACCGCAAGAAGGAGGGGTACTTCTAGTGAGCGCCACCACCACGCACCCGCTGCCCGCCGAGGGCGCCGTGCCCGCCGAGACCACCGGCGACCCCCAGGTGCTCCCCACGAGCACCCTGCTGCGCCTCGCGACCGCCGGGTCCGTCGACGACGGGAAGTCGACCCTCGTCGGTCGCCTGCTGTTCGACTCCAAGTCCGTGCTCGCGGACCAGCTCGACGCCGTCGAGCGCGTCTCGCGCGACCGCGGCCTCGCCACGGCCGACCTCGCGCTGCTGACCGACGGTCTGCGCGCCGAGCGCGAGCAGGGCATCACGATCGACGTCGCCTACCGCTACTTCGCGACCGCCAGGCGCTCGTTCATCCTGGCCGACTGCCCCGGGCACGTGCAGTACACGCGCAACACCGTGACCGGCGCCTCGACGGCGGACGTGGTCGTGCTGCTCATCGACGCACGCAAGGGGCTCCTGGAGCAGACGCGACGCCACCTCGCGGTCGCGAGCCTCCTGCGGGTGCCGCACGTGATCGTGGCCGTCAACAAGATCGACCTCGTCGACTACAGCCAGGAGCGCTACGAGGAGCTCGCGGACCAGATCCGCGAGGCCGCGGCCTCGCTCGGCGTCGCGCACATCCTCACGCTGCCGGTCTCGGCGCTCGAGGGCGTCAACGTCGTCGACCGCTCGGGCGGGCCCGACGGCAGGACGCCCTGGTACGACGGGCCGAGCCTGCTCGACCTGCTCGAGGAGCTCCCCGCGGCCGAGACGCCCGACACCGAGGCGTTCCGCTTCCCCGTCCAGGTCGTCCTGCGCCCCCAGGGCGCGGCCCTCGAGGAACGGTTCCGCGACTACCGCGGGTACGCGGGCCAGATCGCCTCGGGGGTCGTCCGCGTGGGCGACGAGGTCGTGGTCCTGCCCAGCGGGAAGAAGAGCACGGTCGAGGGCATCGACACGGCCGACGGCACGCTCGCCGAGGCCTTCGCTCCCCAGTCCGTCACGATCCGCCTCACGGACGAGATCGACATCGCCCGCGGCGACCTCGTCGCGGCAGCGGCCGACGCCCCCGAGGTCACGCAGGACGTCGAGGGCACCGTCGCGTGGCTCAGCGACAAGACCCTGCGCCCCGGCACCCGCGTGCTGCTCAAGCACACGACCCGCACCGTGCAGGCCGTGGTGCGCGACGTCGTCGGGCGTCTGGACCTCGACACCGCCGAGCTCGAGCCCGCGGAGACGCTCGAGCTCAACGACATCGGGCGCGTCACCCTGCGCCTCGCCTCACCCGTCGCGGCCGAGGAGTACGTCACCTCGCGCCGCACCGGTGCCTTCCTCCTGATCGACGGTCAGGACGGCGGCACCCTCGCAGCAGGAATGGTCGGAGACGCCCTGGCGGCCGTGCGATGTCCTTCGCAGCGTCCCGTGCAGTACGCGATCTGAGGCCCACCCGACCACCGCAGGTCGGGGCCCGGACCACCGGGCCCTCGGATCGCGTACTGCACGGATCGGCGCTGCCGGGACTCGACACGTCCACCGCCAGGCAACCACCGACCATCCAGAAGGATCCACCATGAACACGTCGTCCCGCCCGACCCGCACGACCCGAGCCGGCACGTCACGACACCGCTTCGCCCGGACCCGCTCCGCGGTCGCCGCGATCGCCGTCGCGCCGCTGCTCCTGCTCTCCGCCTGCTCCACGGGCACGTCCGACGCCGCCGACGGCCCCGAGAAGTCCTCGGGCGCCGCCGACGAGCTGCGCCTCGGCTACTTCGCGAACGTCACGCACGCCCCCGCGCTCGTCGGGGTCGCAGGCGGGCAGTTCGAGGAGGCCCTGGGCGACACCACGCTCTCCACCCAGGTCTTCAACGCCGGCCCTGCCGCGATCGAGGCGCTCAACGCCGGGGCCATCGACGCCACGTTCATCGGCCCCAACCCCGCGATCAACAACTTCGTGAAGTCGAACGGAGAGGCCGTGCGCATCATCGCGGGCTCGACGTCGGGAGGGGCCCAGCTCGTCGTGCGCGACGGGATCGACACGGCCACCGACCTCAAGGGCACCAAGATCGCCTCGCCCCAGCTCGGCGGCACCCAGGACGTCGCGCTGCGTGCCTGGCTCACCGAGAACGGCCTGAAGAACGACATCCAGGGCGGCGGGGACGTCGCGGTCACCCCGACCGAGAACGCCCAGACCCTCACGCTGTTCCAGAACGGCGAGCTCGACGGCGGCTGGCTGCCCGAGCCCTGGGCCTCGCGCCTGGTGCTCGACGCGGGCGCCCACGTCCTGGTCGACGAGAAGGACCTGTGGGACGACGGCCAGTTCCTCACCACGCACCTCATCGTCCGCACCGACTTCCTCGAGGAGCACCCCGAGACCGTCGAGGCGCTCCTGCGCGGGGAGGTCGCGGCGATCGACTGGCTCGACGCCAACCCTGACGAGGCCAAGACCCTCGTCAACGGCGAGATCGAGAAGATCGCCGGCAAGCCGCTGTCGGACGAGGTCCTCGACCGCGCCTTCACCAACATCACCTTCACGACGGACCCGCTCGCGGGCACGCTCAACACCCTGCTCGAGGACGGCGTGACCGCCGGGACCACCACCGAGGCGGACCTGAACGGCATCTACGACCTGAGCCTGCTCAACAAGGTGCTGAAGGAGGCCGGTCAGCCGACCGTCTCCGCCGCAGGTCTCGGCAAGGAGTAGCACGATGACCACCACGTCCCCCGCCCGCACGGGCACCCCGACCGGAACGGCACCGCGCGACGAGACCGGTCCCACGACCGGCGTCCGCCTGCGCGGCGTGTCCAAGCGGTTCTCCCCGACGGGCGCCCCGGTGCTCGACGGGATCGACCTCGACATCGCGCAGGGCGAGTTCGTCTGCCTGCTCGGAGCCTCCGGCTGCGGCAAGTCGACGCTGCTCAACATCGTCGCGGGCCTCGAGCGCCCGACCACGGGGGACGTGGAGGTCGCCGGGGACGGCGCGGCCCTGATGTTCCAGGAGTCCGCGCTGTTCCCCTGGCTCACCGCGAGCCGCAACATCGAGCTCGCCCTGAAGTTCCGGGGCGTGCCCCGCTCCGAGCGTCGCGAGCGGGCCGCCGAGCTGCTCTCGCTCGTGCGCCTCGACGGCTCGGGCGACAAGCGCGTCCACGAGCTCTCGGGCGGCATGCGCCAGCGCGTCGCGCTGGCGCGCTCGCTCGCCCAGGAGCGGGACGTCCTGCTCATGGACGAGCCGTTCGCGGCGCTCGACGCGATCACCCGTGACCTGCTGCACGACGAGCTCGAGCGCGTCTGGGAGCAGACGGGCCGCACGATCGTGTTCATCACGCACAACGTCCGTGAGGCCGTGCGGCTCGGGCAGCGCGTGCTGCTCATGTCGTCGCGCCCCGGGCGCATCGTGCGCGAGTGGGACGTCGACGTGTACGGGGCCGACGAGCAGCGCAGCATCGAGGCCGCCGCCGCGTCGCGCCTCGCGACCGAGATCACCAACGACCTCCGTGAGGAGATCCGCCGCCATGCCGTCTGAGACGTCGAAGAGCACCGAGACCCTGGCCCCGCGCGACGAGGCCCTGCCCGGCCCGGACGCGTCCGGGCTCTCGCCCGAGACGCGCGAGACCGCCGCGACCGGTCCGCGCGAGACAGGCGCCGTCGTCGGGCACGCCAAGGACGTGAGCGACATCGAGGCGGGCCTCGACGCCCTCCAGACGACCGTCGCGCCCACCGCGAGCCGGTGGTCGAAGGCGTTCCACGCCGTCTACCCGCCGGTCCTCGCGATCGCGATCCTGCTCGCCGTCTGGCAGACGCTCGTGTGGCTCGAGGTCCAGCCCATCTACAACCTGCCCGGCCCCGAGCAGGTCTGGGAGGCCGTCACGCGCGCCGCCGCGAGCGGCACGCTGTGGCAGGCCCTCGGGACGAGCCTCGAGCGCGGCGTCCTGGGCTTCTTGGCGGCCGTCGCGATCGGCACCCCGCTGGGCATCCTCGTGGCGCGCGTGCGCTGGGTGCGTGTGTCGTTCGGGCCCATCATCACGGGGCTCCAGGTGCTGCCGTCGGTCGCCTGGGTGCCCGCGGGCATCATCTGGTTCGGGCTGTCGGACGCCACGGTGTACTTCGTCATCCTCATGGGCGCGGTGCCCTCGATCATCAACGGGATCGTGTCGGGCGTCGACCAGGTGCCGCCGCTGTACCGGCGCGTGGGTCAGGTCCTGGGCGCGGGGCGGTTCCAGATGATCAAGGACGTCATCCTGCCCGCGGCCTTCCCCGGCTACCTCGCGGGCCTCAAGCAGGGCTGGGCGTTCTCGTGGCGCTCGCTCATGGCCGCCGAGATCATCGCGGTCGGCGGCGGGATCGGGTTCGGGCTGGGGGCGTTCCTCCAGCAGGGCCGCGAGCTGTCCGACATGGCGCTCGTCTTCACCGCGATCCTGCTGATCCTCGTGGTCGGCATGGTCATCGAGCTGCTCTTCTTCGCTCCGGTCGAGAAGACCATGCTGCGTCGCCGGGGCCTGGCTCCGGAGACGTCGACGAGCAAGGGCTCGGGGTGGCTGCTGCGCCGGCGTGAGCTGGCCGCCGCCGCTTTCGGGCGATGATGGGCGCATGAACCCTGAGCTCTACCCCCTCGGTCTGCGGATCGCGGGCCGTCCGGTCGTCGTCGTGGGCGGCGGCCCGGTCGCTGCGCGACGCACCCGGTCGCTCGTCCGCGCGGGCGCGCACGTGCGCGTCGTGGCGCCGGAGGTCTGCGAGGACCTGGCGGCGCTGGTCGCCCCCCTGCCCGACGGCGCCGCTCGCCCCGACGGGTCCGGCCCGGCCGGGACCGTGGCCTGGGAGGCACGCTCGTTCCGGCCCGGTGACGTCGAGGGCGCGTGGCTCGTGCACACCGCGACCGGCTCCCCCGAGGTCGACGCGGCCGTCGCGGCCGAGGCCGAGTCGCTGCGCGTCTTCTGCGTGAGTGCGGGAGACGCCGAGGCCGGCACCGCCTGGGTGCCCGCGGTGGCGCGGGTCACGGTCGGGGGCGGTGGTGCCGGCGGTGCTGCGGGTTCGTCCCCAGCGGTCGTGGCGTCGGACGCCGACGCCACGGAGATCACCGTCGCTGTGAGCGCAGGTCGCGACCCACGGCGCGCCCAGCGGGTCCGCGACGCGATCGACGCCCTGCTCGCGACGGGCGAGCTGCCGCTGAGGCCGGTCCGGCCCGCCGCGCACGGCCGCGGGAGCGTCGCCCTGGTGGGTGGCGGCCCCGGCGACCCCGGTCTCGTCACGGCGCGCGGACGCCGGCTGCTCGCGCAGGCCGAGGTCGTGGTGACCGACCGCCTGGGCCCGCGCGCGCTGCTCGACGGGCTCGCGGACGACGTCGTCGTGATCGACGTCGGCAAGACCCCGGGCTTCCACCCGGTCCCGCAGGAGGAGATCAACGCGCTGCTGGTCGAGCACGCGCTCGCGGGACGCCGTGTCGTCCGGCTCAAGGGCGGCGACCCGTACGTGTTCGGGCGCGGGGGCGAGGAGCTCATCGCGTGCGAGGAGCACGGCATCCCCGTCGAGGTCGTGCCCGGTGTGACGAGCGCGGTGTCGGTGCCCGCGGCCGTGGGCATCCCCGTGACGCACCGCGGCTGGTCGCGCGGCTTCACCGTCCTGACCGGGCACGAGGACATCGGCAAGGTCCCCGCGGCCTCCGACCACACCGTCGTCCTGCTCATGGGCGTCTCACGGCTCCGCGACTCCGCAGCCGCCCTCGTGGCCTCGGGGCGCTCGCCCGAGACCCCGGTCGCGGTCGTCGAGGACGGCTACGGCCCTCGCCAGCGCTCGACCGTCGGGACGCTCGCGACCATCGCCGACGTCGCGACAGCGGCCGGCGTCCGCGCACCGGCCGTGACCGTGATCGGCGACGTGGTGCGGGTGAGCCCGGCGTGGCGGGCGGCCGGCCTGGACTGACGGCCGGCTGTCGAGTACGTGAGGGGGGCGGCCGGCACCGGGTGGGGGCCGCCTCACGGAAGAGCCGACGCGGGCGCCTGAGGCCGGGGGGGGGGGGGGGGCGGTGAT